>CAYYVD010000109.1:0-14002 GCA_964475045.1 uncultured Desulfobacterales bacterium | reverse complement strand
ACCAAGGACCTGGCCGCCCACTGCAAGCGGGCCGACATCCTCATCGTGGCCGCGGGCGTCCCCGGGCTGGTCAAGCCCGAGTGGATCAAGCCCGGCGCCTGTGTGATCGACGTGGGTGTGAACCGGGTGGGCGAGAAGATCAGCGAGAAGACCGGCAAGAAAATCGCCATCCTCCGGGGCGACGTGGACTTCGACGAGGCCAAGGAGATCGCCGGCTACATCACCCCGGTGCCCGGCGGCGTGGGCCCCATGACCATCACCATGCTCATGAAAAACACCCTCAACTCCATGAAGTTCAAGCTGGGCCTCATGTAAGGCGTACTCGGCGCCGCATCGACCCGACCCGGAAAGGGGCAGTCCCGGACAGGGCCTGCCCCTTTCTCGGTTGCACCGGATCGCTTTCCGGGAGCCGCCGTTCATTCAAACCGTGTGGACCCCGTGTTCGCTTTAGGGCGCCACGCAACGCAGGAGACCGTATGCAGATTCCCTTCATTCTCGAAAAGGCCCTCAGCCTCCACGCGGATCGCGAAGCCGTGGTCTGCGGGGAGCACCGGTTCACCTACCGCGCCTTCGCTCGCCGCACCTTCGCCCTGGCCGCGTTCCTGCGAAGCTCGGGTGTGGGCAAAGGCGACTGTGTGGCCGGGCTCCTTCCCAACCGCCGCGAGTTCCTGGAGGTCTACTTCGCCGTGGCTCAGATCGGCGCCGTCCTGAACCCCCTCAACTTCCGCCTCTCCCCCCGGGAGCTGGCCTTTATCCTCAACGACTCCGGGGCCGCGACGCTCATTGCGGCGGGGCGGTTTCGGGACAGTGTAGAGCAACTGGGAACGCTTCAAACCCCGCTTCAGCGGGTGATCTGGGCCGGTCCGGGGGACCGGCCCCACACATACGAAGCCGTCGAGTACGAGGAAGCGGTGGCACAGAACGCCACGGACACACCGCCTTCGCCGCCGGACACGCGGGACGAGGACGTGGCGCACCTCTACTACACCAGCGGGACCACGGGTCAGCCCAAGGGCGTCATGCTGACCCACAAGAACGTATGCACCCACGCCCTGGCCGCCATCGCCGAGCTTCAGATCACGGACCGGGACCGGTGGATCCACGCCGCGCCCCTGTTCCACCTGGCCGATGCCTGGGCCACCTTCGCCCTCACCTGGGTGGGGGGGAAACACGTGCTGATCGAGGACTTCGACCCGCCCGAGGTCCTGTCCCTCATGGAGCGGGAGCGGGTGACCCTGACCAACATGATCCCCACCATGCTCAACATGCTCGTCCACACCCCCGGGGTGGGGGAGCGGGACCTCAGCGGCCTCCGCGTGATCCTGAGCGGCGGGTCCTCCATCGCACCGGAGGTGGTGCGCCGCATCATGGACACCTTCGGGTGCGACTACATTCAGACCTACGGCATGACCGAGACGAGCCCGTATTTGACCGTCTCCATCCTCAAGGACCGGCTCACCGGCCTGCCCCCCGAGGAACAGTTCGTGTACAAGGCCCGGACCGGCCGGCCCTTTCTGGGGGTGCTTCTCAAGGTGGTGCGCGAGGACGGGACCGAGGTGGCCTGGGACGATCGGGAGGTGGGAGAGATCACGGTCAAGGGGGACATCGTGACCCCCGGTTACTGGAAACGACCCGAGGAAACGGCGGCCGCGTTCCGCAACGGGTGGCTCCACACCGGCGACATGGCCGTGGTGGACGCGGAAGGCTACGTGAACATCGTGGACCGGAAGAAGGACATGATCATCACCGGCGGCGAGAACGTTTACTCCGTGGAGGTCGAGAACGTCCTCTACGAGCACCCGTCGGTGCTCGAGGCAGTGGTCATCGGCGTGCCGGACCCCAAGTGGGGGGAAGCGGTCAAGGCCGTGGTGGTGCTCAAGGAGGGGTGCCCCGGCGACGAGACGGACATCATCCGGCACTGCAAGGAGCGCATCGCCGGGTACAAGGCCCCCAAGAGCGTGGACTTCGTGGACGAGCTCCCCCGGACCGGCTCGGGCAAGCTGTACAAGAAGGGTCTCAAGGATCGATACCTGCAGGCGCTCTCGGCGCGCACACCCGAGCCCGACGCATTCGAGCCCGAGACATGAAGATCCTGTTTCTCGGGCTCTTCTGGAGCCTGTGGTTCCTGACCTTTTCCACCCGCACCTCGCTCTCGCCCCTCCTCCCGGTCATCGAGGACGAGCTGGGCCTGAGCCACGCCCTGGCCGGCGGCCTCTACCTGGCCCTGGCCGTGGGCTACACCTCGAGCCTGCTCCTGTCCGGGGCCCTGGCCCCCAAGATCGGCTACAAGCGAAGCATCCTCATCAGCTGCGTGTCCCTGGCCGCGGCCCTCGCCTGCCCCTGGTTCGCCCGCGACTACCACGTCCTCCTCGGCATCTTCTTCCTGGTGGGAGCGGGCAGCGGGCTCTATTTGCCGAGCGCCATTCCCCTGCTCACCCGGCTCTTCGACGCCCGTCACTGGGGCAAGGCCCTGGCCTTTCACGACACGGCCGCGTCCATCAGCATCCTGTCCATTCCCTTTCTGACCACCCTCACCCTCTACTTCCTGAACTGGCGGGGCTTTTTTCTGATCCTGGCAGGCAGCTGTCTTCTGGCGGTGAGCCTGTTCGGACTCCTGGTCCCCGACGCCCCGCCACAGGCCGACGAGAAGCAGGGAAGTCTGCAGCAGATCCTCCGCAGGCCCGACTTCTGGACCATGGTGGCGCTCTGGATGGTGGCGGCCACGGCGAGCATGGGGCTTTACAGCATCATGCCCCTGTTTCTGGTCAAGGAAAAGGGCATCCCCCTGGAAACAGCCAACACCCTGTTCGGGTTCTCACGCATCGGCGGGGCCTTTGCCACGGTGCTGGCGGGGTTTCTGGCGGACCGCTTCGGGGTGAAACGGGTCCTGGTGTTCATCCTGCTGGTCACGGGGCTCGCCACCGTGGGCATCGCCACGGCCCCCAACTTCATGTTTCTCGTGGCCATGCTGTTCATTCAGGCCCCCCTGTCCAACGGGTTCTTTCCCGTGGGTCTGGTGGCCATCAGCCAGCTGAGCCATCCGGGAGAGCGGAGCCTCTACACCGGAGCAACCATCTCGGGCGGGACCATCGCCGGAATCGGCCTGGCCCCTCTCTGCCTGGGCGCGGCGGCCGACGCCTGGAGCTTTCAGGCCGGCATCCTGGTCACCGGCTGCATCATCATGGCGGCCGCCTTCGTGCCTCTGCTCCTTCGCGACATCTAGCCGGCGGCCCCCTTCTTTCGGTCCGCCGGGTGCCTGAAGGGAAGGCTCACGAGGAACATGGATCCCTGCCCCTCGGCGCTCTCCACGCGGATCTCGCCCCCGTGGCGCTCGACGATCTTCCGGCAGATGGCCAGGCCCATGCCGGCGCCTTCGTACTCCCCCCGGCCGTGCAGGCGGTGAAACGGCTTGAAGATCTGCTCGGCATAGGCCTCGTCCAAACCAATGCCATTGTCCTCGACGCGGATCTCGCAACGCTTGCTGAACTTGCTCCTCCGCTTGCCCACCGGCTTGGGTCCGGGCACCGCCCTGTGATCGATGCGGATGCTCGGGGGCACCCCGGGCCTTTGAAACTTCAAGGCGTTGCCGATGAGGTTCTGCATCAGCTGAACAAGCTGATGGGGGTCTCCTTCCACGCGGGGCAGGTCGCTCACCGTCACGCTCCCGCCGCTCCGTTCGATCCGGTCCTCGAGGTTGCTCAGGGCCTCCTGGACCGCCTTCCCCAGGTCCACCTCGGAGAAGGTCTGCCGGCGGCTGGACACCCTGGAGAAACGCAGCAGCGCCTCGATGAGCCCCCGCATCCGGGTGGCCGCGGAGATCATTCGGGCCAGGTAATCCCGGCCCCGGTCGTCGAGGCCATCGGCATACTTGGCGGTCAACCGGTCCCCGAAGGTCTGAATCTTTCGCAGCGGTTCCTGCAGGTCGTGAGAGGTCACGTAGGCGAAGTCCCCCAGGTCCCGGTTGCTCTGTTCCAGCTTCTCCACGCTTTCCCGAATCTCGGCCTCGGCCTGCTTCCGCTCGGTGATGTCGCGGACAAAGGCCCACATCTCCAGGGGAATACCCTCTGCGTCCCGGGTGAGGTGGACCCGAAGCTCCACAGGCACCAGGACCCCGTCTTTTCTTCGAAACTCCTTTTCGAAGAGCGGGGTGTGCCCGTCGCGCCGGAGCTGCTCCATCAGGGCGCGCTCCTTGCTGAACCACCTTTCCGGGGTGACGTCTTGGACGGTCATCTCCTGAAGCTCGGCCTTCGAGTACTCCAGGAGGGTTTCAAAGGCCCCGTTGACCTCGATGAACCGGCTGTCCATGTCCGTCCGTGCGAACCCGTCGAGGCTTTGCTCCTGAAGCTCCCGGTACCGGCGCTCGCTCTCTCGAATGGCCTCCTCGGCATTCTTGAACTCCGTGACGTCGCTCGCCGTCCCGCACATCCCCACAAAGGCCCCATGGCCGTTCCGAAGCGGGAACCCCCGGTCCCGGATCCACCGCACCTCGCCGTCCGGCCGCACGATGCGGTACTCCAGGTTCCACCTTCCGATGCCGTGGCGCTTGATTTCCGAAAGGACCCTCGGCCGGTCCTCCGGATGAACCGCGTCGATGAAGGACCGCGGAGAGGCATAGAGGCTCTCCACGGTCCTCCCCCAGATCTTCTCGTAGGCCGGACTCACGTACACCATCTCGGCGATGCCGGGCTTGCTCATCCAGAAGACGTCTTCGATGGACTCGGCAAGCAGACGGAACTTTCGTTCCCCCTCGCGGCGTTCCCGCCCCGCCTGTACCCGGTCCGTCACATCCATCAGGGTCAGGAGCACCCCGGAGACCTCGCCCTGATCATCCCAGACGGGTCGAAGACTCCAGTCCCAATAAGTGGTCCCTCGCTCCGGCTGGTCGGGATGGTCAAAAGGTTTCTCTAGGGTCACATAGGGCTCCCCGGTCTCGAGCACACGGCGGAACAGGGCCTCGTTCTCCTCGTGGGGGTAGAGCTCGAAGTGATTCCTTCCCGGAAAGAAGTCCACCGGCTTTCCGGCCGCAAGGGCATAGGCCTGGTTCACCCGAATGAAATCGAACCCCCGGTCCATGTAGGCCATGAGCATGTGGGTATTGGCGAAGATGCTCTCCAGGACCTCGTTGCTCTCCCGAAGGAGTTCAGCGGTCCGCTTGTGCTCCCTGGCCTCCCGCTCCAGGCCCTGCTTGGCCGCCTGGAGCTCGGACGTCCTCCGCCACACCTCCGCCTCGAGGTCTTCCCAGGCCTCTCTCAGGGCCGCCTCGGCCTGTTTCTCCTCGGTGACGTCGCGCCATGCAATGACCCCGCCGGTGACCGCCCCCTGCTCGTCCCGAATGGGACCGGCGTTGCTCGAGATGGTGACCTGCGTTCCATCCGGCCGCTCGAGGATCCACTCCTCGTTCTGCACCACCTCCCCGTTTCGAACGGCTCGGGTCAGCGGCAGCTCGTCCGGAAGGGGCCGCCTCCCGTCGTGCCCCCGCCGCAGGCCCCAGTCCACGGGGTGGCTGCCGGATGTCGTGCCCAGAAGCTCCTCCCGGCTCCGCCCGGTCAGCGCCACGCCGAAGAGGCTCATCTCCCGAATCCGCACGTCCGGGGCCTCCGCCACGGTGATGCCCTCCGGAATGTAGCGCATGAGGGCGTCCAGGGTTCTCTCCTTCTGCTCCGCTTCGAGGGCCCGCTGCTCGGCGAGCGCCCTGGCCTCCACCTGGTTCATGGCCGCGGACGCGACCAAGGCCAGCTCCCTCAGCAGGGCCTCGTCCTCCTGTGAAAAGCCGTCTCCGTCCTTGTCCGCCACCAAAATGAGCCCCACGGGCTTTCCGCCCGAATCCTCGAGTCTTCCGCCCAGGAGCCCGTTCACCGATTCGGAGCCCGAAGGGAGGTCGGGGCCCCAGGGAGGGGCTGCGGACCCGGTCTCCGTCCACCGGAAGGTGCCGCTCTCTCCCAGAGCATCCAGGTACGCGCAGCCCTGTTCCCACGCGAAATCGTCGCCGGTGAACCCGCTCGCCGCAGTCGAGCGGTCGACGGCGGCCCCCGTGCGAACCCCTTCCCGTCCGCAGCCGTGGACCGACCAGCCCCTTCGCGCACGGGTCAGATCCAGTGCAGCCTCCGTCGCCGTCTGCATCAAGCCTTCCCTGGACGTCTCCTCCAGCACCTGCCTGGAGAGGCGGATCAAGGCGTGCAGGCGCTCCAGGGAAACGATCCGGTCCTCTTGCATTCCTGACTCCGGTGAGCTCTCAGACCCCTGCCTGTTGCTGGGTTTCATCATTGCGCTCTTGCCCCGGCTACCCGGCCGGCCCGACGCTCAACGGGGTACGGGAATACCCCGGCGCATCCCGTCCAATACATGGTCTCCCCCATTCACGGCCCGGCAGGGGCGCTCTATCCTGATCATACATGACTCCGGCAAGACGGCGGAGAGGTCACCGGGTTCGTTTACTTCGAGAAGGTCCGGGACGTGGAGCGGGTGGAGCTCCACGTCCCGGACCTCATGAAGGCGGACGACGGCACCATTTTCGGTCGCATCCGCATCCCCTTCATGGTGGTGGACTAGGGCCCGCTGCTGCACCGGCTTTCTGATCCGCGCTCTTGGTACCACGCATCGCGGGGTCAGGCAATGGGGTTGATCCGGTATTTTCTCGAGCGCTTGGGCTGCGAGGTTTCGAGCCCCGCAACCGGCGTCCGGGTGGGTGGGGTCGATTCCCTTCAAGGATACAGGATCAACCGTATGGCCGGGAGATCGGTCTTTCTCTTAGGATGAACGTCCATACGGAATGGAAAACAAGCTCGGGTCGGCGGAAGTATCAACGAAACCGCGTCAGGCATCGAAGGCGCGGATCCTGAAAGGAGCCCATCATGAAAAAGGCCATCACAGTCGCCCTGCCCAGATCCACCCCCATCGGAGAACGTCTCAACGAGGCCGGGAAGCAGGTCCGGTCCTGGCTGCAAAGCCTGGAGACCCCCTACGACCACTCGGTCCACCACCTGCGTTCCAGCGGCGTGGAGAGGAAAGGCCGGGAGGTTCTCTACCACTATGAGCTTCGCGCCGAGATCGACCGGGAGCCCGGCGGGGTCGAGATGGCCCGCTGACCAGTCATTCGGACATGCAACCAGTGGAGGGGCCGATGAACGATCGACGAGATGAGCTGGTTCGAACGCTTCAAGACAAGCTGGAGACCTGGAACACCAAGATCGATGAGCTGGAGGTGCAGGCCGAGCTCATGGAAGCGGAGGCTCGGGACAGGCAGAGGGAGCGAATCGAGGAGATTCGAAAAAAGCGCAACGACCTTCAGCAACGGATCGATGCGCTGAGCCGGGCCGGCGACGATGCCCGCCGGGATCTGGAGCAGGGGGTGAACCTGGCCCTCGACGCCCTCAAAGAGGCCGTTCGCTCCGCGACCTCCCGCTTTCGCTGACCAGGGCCGAAGATCTCGAGCGCTGCGAGACGGCTCTAGGCACAGGACAAGAAAGGAGTATTCCCCATGGACATCAAGAGGATCCTCTGGCCCACCGACCTTTCGGGAAACGCCGAAAAGGCACAGGACACCGTGGACTCGCTGGCCGAGAAGTACCAGGCCGAGGTCCATGTGCTCTATGTCATGGAGGACCCCGCCATCCACGAGCCCTGGTACGGGGAGTTCAACTCAGAGCACATCGAGCGAATGCAGGACTGGGAGCGAGAGCGGGCGAATCAGAGGTTGGACGAGGTGTGCGAAAAGGCGTTGAAAGGCTGCCCGGCGTTTTTCAAGGAGGTCGCCCTGGGAGATCCCGCAGAGGAAATCCTGAATGCCGTCGAGCGGGTGCGGGCCGACCTGGTGGTGATGGCGACCCGGGGGCGGACGGGGCGATTCCAGTTCGGCGGCGTGACGGAGAAGGTGGTCAAGAACGCACCGGTTCCCGTCCTCTCCGTCCCGGCGCCATGAGCGGCAGGAACGACGGAAAGGGAAGGCCCTCGGGTGAAGAGGTACAACCATGTACATCGGCGAAAACATGATCCATTCGACGGGAAACCCCTCGGAGCAGACTCCCGGTCCTCCTCCCGGAGAGACGGGAAGGGCGGCGCCCCCGGCGGACCCGTTTCAGGCGTACATGGCGGAGATCGGAAAGAACACCTTGCTCAGCCGTGAAGAGGAAAAGGACCTGGCGATCCGCTATCGGGAGCAGGGAGACGAGGAGGCCGCGGACAGGCTGGTCACCTCCAACCTGCGGCTCGTCGTCAAGATTGCACGCGACTTTCTGCAGTACTGGAGCCACGACTTTCTGGACCTGGTGCAGGAAGGAAACATGGGTCTCCTCCATGCCGCCAGGAAGTTCGATCCCGAGAAGGGGGCCAAGTACTCCTACTACGCCTCCTTCTGGATTCGCGCCTACATCCTCAAGTTCATCCTCAACAACTGGCGGATGGTGAAGATCGGAACCACGCAGAGCCAGCGCAAGCTCTTCTTCAATCTCGGAAAGGAACGCAAACGCATGATCGAGGAGGGCGAGGAGCCCGAGGCCGAGGCGCTCGCCGAGCGCATGGGGGTCCGGTTGAAGGACGTAGAGGAGATGACCCAGCGGCTCGCCAACCGCGATGTGTCCCTGAACGCGCCCGTGGAAGAGGACAGCCACAATGACCCGTACCCCTGGGCGGTGAGCCCGGACCCTGGGGCCGAAGACTCCCTTGCGGACACGGAACGGCGATGGCTGCTCGTGGAAAAGATCTCGCAGTTCCGGGAGACCATCTCCGGACGGGAGGCCGACATCTTCGACCGGCGGCTGATGACCCAGGAGCCCGACACGCTCAAGGCGGTCGGGGAGCGGTGGTCCATCTCGAGAGAACGGGTCCGGCAGATCCAGCACCGGCTCCTGAATCGGATCCATGCGTGGCTCGAGGAGGAGCTTCCGGAGTTCGAGGACACCTACGCGGACATGGCATGACTTGACGGAAAGGGAACCGCCGGTATGGGCCGCGATGGGTCTGGACCCTCAGGAGGTTACGAGGCCCTTCTCCACGGCGTATGCGGTGAGAGAGGATGCCGTGTGCAGGTCGAGCTTGTCCATGATATTGGCCCGGTGCTTCTCCACCGTCTTGATGCTGATGGAGAGGGCGTCTGCGATCTCCCGGTTCTGGCAACCCTCCCCCACCATCTGCAGGACCTCCCGCTCCCGCCGGGTCAGGGTGTCCCAGGAGGAGCGTTCGCGCACGCGCCGGTTGCTTTCCAGATATCCCTCCAGGATGCGCTCCGAGATCTCCGGGCTCACGAACTGCTTGTCCGAGAGCACCGTCTGAATGGCCATGCAAAGGGTCTCACGGTCCTCCGTCTTGAGGCAGTACCCGTGAACACCCGCTTTGAAGGCCTGCAGGACGCGGTCCTCGTCCTTGTGCATGGTCAGGGCGAGAATCTTCGTGCCGGGTGATGTCTTTCGAATGTCCAGGATGGCGGAAATCCCGTCCATGCGGGGCATGTTCAGATCGATGATCAGAAGGCTCGGTTCATGCTCGCGAATGCAGCGGACGGCCTCCATCCCGTCGCCCGCCTCGGCGACCACCCGTAAATCACCGCCGAGCTCCAGCAGGGATCGAAGTCCTTGCCGGAGGACCTTGTGATCCTCTGCGATCACGACACTGGGTGTTCTTTTCATGGCCCACTCCACCCACCCGAACGCGCGTCTCGAGCGCGTCGGGTCTGCTCCCCGGACATCTCGTCCATGTCCTTGGCAATGGAAAATGCGATTCTCATCCCATGTCCGTCTCCCGGCTCGACCCAGGCCTGCCCCCCGTGCCTTTCGGCGACCTCCTTGACGATCGCCAGCCCCAGGCCCATTCCCTCGATCCCCGCTGAGGTCTTGGCCCGAGTGAACATGCTGAAGAGCCGTCCGGGGTTGCCCTCCTTCATCCCGCGACCGTCGTCCTTGACAGACAGCACGTCAAAAGGCCCCTGGTTCCGGTAGTCGAGGGTGATGGTCCGAAGATCGGGGCCCGCGTGCTTCAGGGCGTTGTCGATCAGGTTACGCAGGGCCCTGGTGAGCAGCATGCGATCCAGGACCAGGAGCGGATCTTCGTCGCACACCAGCAGCTGAACACCCCGCTCCCTCAGCAGGATCCGATACTCCTCCTTCAAGTTTTCGCACAGCTCCTGAAAGGGAACCGGCTCGCGTCGAAGGGGGAGCTCCCGGGCCTTCATGAAATCGCTTACACTGTCCATCAGCTGGGTGACCTGCTCGGAGGCCCTCATGATGCGCCGGCAGTAGGTCCTGCCCTTGTCGTCCAGCTGCTCCCCGTGGTTCTCGACCAGCCTGCGCGCCAGCCCGTGGATGGCCAGCAGCGGGCTCTTCAGGTCGTGGGAGACGGCATAGGCGAACATCTTGACCTGTTCGGAGCTGAAGGTCAGGGCCTCATTGGCCTCCACCAGCTCCGCGGTCCGTTCCTCCACGCGCCGCTCCAGATTTTCGTAAGACTTCTGAAGGGCGTTCCACGCCCTGGCTTTCTCCACGGCGTACCGAATGGATCGCTCCAGGAGATCCGGTGTGATGTCCTCTTTGACCAGGTAGTCCGAGGCCCCGGCCCGCATGGCCCGAAGGTCCACGTCGTACTCCCCCTGTCCGGTCAGAAAGATGACTGGAACGGGCCAGCCCGTTCTTCCCGCCTCGTGAAGGATCTCCAGGCCGTCGTGGGCCCCGAGGCGGTAGTCCAGGAGGCAGACGTCGTGGTGGTCGTCTCTGCGAACCTCCTGCAGCCCGTCCTCGAACGTCGAGGCCCAGGTCAGGGCATATCGGTTCTTGTCGATGTCCATGAGGGAGTCGCGAAGGATGACGTAATCATCGGGATCGTCCTCGATCAGAAGGACCCTCATCGGTCGTGCGAGACCGCCTTCTTCCATGGGGAGCTCTTTCGGTTTCATTCTCGCCATCAAACGGTTGGTGCCGTCGACCGGTGGGCGCAGCTCAACGCAACATCGCATTTCGGTCCAGGATAAGGAAAGGACCGGGTCATGGGAATGGGGTGAATCCTTTATTTTTTGAAAGTTTCGGGGACACCATACGAAATTCAGCGGCTCGCCGGAACATGAGCCCGCAGAGCCGTTTCAGGCGGCAGGTTCCAGGTGGCAGGTCAAGGCCGGGGAAACAGGGTTTCGGGGCCACAAAATGCAACGGGATGCATCCCTTGCGGAATGCATCCCGTTGCGGTTCCTCTCCAACGAAAGGTCAGCGCTTTTTGAGCTCCTCGATGACGGCGGGCAGCACCTCGTGCAGATCCCCGATCACACCGTAGTCGGCCTTGGCAAAGAAAGCCGCCTCCGGATCGTTGTTGATGACGAGGATGCGCTTGGCCCCCTTGCACCCCACCAGGTGCTGGATGGCCCCGCTGATGCCGCAGGCGATGTAGAGCTCGGGCGCGATGCGGTTCCCCGTGAGCCCGATCTGGTCCGCATGGGGCCGCCAGCCGTTGTTGGTGGCCACGCGGGACCCCCCCACCGCGCCGCCCACGAGCCCGGCGAGCTCCTCCAGGACTGCGTAGCCCTCCTCGCTGCCCACGCCCCGGCCGCCTCCGATCACCACGGCAGCGGTCTTCAGGGTGACCCCCTCGGTCACGGTCTCCTCCAGGGCCTGCACGCACACGCGGAGGTCCTCGTCCGTCAGGGCCGGGGCCAGGGTCTCCAAGGTTCCTTCACCGGGGGATGCGGCCTCCTCGGGCCCCACCACGTGAAGGGCCAGGGTACCCAGGACGGGCGCTCCCTCGAGCTCCGCGTCCTCCAGAAGGCTGCTTCCCCAGCGCAGCCGCGTGACCGTGAAAGGACTCCCTGGGTGCATCTCCGAGCAGTTGGCGGCCATGGGCAGACCAGCCATGGCCGCCACGTGCGCCATGACCTCGTTCCCGCGATCCGTTCCGGCGGCCAGCACCACCAGGGGGCTCCGCTCCTCCATGCACTGGAGCACCGCACGGGCCCAGGCCACCGGCGCGTACGCCGCGAGCCGGGCGTCCTCGGCCAGGAGGACATTCGAGACGCCATAGGGTTTCAGGTCCTCCGCCAGGGGCCGGGCCTCCTCTCCCACGAGCAGCGCGGCGATCGGAGTCCCCATGCGTTCGGCCAGGGTTCGGGCGAAGGTGAGCATCTGAAGCGAGGCCTCTTCCAGGACCCCGCGATCGTGTTCCACAAGTCCCAGTATCATGACGGAATCACCTCCAGGCTCTCGAGCAGATCGACGATCTTGGGCGCGGCGGCCGGCCCTTCCCCCAGCATCTCCACCTGCTTTCCTTGCTCCGGCGCATGCCGAAGCTCCAGCATGCGAAGCCCTGCTCCGGTGGGTTCGGGCTGCACTCGGTCCACCGGTTTTTTCTTGGCCTTCATGGTTCCCCGCAGGCTGGGGTACCGGGGCAGGTTGATGCCCTCCTTCACGGTGATCACGGCGGGCAGAGGCACCTCATAGACCTCCCAGCCGCTCTCCACCTCCCGCTTGCACACGGCCTTGCCGTCTGCGACCTCCAGATGCTTGACGCCGGTGACGCAAGGAAGCCCCAGAGCATGGGCCACGCGAATGCCCACCTGAAAGTCTCCCGTGTCCGCGGCCTCGTTTCCGAACAGGAGGAGATCGTATGCGGATCCCCCCTGCCCCGGGGCGCGAACCGCCTCCACCACCGCCCGGGCCGTCTCCGCCGGGTCCCATTCGCCATCGGCGACCTCCAGCAGGATCCCCCGTTCCACGCCCCGGGCCAGGGAGTCGCGAAGCTGCTCCTCGGCGCCGGCCGGCCCCAGGGTCAGGACCGTGGAGGCTCCGCCGTCCTGCTCGATCCGCTGAACCGCCTCCTCCACCGCGCACTCCTCGTGCGGGCTGATGGTGAAGCCCAGGTTGCGGGTCACAATGGCCCGGCGGTCCTCGGTCAGTTCCACCTTGGCGCCGATGTCCGGCACCCGCTTGATGCACACCAGGATGTTCATGGGTCCTCCTCCATCAACCTTTCATCCGCTCGTTCGACGGGTCGAGCAGGGGTGTGTTGCCCACCGCTTCGACGGTCACCGGGTAGTGCTCTCCGAAGTACTCCACCTTGAGAGCCTGTCCCACCCCGGCCTGCTCCGGAGGCAGGTACCCCATGAGCAGAAACTTGCCCAGGGACGGCGCAGCCCCTGCGCTGGTCACATAGGAACGACGCCCCTCGCGATCCACGATGGGCTCGCCGTCGGAGGTCAGGATCGGGCAGTGCCCCACCATGTAGCGCTTCTCCCCCGAGGACGAGGTGTGATCGTCCACCGAGAGCGTGCACAGCCGTGCGGCGGGCTCCTCCTCTCGGGCCTTCACGTAGGCCTCCTTGCCGATGAAGTCCTGGGCCTTGACCTTGGGCCGTTCCATGCCCGCTTCCACTGCGCTGTACTCGGTGTCCATTTCGTTGCCGTAGAGCCGGTAGGACTTCTCGAGCCTTGCGGTGGTCCCGTAGACCCCGATGCCCGCGGGCACCACCCCGTGGGGCTTCCCGGCCTCCCAGAGAATGTCCCAGAGCCGGAGGCCACTCTCGAACGGGGCGTAGAGCTCCCAGCCGAGCTCGCCCACGTAGGAGATGCGAAGGGCCCAGACCGGAATCTCCCGGACGCGGATCCCCTTGACCATGCCGAAGGGGAACCCCTCGTTGCTCACGTCGTCCTCGGTCACGGACTGGAGCAGGTCCCGGGCCCGGGGCCCCCACACCCCCACCGTGCAGAGGGCCGAGGTCTGGTCGTGCAGTCCGGCCGAGCCGTCCTCCGGAAGATGGTCCAGGAACCACTTCTTGTCCACGCCGCCGTGCCCGCCGCCGGTCACCACCCGGAAGGCGTCCTCGGCCAGGCGGGCGATCATCAGGTCCGACCGGATCCCCCCGAACCGGTTCAGCAGCAGGGTATAGACGGCCTTGCCCACGGGCACGTCCATCTGGGCCACGGCCACCTGCTGGACCACGTCCAGGGCCCCGGGACCCGCGATGTCGAAGATGGCGAACGCGCTCAGGTCGATCATGGCCACCCGGTCCCGCATGGCCAGGTGCTCGGCGTTGATGA
>CAYYVD010000108.1:0-14023 GCA_964475045.1 uncultured Desulfobacterales bacterium | reverse complement strand
TTCAGCCTGTATGCAGAGCAGCGGGAACCCCTCCCCGAGATGCTGAAGGCGATCGACGTCCTGCTGGTGGACCTGCAGGACGTGGGGACCCGAGTCTACACCTTCGCCTCGACCCTCCTCAACTGCATGCGGGCGGCCGCCCGATCGGGAACCCGCGTGGTCGTTCTGGATCGCCCCAACCCTCTGGGAGGACAAGCGGTTGAGGGGAACCTCCTGACCGCAGAACTCTACTCCTTTGTCGGCCCGGCCCGCCTGCCCATGCGTCACGGTATGACCCTGGGGGAGCTCGCCGTGCTGTTTCGGGACCGCTTCCACATGGACGTGGACCTGAGCGTGATCCCCATGGAGGGATGGCGGCGCTGGATGCTGTGGAAGGACACGGGGCTGCGCTGGGTCATGCCGTCCCCCAACATGCCCCTTCCCGAAACAGCCCTCGTCTATCCCGGGCAGGTCCTCTGGGAGGGAACGAACGTCTCGGAAGGGCGCGGCACCTGCCGCCCGTTCGAGATCTTCGGCGCCCCCTTTCTTCGTCCCGACCGGATCCTGGCCGCCCTGCCTCACGAGGTCCTGGCCGGGGTGCGACTTCAGATTTTCTCGTTCAAGCCGACCTTCCACAAGTGGTCGGAACGGCGCTGTCTGGGTTTTCACATCCATGTGCTCGACCCCGGGGTCTACTCGCCGTACCTCGTCTCCCTGGCCCTGCTGTGGGCCGTGCTGGGTGAGGCCGGGGCATCGTTCGCCTGGCGCGATCCGCCCTACGAGTACGAGACGGAACGCCTCCCCATCGACCTCATCCTGGGGGACACCGGGCTTCGAAAGGCCCTGGAGCAGGGGGTCCACCCTCTGGAGCTTCGCGAAGGGTGGCAACCGGGCCTCTGGGAGTTCAGAGCTCTACGGGAAGACGGCCTTCTCTACCCAGACCGGTGAGGGGCGGGCACGGCCCGGGCGACGCGTCTGGAGGAGGGGGTGTGGTTTCAAGGACGGAGCATGGCCTCGAGGAGGTGTCGGCCGATCTCCACGTATTCCTCACCGAGCTTTCGGGAGATCCGGGTTCTGACCGGATCGGAGTCCCGCATCATTTCGAGGAGCTCTCGAATGAGCCTGCGTTCCTGCTTGTTCAGCAGGAGCAGGGCCGCGGTCCGGTCGTGGAGGTCGGCCCCGTTTTGTTTCTCGTCATTCATCACACACCCAATCTACCTCTTCTGCTCGCCGCTGATCCACTTGTCGATGGCCTCCTTGTCGAAACGCCAGACCCGGCCGATTCGAATGGCGGGTATTTTCCCTTCGGCGGCATATTTGCAAATAGTTATTTCATGGAGCTTCAGGTATTTTGCAAGCTCTTTTGTTGTCATGATCTGAGGCATACTTGACTCCTTCGATGTCCCATGTGATTCTTCGTAAGAGTTGCCAAAACAGATTCGATTATATATAATTTTGAAAAACGAAAAAGTCAAGTGCAACGAACAAGTCAAAGGCCAAGCGTTCTTAACCTTTTATCCTTCATGTGCCTTTCCCTTGCTCGATTCTCAGCCTGGGAACCGGTACCGTCCCGGTCGATGAAACGCATCCCCCTGGTCCTCCTCTCCCTGCTCCTGTGGCAGGTGGCGGCCGCCGCACAGGCCGGAACCGAGGTGCGGTTTGTGTACGACGGTGACACCGTGCTGCTGGAAAACGGTGTCTGCGTGCGATACATCGGCATCGACACGCCGGAGACCGGGCGCGACGGCCGCCCTCCCCAGGCCATGGCCGAGGCCGCCCGTTCTTTCAATGCACGGTGGGTCCAGGGGAAAACGATCCGTCTCGAGCTCGATCGGGAGCACCGGGACCGCCACGATCGCCTGCTGGCCTATGTGTACCTTCCGGACGGACGCATGCTCAACGTCGAGCTCGTCCGGCGGGGGCTGGCCCGGGTGCTGGCCATCCGGCCCAATCTGCGTCACCTCGGGCATCTGATCGAGGCCCAGCGGGAGGCCATGCAGCGCCGTTCGGGCATCTGGCGCAGGCCGCTGAAGCCCGGCGGCCCCTACGTCGGCAGCCGGAGGTCCTACCGGTTCCACCGCACGGACTGCCCCTACGCCGGGCGCATTCAAGATCGCAACCGGGTTGGATTCGAGTCGAAGCGAGAGGCGTTCTGGGAGGGGTACAGCCCCTGCAGCCGATGCGGGCCGTGAGCCGCGCCCCAAGGGGACTCCTGCTCCGGACGAAGGCCCTTGACGGCACCGGCACGGGGAGCTATAACCAGCGGCACGTCCGAGCCAGGCACCTGCAACTTTTCGTCAGAGATTGCAGGGCCTTCCGTCAGGGGGAGCGCTGGAGTCGCCCCGGACGTGCTCAAGGGATGCATCATGACCCAACCTCTACGACAGGCCTTTCGCAAGCCGCGCCTGGGCATGGCGGGAAAGCGGATGGCCTACTACGTGCTCATCGGGATCATCGCCGGTCTCGGATCCATCGTCTTTCACTACCTGTGCCAGGTGGGGTCCTACGGCTTCATGGAGCTCATGGCCGGCTACCGCCCCCCGGCTCCCGCCGGAGAGACCCACCTGTTTCACCCCACCGGCATCCCCTTCAGACGGTGGATGCTGTTCTTTCTGCCGGCCATCGGCGGCATCATCAGCGGGTGGCTCGTGTACACCTTTGCCCCGGAGGCCGAGGGACACGGGACGGACGCGGCCATCGAGGCCTATCACAACCGGGGAGGGTTCATTCGGGGGCGGATTCCCATCATCAAGACCATCGCGTCCGCCGTGACCCTCACGTCCGGCGGTTCGGGAGGGCGCGAGGGACCCATCGCCCAGATCGGGGCCGGTTTCGGTTCCTTTCTCGCCACCCGGCTCAATCTGTCGGACCGGGACCGGCGCATCATGCTGGCCGCGGGCATGGGGGCGGGGGTGGGGAGCATCTTTCGCGCCCCCCTGGCCGGGGCCCTGTTCGCCGCGGAGGTCCTCTACAAGGAGCCCGAGTTCGAGTCCGAGGTGATCATTCCGGCCGGCATCTCCTCGGTGGTGGCCTATTGCCTCTTCTGCCTGGCCTTCGGGTGGGGGTCCCTGTTCGAGTCCCCGGACTTCGTCTTTCAGAACCCCGTGGAACTCGGCCCCTACGTGGTGCTCGCCTTCGTGCTGGTGGGCGGGGGTGCGCTGTACGTCAAGTCGTTCTATGGGGTTCAGCGATTCTTCCGGACGAAGGTGCACATCCCCAACCACCTCAAGCCCGCCCTGGGCGGTCTGTGCACGGGCCTGATCGGGTTCTTCCTGCCCCAGACCCTGGCCTTCGGGTACGGGTTCGCGCAGATGGCCCTGGAGAATCAGCTGCCGACGCTGTTTCTGCTCGGTCTGGCCTTCGGAAAGATCCTGACCACCGCCTTCTCCATCGGCTCAGGAGGAAGCGGCGGGGTGTTCGGCCCGTCGGTGGTCATCGGCGGGGCCTTCGGCGGGGCCGTGGGGCGCATCTTCCACAGCCTGCTCCCCAACGTGGTGACCCAGCCGGGCGCCTTCGTGATCGTGGGCATGGCCGGGTTTTTCGCTACTGTCTCCAACACGCCCATCTCCACCATCATCTTTGTGAGCGAGATGACCAACTCCTACCACCTCCTGCTTCCGAGCCTCCTGGTCTGCTCCCTGGCGTTTCTGTTCTCCCGGAGGTGGACCATCTACGAAAAGCAGGTGGCCTCCCGGGTGGACTCCAACGCCCACCTGGGCGATTTCTTCGTGGACGTGCTGGGGGCGATTCGGGTCAAGGAGCTGATGCCCCAGGTGAGAAAGGTGGAGATGATTCCCGAGCACATGACCTTCAGCGCCTTTCGGAGGGTGCTCAGCAACACCCAGCAGCCGTATTTTCCCGTGGTGGACGAGGGCAAGCGGCTGACCGGAATCTTCTCCATCAACGACATTCGGGGCGTGCTCTTCACGCAGGAGATCGGCGACCTCGTGCTCATGAAGGACATCGCCACCACGGAGATCATCCACACCACCCCGTCCGAGGACCTGAACGAAGTGCTGAAGAAGTTCACGGTGCGGAACATTCAGCAGCTCCCGGTGGTGCGGGAGGACGACCCCGGGCTCCTGCTGGGGATGCTGGATCGACGTGAGGTGATCCAGTACTACAATCAGCGGGTGGACACCATCAAGGCGGGGTTGCACCGCATCAACATCGAGTCGGACCGCGAGGTCTCACAGCTCAAGCACGTTCGGGTCCGGGACGCCATGAACCCCCGGCCCTTGACGCTGCCGGAGTCCATGCCGGCCGACGAGATCCACGATTTCTTCTTTCGAAGCAAGCACCGAAGCTTTCCTCTGGTGGACGACCAGGGGCGTCTCTCGGGCATCCTGTCCCTGTCCGACTTCGAGCACTACCCCATCTCCGAGGAGCTCAAGCAGCTGACCGCCGGGGATTTCGCCACGAGGCGGGTGGTGTCGGTGACCGCCGACGAGAGCCTGTTTCTGGCCCTCAGCCGCATCAGCCAGGGAGACTACGCCATCCTGCCCGTGGTCGACGGACCCGAGACCCGCCGGGTGATCGGGGTCATCAGCCGCCGGGACATCATCTCCGGGTACGAGACCTTCGTGATCCATCGGGGCTTTCGCAAGGGGCCCCACGCGGACCCCGGCGGGTCCTGAGGGCGTTCACACCAGCTCGACCGGCTCCCCGTACCGGGCCACACCGGCGTCCGCGCTCAGGAGGCGCATCCCCCTCCGCCCGGGCCTGGGCCAGCAGCAAACGATCAAAGGGGTCCTTGTGGAGCATCGGCAACGCCTGAACCCTCAGGACGTGCTCCGAGGTGACGGAAAGCTCGGTGAACCCGTGGACCGCGAGCATCTTGCGCAAGGGAAAGGGATCCACCTGGAAGTCCTCACGCCCCAGACCCAGCTTGATGACGATTTCCCACAGGCCGGCCGCACTGAAGAACAGGCGATTCTCCGGGGCGGAGAGCAAGGAGCGGGCCGCTTCGGAAAGGCGATCGGGCAGGCCGGCGGCCCACAAAAGCACTTCCGGCCTGTGTCGACCCCGCGTTCTTCGCCGGCGACCCCGCCGGAGAAGTGAGCCGAGGGCGAGGTCGAAAAACAGTCGCGGTGTCAAGATGTGAAGAAGGGGTGTGGAGAAGGAGGGACGAGCTAGAGCGCCTCGAGCCTCTTCTTGGCCAGCTCCGCCTCGTTGGTCCCGGGGTGCTCCTTGAGGAGCTTCTTGAGGAGGAGGCGTGCGCTGGTCTTGTCCTTGATCTCGAGGAAGGCCACCGCCTGCCGCAGCATGGCGTTGGCCACCTTGTTCCCCTTGGGATGGTCCTTGATCACGTTCTGGAAGGCGAGGATGGCCTGCTCGTACTGCTCCTCGGCCATGTAGGACTCGCCGATCCAGAAATGCGCGTTGTCCGCACGATCGGACTTGGGGTACTGCTCCAGGAACTGCTCGAAGCTCTCCCGGGCCTCGGCGAAGCGATCCTTCCGGTAGAGATCCAGGGCGTACTCGTAGAGCTCGATCTCGCCGGAGGGCATGGCCTCCTCGGGCGCGGCCGGGGCTTGGGCCGGAGGGGACGGCGGCGCCGTTTCCCCCGCCGCTGGCTCAGGCGAATCCTCGGTGGAAGGGGCCGGCTCCGCGACCGGTTCCTCCGGTGGCTCGAGTCCCAGGTACTGCTGTTGCCGCCGGACCATACGGTCCAGGCGCTCCATCCGTTCTGTGAGCTCAGCGACCCTGGCCTTCAACGCGTCCTGCTCGCTCAGATCCTGCTCCACGATCCGCCGGACCACGTGCTCGTTGTCCTCCATACGACCGGACAGCTTGCTCAGCTCGGCCTTGACCTGATCCATCTCCACACGGAGGTTCGCCTGGTTCGACTGCAGGGTGTCGAGCTTGTCGGGGAGATCGCTGCCCGCGGTTTCCTGCAGGGCGGCGACCTTGCGGTTCAGAGAGACGATCTGATCGTTGAAGTAGGCCATCTCCCGGTCGTACACGCACGAGGGCAACAACAGGCAGGCCACGCTCAACAGGAGCCATCTGCACGATCCGGCCATGGTCACAGCGTCCTATGGGAAGTGTCTGTAGGAACGGGGTGCCGGTCCACGGGACGGACCGGCACCCCTGCACACACGCTTACACGTTCGGCCCGGGTTCATTGAAGCACCCGTGGCTCGGTTCCCGGTTCGATCAAAGCCCACCGGTTCCCCTGGGGCCGCTCAGGAGGCGCGTCCGTCCTCGAAGCAGGGAACCCGAGGCCGCGGCCTACTTGAAGAGCTTGAACTCGTCTCGGCGGTTCCGTGCCCACGCAGTCTCGTTGTGGCGCGGGTCGGCCGGCCTTTCCTCGCCGTAGCTGATGGTCCGGATCCGGTCTCCGGAGATGCCCAGACTCTTGAGGAAGTTGGCAGCGGCGTTGGCCCGGCGCTCTCCGAGGGCCAGGTTGTACTCGTTGGTGCCTCGCTCGTCGCAGTGCCCTTCGATTCGGAGGGAGTATTCGGGGTTTTTCTCGAGCCAGGCGGCCTTGTTCTTGAGCGCGATCTGGGCCTCGGGCTTCAGCTCGGACTTGTCGAAATCAAAGTAGATGTTCACGGACTCGAAAGCATCGATCTCGAGCTGTTTCTGGCGAAGGGCCTCGAGCTCGGCCTGGCGCTTCTTTTCCCGCTCCGCATAGCCCTCGTCCGAGGGGATCTTGCCTTCCTGTGTTTCCTCGACGGCGGCTTTCTGCTCCGCTCCCTCAGGGGGACCGGTGGTGACCTGCTTCTTTGCGCACGAGGTCATGAGCAAGAGCGAGGAGCAAGCAATGGCCAGTACCACCCACACGAACAACGCTTTCTTCTTCATCCTCTATATCCCTCCTGATAAATATTTGTTGGCGATCACTTCCGTTTCAATGTTTGAACCAGGAATCGGTGTCGAAATGAGGCAAAAATATCCTTATCACTTTCCTGTGCGTGATTCAAGAATTAAGCGCGGAATCCTGACTTTTTTCCTTTGACCCGCCCTTGGGGGCCTCGGCGCCCCTCGGGCGGGAAGCGCGAGAGGGCCTGAATCAGTAAGGAGACCAGCTCGGGGAGGTCTGCTCGCCCTTCTGAAAGGTGATCCGGGTCTGGTTTCCGCCCCCGGCCGTCATCAGATAGAGATGGTAGCCGTCTTCCCGGTTTGAGCTGAACGCCAGGTACCGGCCGTCCGGGGACCAGCAGGGGTCCTCGTTGTTGCCCGCGCCCTGGGTCAGCCTTTGAAGCCCTGTGCCGTCCTCGTTGATGGTGTAGATGTCGAAGCTCCCGCCGTCCATGCCGGAAAAGGCGATGCGGTTCAGGCTGGACCAGGCAGGAGAGGTGTTGTAGTTGCCCTCGAACGTGAGCCGCCGCTCCTCGCCGCTCTCCAGGTCGCGAATGTAGATCTGAGGCGATCCCGATCGGTTGGAGACGAAGGCGATCTTCCGGCCGTCCGGTGAGAAGGACGGGGAGACGTCGATGCCCCAGTGCCTCGTGAGGCGGTCGAGGATGCGGCCCTGCAGATCGATGGTGTAGATGTCCGGGTTGTCCCCGTGGCTGAGGGTGAGGGCCAGGCGGCTCCCGCCCGGCGCCCAGGCGGCCCCGATGTTCAGTCCCTCCCGGGCGGAGATTCGACGGTCCACACCCGTGTCGAGGTCCTTGAGGTAGAGCATGGGGCCGCCGTCCTTGTAGGACACGTAGAGCAGCTTGTTCCCTTCCGGGGACCAGCGCGGGAGCAGGGCGAGGCTCTTGTCGAAGGTGAGCTGCTCCGGGCCGTGGCCGTCCACATCGCAGGTGAAGAGCTCCTTGTAGACCTCCTCCTTTCCCTGGAGCCGGTTGACGTAGGCCAGGCGGGAGAGGAACATGCCCTGCTGCCCGGTCAGGAAGTAGAGGATCTCGTTGCTCAACCGGTGAATCAGGGTGCGATACTCCGGGCGTCTGCCCAGGAGGCGTTTGGTGAGGACCCGCCTCCCTCGAAACACGTCGTAGAGGCGGATTTCCAGCTCGAGGCTCTGACCGATGGTGGTGTAGGTGCACGCCAGGAGGAGCTCCGCTCCGAGAAGGGACCAGTCCTTGAACCGGATGGTGTCCCGGGCCACGTCCTCCAGCGCTCCGGGCAGAAAAGCCTCCTTTTCGATGGCCAAGAAGTACCCGCTGAGCTCCAGGTCGTTGGCCGCCACGTCGGCGAGCTTCTGTCCGAAGCCGGGCTCGGCGGCTCCGGATGCCCGGGTGCTGAACGCGGGCACGGCGATGCGGAGCTGCTGAATGGACGGGGCGTTGATGTCGATGAAGATGCGGGCCGCGGAACGACCCGGGGCCAGGAGGACCACCGCACAGAGCAACGCCGGGACAAGGACCCGCCTAGCCCTGCTGCAGCCTGTCCAGATTGAAACGGATCTCGAATTCTTCATGGCTCCTGGTGTAGGATTCCGGAAACTGGGGCAAGGGGTTCGAACGCTCCACGGCCCGCAGGACCGACCGGTCGAAGATCTCGTCGGATGACCGGTTCGCGAACCGGATCGAGACAATGGTCCCGTCACGCCGGACCTCGAGCAGCACGGTGGCCTCGGGGTTGCCTTCGGGCTGGAGGGCGGCCGGGTAGGACCAGTTGCTCTTGATCCACTCGGTGACCTTGGCCTGGTAGAGCTGCATGACGGTTCCCAGAAAACCGCCCCCTCCGGAGCGCCCGTCCCCGGAGCCGGGTCGCTCCCGGACCTTGGACTGGATGTCGGCCAGCGCACGGTCCAAATGGCTCTTGCGGTCCTTGGGGGGGGGCGGCGGCGGGGTGGGTCGAGGGGGCTTTTCGGATCGGACCTTGCGGTCGATCTTGGAGATGGCCCGGTCGATGAGCTCGGACGGCGAGGTCTCTCGCTTCTTGGGCTTCTGGACCTCCTTTTCCAGGGTCTTCTTGGCCACGATCAGGGGCTTTTTCTCCCGTTTGACCTCTGCGATGCGTTTGGCCGGCTTCTGGGCCGGCACCGGGACCGCCGTTTCGGCCGTCTTCGGGGCGGGGGCGGAGGTCTCCTGCTTCACCGGTGCCGTCTGCTTTCCCGGCCCCGGGGATGCGGGCATCTCCACCAGCTGGACCTCGTAGACCGGGCCGGGCAGGGTGGGCCGACGGATGGAAAAGGACTCCGGCACGAGGAGCAGAAGAGAGAACAGGGCCGCGTGAAAGAGGACGGAGACCAGGATCACGGGGCTCCAGCGCATGTTCTCCGAGTCGAGCCCTTCCATGTTGTTCTCCCACATGCCCGTCATGTCCGCGTCCTCACTCCTCGGGCTCCGTGATCATCCCCAGCTTCTCCACACCGGCCCTCTTGAGCCTGGAGACGACCTGGATGACGAAGCCGTAGGGCACCTCCTTGTCCGCTCTCAGCAGGACCCCCTTGTCACGGCGGTACTTGCTGATGGTTCGAATCTTGCTCTCCAGATCCTCCAGCTTCATGGGATCCTGCTCGAGAAAAATCTCCCCCTGCTTGTTGATGCTCAAAAACAGGGGCTCCTCCTTGGTCTTGATGCTTTTGGCGGTGGTCTGGGGCAGATCCACCTCCACCCCCTGCATCATCATGGGGGCCGTGACCATGAAGATGATGAGGAGCACCAGCATCACGTCCACGAAGGGCGTGACGTTGATGTCCGACATGAGCTGCTTTCCGGGGCCGTTGGTCATCATGGTCCGTCGCTCAGCGCTCCCGGGTCGATGCCTGCTGCTTGAGGTGCTGGCGTTCGATCACGCTCAGGAAATCCGAGGCGAAGGTCTCCATCTCCGTGGTGGCCACCACCACCCGGCGGCTGAAGTAGTTGAAGGCCACGACGGCCGGAATCGCCGCGGCCAGCCCCGCCGCCGTCGCGATGAGCGCCTCGGAGATTCCCGGGGCCACGACGGCCAGGCTCGCAGAACCCCGAAGCCCGATGCCCCGGAAGGACTCCATGATGCCCCACACCGTGCCGAACAGGCCGATGAAGGGGGCGGTGTTGCCCGTGGTGGCCAGAAAGGAGATGGTCCTTTCCATGCGGTTGGCCTGCTGGGTGGCGGCCCGCCGGAGGGCCCGCTCCACCTGCTCGAGCATGGGCCGGATCGGTTCCTCCTGGGCCCCGCTGTGGAGCTTGCGCACCCGCCTGAGCTCCGCGTATCCCGCCCGGAAGATCTGGGCGATGGGGCTGGCGCCCAGCTCCGCGGACTCGTTCAGGAGCTTGCCGAACTCGGTTCCCTCCCAGAACCGCTCGTAGAAGTACTCGGACTCGTAGCGGGCCTTTCGAAACAGACGCCACTTCGTGAAGATGATGGCCCAGGAGACCACCGAGAGAAGGAGCAGGATCAGCAGAACCAGCTTCACTACCAGGCCGGCGTGGACGACCATCTGGAGCGCGTCGCCGCCGAACCCCGTTCCCAGGGCACCGGTCGGAAGAAGCCAGGGTGGCATGGACATCAAGGTCATGGCGTTCCCTTTGCGCGGGCATGGAAGCCGATCGACCGCCGGCCTCGAGAGGGAGGCGGTCGCGGGTTCAAGGTGCCTTAGTTCTAATATCCCCCGGGTTCGCATGCAAGCACAATTTGGCCGGAAAAGGAAGGGGTTGTCACTGGGAGGCCGCCGCGGGCGCCCGAGGGGTCAGACCCCGAGGGAGAAGCGGGAGACCAGGAACCGGGCGAGCCCGGCGACGTCCTCCGGATCGAAGCAGGGGACCCCGGCCTCCGGGAGCGCCACCGGAGTGACCAGGGCCAGCAGGTGCGGGTCGCTCAGGCAGAGGGGGCGGGCGGAGTGCCCGGGACGGTGGACCTCGATCTTGGAAAGGGGCGCTCCCTTGTACCCTTCGGCCAGGACGATGTCCATGTCGGACAGGAAGCGGAGCAGCTCGTTCGGTTCGTGATCGTGGTCCGCGCTTCGAATCACGCCGACGGCGGTCGGCGTGGAGAGAACGGTGGCGGAGGCGCCCGCCCGGCGGTGACGCCAGGTGTCCTTGCCCGGGGTGTCCATCTCCACGTCGTGGGGGTGGTGCTTGATGGTGCCCACCCGCAGACCGTATCGGCGGATCTCCCGGATCAGACCGACCAGGAGGGTGGTCTTCCCAGAGTCGGATCGGCCCACGACGGCCACAACCGGCGGCAGCGGACAGGCCACGGCGCGCCTAGGGAAAGATGGAGCGAAAGATGCGGTCATCGGCCTCCAGGCACTCCTGCTTGAGCCGCGTGTAGCGCCTGAGAAGCGCCTTCCCCTCTTCGGTCACGTGGGACCCCCGCTTGCCGTCGGGCTGCACGAGACGCAGGTTCAGGTGCCGCTCAGTGGCCTTGATGCGGCTCCAGACGCCCTTGTAGGACATCTTGAGCATCTTGGCGGCCTGGTTGATGGAACCGGTTTTTTCGATGGTCTCCAGGATCTTCTTTCGTCCCTCCCCCATCACCATTTCGCCTTCCTCATTGACGATCCACTGACGGGACCGCAGTCTGAGCTGGACCATGATCCTTGCCTCCCTGCGCTGCACGGTGACCGCCGTCCGGCCGGGCTCAACCGATCTCGGTGCGGAGCTCCCCGCTTCTGGACGCATCGTACCCGCCGAGGGCTGCGACACGATCGCGAAACCCCGCTGAGCGAATCGTCTCCAGAAGGAGCTGGATGTTCCCGCCCTCGAGCTCCCTCCTGGGAATCACGAGCTCATACTGTTCCTCCACCACGGGGATGAAGTCAAGCCCCAGTGCCCGGGCCGCTGCCAGAATGCCCATGCCGCAGTCGGCCGCGCCGCTCAGCACGTCCACGGCCACGGCCATGTGGGTGTACTCCTCGTGGTCGTACCCCGGGATGCGGGCCGGGTCGATGCCGGATCGGTCCAGCTGGTGATCCAGGAGGACGCGGGTGCCGGAGCCGGCCTGGCGGTTGACGAAGGTCACGTCCCCGCGGGCCAGGTCGCCCAGGCCCTGAATCCCTTTGTGGTTGCCCCGGGCGACCATCAGACCCTGCTCGCGCCCCACCAGGTGAAAGAGGGACACCGGGAGCCCCGGGAGATACCGCTCGATGTAGGGGACGTTGTAGTCTCCGGTCTCGGGATCCAGCAGGTGGGTGCCGCAGAGGTGGGCGTTGCCCTTTCGAAGGGCGAGCAGTCCACCGAGGCTTCCCGTGTTCCCGGAGGAGACGCGGACGTCCCGGCCTCGTCGGCGGATCTCGTCGGCCAGCAGGTCCACGGTGATGTCGTGGCTGCCGATGATGACGATGGTCCGGTCGAGTTCCTCCTCGGGCACGAGCAGCTCGGCCTCCACCGTGTCGTCCTGGCCCACCCCTTCGGACAGGGCGGGGATCTTCAGGATGCCCTCGGCGCGGGTCAGGGTGGTGATGGAGCCTGCGGCCCGCGGAAGGGGCGTGGCCACGGCCCGCTCGCCGATGCGCCCGATGTTGACGCGAACGAACTCGTCGATGCCCGGCCTGGAGGGAATGTCCCGGGCGGGACGAACGGGGATCATTCTGGGCTCGGGGCAGGGCAGTCCCTGCAGACCCAGAAGCAGGGGACGCACGAACTGCTCGAAGGAGAGGGTGGCCGAGACCGTGTAGCCCGGGTTTCCCACCACGGGCTTGCCCTCCACCACACCCAGGATGGTGGGTTTGCCGGGCATCATGGCCACCCCGTGGACCAAGAGATCCCCGAGGGTCTCGATGACGTGGGCCGTGTAGTCCCTGCTGCCCGCAGACGAGCCCGCGTTCACGAGGATCACGTCCGCCTCCGAGCGGACCGCCCGAACGACCGCCTCGCGAATCCGGTCCTCCCGGTCCGGAACGATGTCGTGGACCACGGGGACGGCCCCGCACTCGCGGACGAGGCCCGAGAGGATGGCGGCGTTGTACTCGAGGATGCACCCGGAGGCCAGCCGGCGGTCCTCGCCGAGATCCCGGTGACGAACCAGCTCGCTCCCGGTGGGAAGGATGGCCGCCTTCGGGCGTTTTCTCACCGACAGGTCGAAGACACCGCCCGAGATGAGGGCCCCCAGGTCCACCGGGCGGATGCGGTGGTGGCGGGGCAGAAGCAGCTGGGTGGCCACGATGTCCTCGCCCACCTTCCGGACGTTCTGCCAGGGGTGGGCGGGGGCCCGGATCTCCACGGTGCCATCGTCGGGCTGGTGGAGCTTCTCCACCATGATCACGGCGTCGAAGCCCGGGGGAAGGGTCTGGCCGGTGTTGAGCCACAAGGCATCCTGCTCCAGCACGAGGGTCATCGGGTCCCGCTCCGTGGTGCCGTAAGTGTCCCGGGCGCGAACGGCCACCCCGTCCATGGCCGCGGTGTGCTCGGTGGGGGCGGACATGCGCGCGAACACGGGCTCGGCCGTGACCCGTCCCAGGGCCTCTTCCACGGGAACGGGTTCGGGTTCGGTTCTCCGGTCCCGGCCGAAGCGGTCGAGAAACAGGGCTCGGGCCTGGTCCAGGGGCTTCATGGCCAGATAGACGTTTCGCTTCATGTCGTTTCTCCCCCTTCTGGTCGCCTATTCCTTCCGCTTCCCCGCTTCCGGCCTCGTTGATGAGGCCCATCGTACTCGTACTCAGTCCCGATAGGGACGGCACTCGTACTCGACGGCTCGAGGGCCCTGCGAGCGGAAAAGCCGAGTACGAGTGCCGCTTCGCTGAGTACGAGTACGACCGCCGAAGAAGCGAAACCCCAACCAGTACCCATTCCAGGAATCCCGGGCCACCTTCGCTTCAGTCCTGACAACCGGCAGACCCTCGGCGTGTTATCGCCATAAAGCCTTTCTTCAACCGTCGAGCAGCTGCACGCTCACCCGATCCCCCTGGTACAGCCCCTCGGTGAACCGGTCCACCCTCACGAGGCCGTCCGCCCGGGCCAGGGGGGAGATCAATCCGGACTTTCCGAAGAGAGGATCGGCCACGAGGCGATCGTCCTCGCGCTGGAGCTGCACGCGGATGAAGTCGTCCCGCCCGGGGGTGGACTCGATGTTTCGCCGGAGCTCGGCCTCGACCACGGCGGGGGGCACGGTCTCGGGGCGCAGGCCGGAGATGCGTCGCAGAAAGGGCCTCAGGAGCACCTCCGCCACCACCAGGGCCGAGGCGACGTGGCCGGGAAGCCCCCACACCGTTCGAGGGCCC
>CAYYVD010000107.1:0-14051 GCA_964475045.1 uncultured Desulfobacterales bacterium | reverse complement strand
AGCGAGTGTGGGGTGTAAAGCCCCACCGAGGGTTCGAATCCCTCTCTCTCCGCCAAATCAAGCACTTAAGGGGGAAATCAACCGGTTTCCCCCTCTTTTTTTGGGGTAGCGTGGTGTGCGCCTGTGGTGCGACCCCCTGTGATCGGGATCAAGGAAAGGGTCTCCAAGCTCAGGAGACTCGCAGATTGTCTGGAACAGGGAAGGCCCTTTCGGATCCAGGCCGCCGGGGAGAGGATACGCATCTCTCCTACCAGGGCGGTTTTCAGCGTTGGCATGAACGGGAAGGGGGCCTGGAAGAGGTGGGGTTTCAGTTCAAGTGGGAGACCTCTTGTGGGTTGTCCCAGAGGGGAATGCGGAGGCGGTTGAGTCAGGGGGGTGATGTTACGTATAGCAGGGTCAATATGGAATCTAAACATTTTGAATCGATTGATTCTGAGGAGAGAAACCATTCACAATTCTATCTGTATATTCCTTGATCAATCGAATCAGTTTGTATCCACAATTTGTTTTTCAAGGCCATGATACTCAAAGAAATTGTATATAGCATCTGGATGAAATTTGATCCCGTTTTTGGGAAGAATTATGGCTAAATCATGAACATCCGTATTTTGATGCTTGATAAACTCCACAAGAATCTTAACCGCTTCGGCGTCGGATGGAAAACTGCGGCTTCGAACCAAAGAGAATGCCGCTTGTTGATTGTGGTAGCGCTCCTCAGAAAAGTACACAAACCGTCCCTGGTGCCGCTCTCTTTGAATCCCGGGCACGGCTGGGAGCCGGGTAAAAATCGAGCTGTTGGCTGGAATCTCGAGCATTCGAGCGATCTGTTTTGCGCTGAGTTCGATCTGAGAAGCTTCGATCAGCGCCGTAATGGTCTGCATGAGGTTTCCATGCTTTGAAAACAGAATGCTTTGATATCTCCATAAACCATTTTCATCGAAATCAGGGATTTTGGGCAAAGTATAGTATCGACCATTCATGTTGATGCTTGTAAAAACATTGCATTTTTTGAGCTTCCTTGTGTTTTTCCTGAAGCTTTGTCAAGTGAGGGATGGTCGCACTGCACGGCTGGCACCAGGTGGGCCAGAATTCGATGACGAGCACCTTCCTGCCGCGCTCCTGCTCGAGATCCACGGGTCGTCCCCCCCCCTCGAATCCATGCCGCGATGCTCGGGGACGGGGCCGGGTCCCCGAGCTCTGCCGCCCTGGGAGTTGCGTCCATGAGGAGGATCGAAAGCACCAGTCCCATCATCAAGGTCGTCCTCAGTGGCATCCGCCACGCCGAGCTCCTCGGCCAGAGTGCTGTCGAGCCACCGTTTCGTGGCGGCGAGCTTCGAGCAGGAGAACATCAGCCTCTCAGCGATCATGGCGAGGGCCAAATTCCGCTCCCTGGAGCGCTTCGAGGCGATGACCCTGTCCGTCCCAGTTTCCGGATCGTGCCGAGAATGGCTTCGATATGGCCGTGGGGAATGGATCGCTCGATGAGAAAGGCTATCATCCGGAGTACTACTAGCTCACCCCTTTGAGCACGCGCCGCAACGCCTCGACCTGCTCTTTCGGCCAATGGTGATGTTTGCGACGGTCCGCTTGCGGACCTTGCCTCCCTCGCGCCAGCCTTCTCGCAGGAGGACAGGGGGCGGGGAATTGCGATGGGGGGCGGTCTCGATATACATGGGAACATAAATACAATTCAAGGATCATATAAATATGAATAAAATGCCTACTAAATGGGAATAAATGTAAATTTGGAATCGCGTGAATATCATTCAATAGCAGAATGTTACCTCAAAATTCGGCGCATTTTCTCAGGGACTTCGGCCTAGGCATTCTCTTAGATAGCCATAAACCTATTGAAAATATTATATAAAACAGCTACACATCAATGACCCTAAAAGGCTGTTGGCAAACTGAAATAAAGTGTTGACAATTATTAACTGATTGTAGATAATCTTTCCTGCGTTGTAATGGGTTCCACCAAGCCCCCCTTTGAGGCAGACCGTACGTCCCATGCGAACGGCTGAACAGCATCGATCCAGCAAAGAACCCGCTGCGGGACATTCTCCCGGAGAGGGTCGACTCCTTCAAATCAATCATCTCAAGACCTATTTCTTTCTGCGCCACGGGGTTGTCAAGGCGGTGGATGATGTCTGTTTGTCCCTCAACGCCGGCGACATCGTAGGCATCGTGGGGGAGTCGGGTTGTGGCAAAAGCGTCTTGGCCCGCTCGATCATGCGGCTCATTCCCCGTCCCCCCGGCCGGATCGTTGGAGGGGAAATCGAATTCATGGGGCGGGACCTCTTGCAGCTTTCTGAAAAATCGATGCAGGGCATTCGCGGAAACGAGATCTCCATGATTTTTCAGGAGCCGATGACATCCCTCAATCCCGTCTATACCATTGGAGCCCAGCTTTCGGAAATCTATATGAAACACCGGGGACTCAGTCGCAAAGAAGCACTGCAGAAGTCGGTCGAGATGCTGAGGTTGGTCGGCATCCCATCGCCCGAATCGAGGGTTACGAGTTATCCCTTCCAAATGAGCGGGGGGATGCGCCAGAGAGTTGTGATCGCCATGGCCTTGGCCTGCCGGCCCAGAATTATCCTCGCGGATGAACCGACCACAGCGCTGGACGTCACGATCCAGGCCCAGATCCTAAGACTCATCAGCGACCTTGAAAGAGATTTCGGCACATCGATGTTGCTGATTACCCACGATATGGGGGTCGTCGCGGAAACAGTCAGACGGGTTCTTGTGATGTATGCCGGGCGGGTTGTAGAACAGGCGAAGGTCGATGACCTCTTTGATGACCCCATGCATCCATACACCGAGGGGTTGCTGTTGTCGATTCCAGTCCTGGAAGAAAAAAGGGTAAAGGAGTTTGGGCCCCTGACGGAAATTCCCGGTTTGGTTCCTGATTTGAGTCGACTTCCAAAGGGGTGTTATTTCGCTCCCCGGTGCCCCCGCTGCACACCCATCTGCAAACATGAGACGCCCCAACTGAAGGAAATAAGGCCTGAGCGCTGGGTCAGTTGCTGGCTTTATAAATAGCCTACAGGAACGTAGGGTGATGCAAACACGCCTCAAAGTCGATTCACTGAAAAAGTATTACCCGATACAACGTGGCATGCTGCCGGGGTGCAGAAATTGGGTCTATGCCGTCGATGGAATCAGCTTCGAACTCCAGAAAGGCGAGACATTGGCCTTGGTGGGAGAAAGCGGATGCGGCAAGACAACCGTCGGGCGTTGTGTTCTCCGATTGGTCGAACCGACCGAAGGTCGAGTTTTTTTTGAAGGGACCGAGTTGACGCGTCTGCCCGAAAAGGCATTGAAGGGGATGCGTCGACAAATGCAGATCATTTTTCAGGATCCCTACGGGTCCCTGACCCCGCACATGAAACTGCATTCGATCCTGGAGGAACCCCTGAGAGTGCACGCATTGGGGAGACCTTCCGAGCGCAGGGAGAGAGTGGGGGCCATGCTCGAGAAGGTCGGCCTGAGGTCCGAATACATGAACCGTTTTCCGCACGAGTTTTCAGGAGGACAACGGCAGCGGATCGCGATAGCGCGCGCTCTTATGCTCAACCCCAAGCTGATCGTGGCGGACGAACCGGTCAGTGCCCTGGATGTCTCAATCCAGGCCCAAATTATCAATCTGATGGTAACCCTCCAGCGGGAACTGGATTTGAGCTACCTGTTTATCTCACATGATCTGAGCGTTGTCAGGTACATGGCCAATCGGGTTGCAGTCATGTATCTCGGCGAAATTATTGAACTGGCCGCTCGCAGGGAAGTCTTCGGCAACCCCCTGCACCCCTATACCCGGGCCTTGATGAGCGCCGTACCTGTGATCAGGAGGAGAAACACCCGAGAACGGATATTGCTGAGCGGCGAGGTCCCCAACCCGATACACCCGCCGAGGGGATGCCGCTTTCATCCCCGGTGCGACCAGCGAATCGCTGATTGTGAGAGAATCCGGCCCGAAGTGAAAACAACGAGCCAAGGGCATTTCGTTGCGTGCCACCTATATTAGGATACAAAATGCCTAGATACATCTTCAGCCGCATCATCTATCTCATCCCTGTCATGTTTTTCATGTCCGTGGTTGTCTTTCTGTTCATACATCTCATTCCGGGCGATCCAGTGGACACCATCCTCGGACTGGAAGCGACACCTGAAAGCAGGGCCGAGCTGCGGTCGGAACTGGGGTTGGACCGGAACATCGCCTCGCAATACCTGATCTGGGCCAAAAAAATGATTACCGGTGATTTCGGGAGATCCTTGGTAAGCGAACGCCCCGTACTGGACACCATCCTTGAGAAATTTCCCGCGACCATCCTGCTTGCTCTTGCCGCCACCCTCATCTCTCTGCTCATCGCCATTCCGGTGGGAGCCATTGCCGCAGCCAACAAAGGTTCCTGGAAAGATCTCGGGATGTTGGGCATGAGTCTATTGTGGGTTTCCATACCGAGTTTCTGGCTTGGAATCATGCTGATTCTTGTCTTTTCGGTGAAGGTGCCCCTTTTCCCCGCAATCGGCTATGAGCCCATGTTTGTTGATTTCCTAGCAGCCATGCACCACTTGGCCCTACCGGCCATAACCCTCGGTTGCACATTGGCCGGCGCAGTGGCCCGGATGACCCGGTCGGAAATGATCGAGCAGCTCTCAAAGGATTACATCATTACCGCTTGGGCCAAGGGCATGAGTCGCAAAGTGATCATTTACAGGCACGCCCTCAGGAATTCGCTCATAACCGTGGTTACCTTCACCGGACTCCAATTGGGGACCCTCTTGGGGGGTACAGTGGTTGTCGAGCAGATATTTGCCTGGCCCGGTCTGGGACGATTGGTTATTCAATCGATCTTTGCCCGGGATTACCCCATGGTCCAGGGTGTGGTCCTGTTCTTAGCGTTCACCTTTGTCTTCGTCAACCTGCTGGTGGATATCTCATACACCCTTCTAAATCCACAGATACGGATGGGGAATCGGGGTTGATCGTGAAAGAGCCTATAGAAAGCACCTTGCATTTGGAAAATGATTCTGAATTTGAAGTATTGCATAAAAATAATATCAATCGTTTTTCACAGATATGGTACAAATCAAAAGGGAATAAAATGCTGATTATAGGTGGGATTATTACTGTAATCTTTTTAATAATTGCTCTTTTATGTCCTTTCTTTACAAGTTATGATCCGGTTAAAATGAATTTCAGAGAACGGTTCATGTCACCCGGATTCGATCACCTCATGGGAACAGATCAATATGGCAGAGATATCTTTTCCCGCATTCTTTTTGGGGCGAGGACCTCCTTTAAAGTAAGCGTCATCGCGGTCGTTATCGGCATGACCGGGGGGGTGTTTTTCGGGGCCGCGGCCGGCTTTGTCGGCGGTTTTATGGACAACCTGTTCATGCGGATGATGGATGCCTTGCTTGCGTTTCCACCCTTGCTCCTGGCCATCGGACTGGTGGCTGCCATGGGGTCTGGCCTCGCCACGGTCTCAATCTCCATCGGTGTTGTCTATATCCCTCACTTCGCGAGGGTCATGCGTTCCGCCGTTCTGGCTGAACGTGAAAAAGAATACGTGGAGGCCGCGAGGGCCATCGGGCAATCGAACCTCAGCATCATGCTGAGGCATATCGGGCCTTCGACCCTTTCGCCCATCATCGTTTTGGCGACCATCATCTTTGCACTCGCCGTAATCATTGAGGCCACACTCAGTTTTCTGGGCATCGGCCTTCCACCACCCACACCTTCCTGGGGGACCATGCTCAACGAGGCCCGCCGCTACCTGGGGACTTCCGTCTGGATGGCCGTATTCCCGGGTGCGACGATTTCGCTGGCTGTACTGGGATTCAATATGCTCGGGGATGGATTGAGGGATTTCCTGGATCCCAAGGTCTATTCGATTACGGGAAAGCCCAAGGTGTAGTTTGGCGGTGCGACTGAACAGACATCTGAGGAGGTTCGAAATGGAAAGCGCCCTATGTACCCCCCTTGCCTTGACAGGCGGACGATTGCTGGACGGCTCAGGCCGACCGCCTGTGGAGGATGCCGTGGTGGTTGTCCATGGTGAAACCATCCAAGGAGCCGGAACTGCGGAGCAGGTGGCGGTTCCTGACGAATGCAGAAAAATCGATGTCCACGGGATGACGATTTTGCCGGGACTGATGGATCTCCATGTCCATCTCGCACTCGGGACCGAAGAGGCGCTTGTCCCGGCGGCAGGCCTGGCCCCGGGTCTGGGAACTCCCATGACCTTCCTGAGCATCAAGGGCTTTGCCCACGCACGACGCACGCTGCGGATGGGCTTCACCACACTTCGAGATGTGGGAGACATGGGCTGGCTGGGCGTGGCCTTGAGGGACGCCATCGAGCAAAAACTGGTTGAGGGACCGAGAATCATCGCCTGTGGTCAGTACTTGACCACCACCGGAGGGCATGGGGATGACATGCCTCTATGGCTGGAGAGGACGGACACCCAGTCCAATGCAGCGGACGGCGTCGACGGCGTCCTGCGGGCGTTGAGGCGTCAGATAAAAATGAAGACGGACTGGATCAAGTTCTTTGCGACCGGGGGAATCATGGACTCTGCAAACCGGCAGGAATTCACAGATGCTGAGATGCGGACCATCATAAACGAGGCCCATGAAAGAGGGAAGCGTGTGGCTGCCCATTGCATGCATGCCAAAGGGACCCTCGCGGCCGTAAAGGCGGGCCTCGACACGGTCGAACACGGATCTGAATTGACGCCTGAGATCATCGAAGAAATGAATAAACAGGGGACCTTCCTTATCCCGACCCTCTATGCACCGGTCGCCAACGTGAACCAGGGACGGCATTTCGGTCTGCCTCAAGTCTACATGGACAGGGCGCGTCGCTTTCTGGAATCCGGATTCCAAAGCCTCAAACGGGCCCTGGAGGCCGGTGTCAGGGTCGGGCTGGGGACGGATTGCGGGTATACCCCCTGTCCCCACGGTACCAATGCCAGGGAACTGGAACTGCTCGTCCAGGCCGGAATGACGCCGATGGAGAGCCTGGTTACGGCAACCAAATCCTCCGCCGAGGCCCTCGGATTGGAGAACAGGCTGGGCACTGTTGAACCCGGCAAAACGGCGGATCTCCTGGTCGTTCGTGGCAATCCCCTGGACAACATAAGCCTGCTCCAGGACGAAGAGAATATCTTTCTAGTCATGAAAGATGGCGTTCGATATGTATAATATGTGATTAATGTCCATATTTAGTTCTGTTAGTTAATCAAAAGGGAGGAAATCATGAAAAGAAGATCTCTTGTTGTATTCTTAGCGTTTTCGATGTTTTTTATGTCCCCTTTATCCTCATCTGCCACCGAGCCGAAACCCGGGGGAAAGCTCATTGTGGGAATTGATTCGCACCTCAAGCAACTCGATCCCCACAAGGGTGTTACCGCCATCGAAGGGCAGGTTTTCACGTTGGCATGCGAAAACCTGGTGGAGTCCACCCGGGACTTCCGGCCGGGCCCTGGTTTGGCAGTCTCCTGGGAGATTTCTTCCAATGGGATGGAGTGGGTTTTCCAATTGAGAAAAGGAGTCAAGTTTCACAACGGCCGGGAGTTCACGGCCGAAGATGTGAAATGGAACATGGACCGGATTATGGACCCTGCCACCAAGGCGACCACGAGATCCCGGTTTGCCGGTGTCCAAACCGTCGAGGTGGTTGACCGGTACGCGGTCAAATTCGTCATGAAGGAACCTGCTGGAGGCATTCTGGCCGCCTTTTTCGGTTCCGGAGTTCAAGCACCGATTGTCGCGCCAGAGTGCGTGAAAGAGGACGGGACCATCAGCCACCCCATCGGCACCGGCCCGTTTGAATTTGTCGAATGGAAGGCCAACGAGCGCATCACATTCAAAAAGTTCGTCGAATACTGGGACAAGCCCCGTCCTTATCTTGATGAGGTCGTCCTGAAACCCATACCGGATGAAATGGTTCGTTTGACGGCACTCCAGGCTGGCGATGTGGACCTCACCTACAGGATGCCGAAAGACGAGGTCGCCAAACTCATGAAGAAACCGTCTGACAAATTCAAACTCGACGGTTCGGCCCTTGGTCAAACAATTTTTGTGCATTTCAATGTATCCAAACCACCCTTTGACGATGTCAGGGTTCGCCAGGCTGTAGCCCAGGGCATCAACAAGGAAGAACTTCTCCTTGGAGTGAATCAAGGTTACGGCGAAGTGGTCAGCCAGCCGTTTTCAACATCCTCTTTCTGGTATGCGGACGTTCCTGCATTGGGACGGGACATAGCCAAGGCCAAGGCGCTTGTCAAAAGCGCAGGTTTTCCCAATGGTCTGGATATCACTCTGGTCACCAACAACACCTATCCCGACATGCTTGCCACTGCTCAAATCCTTCAGGGACAGCTCTTGGATATCGGCATGAGGATCAAATTGGATGTCACCGACTGGCCGACCTTCGTGGGAAGGTCTGTGAAGGGAGACTATACCATGGCGGTGGCAGGATGGGCCGCAATTGCGGATCCGACGATTCTCTACCCGGCAGCGTTCATTCCGGGGGGGGCGTACAGTTTTTTGGTGGGTAAAGGCTACAACAACCCGGACATGACCATGGCGATTCAACAAGGTGAACAGGCCAGCAACGCCGACGAACGGAAAATGCACTACAAGAAAGCGACAGAAATCCTGATTCAAGACGCGCCGTGGATCTTCACCACCCTTGGGACAATGCCTTTCGGCTGGCAATCCTATGTCAAGGGATTTGAGCCGCAGCAGACCGGACTCTTTGTTTACTCCGGCGGTGGTTTTCAACACATCTGGTTGAACAAGTAGTCGGAGGAAGGACGTCTGACACATTGGATGAAAACCATGTGGACCTATTTTCGGAGCTATTCATGAATCACACCACGGGAAAAGAGTCCCAACGTCTCTATCAAAGGGCGGAAAAGGTCCTTCCCGGCCCTCAGAGCAATCTTCGGATTCCTATCTCCATTGCCCCCACCTACATTGTGAGGGGTGAGGGTGCGAGGCTTTGGGATGCGGATGGACGGGAATACATCGATTACATGATTGCGGCGGGACCGGGAATCCTGGGTCATTCCAACAGGGCCTTTATCGATGCGGTCACGGAACAACTGAACCGGCTGTATTACACCGTATCCGGGGCCAGCCAGACACCCATGGAGATCGAGTTGGCTGAGAAATTCGTCAGGCATGTCCCGTGCGCGGAAAAGGTGCGCTTCTGCATCTCGGGCACCGAGGCGGTCCAGTTGGCTATTCGCCTGGCCAGAGGGTATACGGGCCGGAGGATCTTCATCCGGTTTGAAGGGGCCTACCATGGTTGGATGGACAATGTTCTGGGGGGTGTGACATCGGAAGACCCGGTGGAGAACCCCCATCCGCTGGCCTCCAAGGATGATCCCCTGGGCACCGAAGGACGTGATCCTTCGGCCTTTGACCAGTCTTTTCGCATTCCATGGAACGCCCCCGACATCATCGAAAGGGTCTTGGAGAAACACGGGCGGGAGGTGGCCATGATCCTGGTGGAGCCGGTCCAGGCGGCAGGTTGCTTTGAGCCAAAGCCCGGTTTTCTCGAACATCTCCGTGAACTCTGTGATCGATACGGCATCGTACTTTGCTTTGATGAGGTGGTCACGGGGTTTCGTTTGGCTTTGGGCGGAGCCCAAGAGGCCTATGGTGTGACGCCCGACCTGGCGACCTACGGCAAGGCCCTGGCTGCCGGAGTACCCATGGCAGCCGTGGCCGGCAAGACGGAGATCATGGACCTGTTGAAGACATGTCGTGTGGTTGGGGCCGGCACATTCAACGGATATCCACTGGGTGTGGCTGCAGCGCTCGCAACCCTTTCCATACTGGAGACAGGGAATGGAAATGTTTACTCTCGAATGGACGAAAATCAGGCTCGGCTTACGAAAGGGCTTCAGGAGATCGCCCGGGCTCAGGGGGTGAAGATGCTGGTCCAGGGGGTAAGAGGTCTCTTTGTCATCCACTTCACGGAAAAGGAAAAGGTGTTCAGCAACCGGGATCTCAGAGGGACTGACCCAACCCTGCCAAACCGCCTGAGGATGCTTCTTGCGGAGGAAGGCGTCCTGATCATGTGGGGGGGGCGCTGGTACCCCACGGCCGCCCACACGGCCACGGACGTGGATGAAACCCTGGAAAAGGCGGAACGTGTTCTCATGCGGTTTCGATAGGCAAACCGTTCAGCGAGAGGAACGCGAGAGAGGAGGAGGATGGAACTATCCGGAAAGGTGGCACTTGTCACAGGGGCTGGAGCGGGCATCGGCAGGGCTATCGCCCTGAGGTTTGCCCAGGAGGGGGCCCACGTGATCGTGAATGATATTCGCAGGGAGGATGCCGAAAAGACCGGCGAGGAGATTCGTGAATTGGGAGCCCGGGCCCTGCCTGTTCACGCAGACATCTCCAGCGGGCAAGAAGTCGAAACCCTTGTGGAATCTGGGGTGGGGCACTTCGGAGGGATCGACATCCTGGTGAACAACGCGGGAATCGGCGGCTCTTCGATTTTGGTCCAAGACATGCCCGCGGAGGAGTGGGAACGAGTCATCGCCGTCAATTTGAATGGTCCGTTTTATTGCTCCCGAGCCGTTATACCGCCAATGATCGGGAGAGGCGGCGGCAAGATCGTCAACATCGCCTCCATCGCCGCCCGGCGAATGAGCAATATGGGGGGCGCCGGATACACCGCCTCGAAATATGGACTTGTGGGTTTCAGCCACCATCTGGCTTTTGAACTGGCCTCCTACGGGATCAATGTGAATGTCATTTGCCCGGGAGCTACATTGACGCCCCTGGTGGAGTCCAGGATCACGGAAGAAATCAGAACTGCCGTGACCAGGCAGATACCACTGGGCCGATGGATCACCCCTCAAGACGTTGCCGAAGCCGCGCTTTTCCTTTCCAGCGACCGCGCGGCGATGATAACCGGGACCGTCCTTGAAGTCGACGGCGGGCAGCTTCTGGGAATCTCCTCGGATTACCAGGACGACCTGCAGCGGCGAAAAGAGATCAGCGAATGTCAACTGCGGGAATTCGTCAAAGGGAAGTAATGGGAAATAGGGGACAATAAACCGTAGAACGGAGTGGCGCGATCTCGGCGAGGATCATCCCCATTCTAGAAGTATTCATCGGAAAGGTAAGCGCACTATGCACAAACTCATCATCACGGCCGCTGTGACGGGGTCCCTGGTGACACCGGAACAGAACCCGGATCTTCCGGTCACCCCGGAGCAGATCGCCCATGCCGCCGTCGAAAGCGCACAGGCGGGTGCCGCCATGGTCCACCTCCATGTGAGAGATCCTCAAACGGGCCGCCCCGTGCACGACGCATCCCTGTTCGCCGACGTCATCGGCCGCATCAGGGCCGAAAGTGACGTGATCATCAATATCTCCACGGGCGGCGGGCCCGGCATGAGCTTTGACGAGAGAATCGGGGTGATCCCGGAGCTTGCGACACAACAGGGCCTCAACCCGGAAGTGGCATCCCTGAACGCCGGTTCCGTGAATTTCGGCATCCTGAGCCAGCGCACCAATGAATTCGTCATGAGTGCCGTTCAGGTCAACCCCTGGCCGGAACTGAAGCGGTTTGCGGAAACCATGCTGGCCCATGGGGTCAAACCGGAGGTGGAAATCTATGAGGCCGGTATGATCCACAATGCATCGGTCCTGGAATCCGTCGGCGCTCTCCGAGCGCCGATTCACTTCCAGTTTGTCCTGGGGATTCTCGGCGCCATGCAGGCCACGGTCGAAAACCTGGTCTTCCTGAAGAGCAGCCTTCCTCCGGGGGCCACATGGTCTGTCTGCGCCGTAGGTCTGGACATTTTCGAGGTCGCCCCGGTGGCCATTGCCTCGGGAGGACATGTGCGCGTGGGGCTGGAAGATACGGTCTTTCTGGCCCCGGATGTGAAGGCCCGGTCTAACAGAGATCTGGTGGCCAAGATCTCGGAGATGGCCCGTTGGATGGGAAGACCGTTGGCAAGCCCGGGAGAGGCTCGGAGTCTATTGGGTCTGACCTGCTGAAGCGGAAAAGGAAACCATCTATGAATTCATTGAACGACGTGATCGACACGATAGGCCTTCCAACCATCAGCCAGGTGGGAGTCGTGGTCCGGGACGTCCGGAAAGCCAGTGCGCTGTACAGCGGTTTTTTTGCACTGGGTCCGTTCACCATTTACGAGTTCGTCCCGGATCGACACTGGTTCATGGAAGAGCCTTCGCCCTTACGACTCATGATGGGCAAGGCCATGTGGGGGGAGGTGGAACTGGAACTCATCGAGCCGCTCGAAGGCCGCTCGCTTCATCAGGAATTCCTGGATAGCCACGGAGAAGGACTTCAGCATCTGGGTTTCCATGTGCCGGATTATGAAAAGGTTTGCGATCGAATGGCGCAGGCGGGTTTCATGCCTCTGATGCGCGCGGAGTCCTTCCTGAAACAGTACGGCGGCTATCTCAAAGCCTGCTATTTTGACACGCGTCGCTTGGGGGGCGTTATCTGTGAGATTATATGGAAATCATGGCTCCCGGAGTGCACGACGTGAAGACGGTTGATCCATCACCGGACAGGTCCGGCGGGCTGAGGCTGAATCACATCGGCCTCGTGGTGGAGGATATCGAGGGGGCTGTTCGAATACTCCGTTCCCTGGGCCTGAAGAAACGTACGTCACCCGAAATGGATCCTGTCCAGAGGGTAAACGCCACCTTTGTTGAAATCGTTCCGGACCAGGACGTCTATATCGAACTCCTGGAACCGGCCGCTGAGGATTCGCCCATATCCGCTCACCTGAAGAAGGGGGGCGGCCTTCATCACCTCTGTTTCGAGGTGGTCGACATGGATGCCGCTTGTGCAGGGCTGGGCAGGGAAGGTTATCGATGCGTCACCGGTCCCACCCATTGCCGCGGATTCGATCGGAGCTTCGGACTGGCGGGGACTAGGATCGCCTTTTTCATGGCTCCCATCCGCCTCCTGGTGGAGTTGGTGGAAAAAAAGAAAGCGACCGGGGATTCGTTGACAAGCCCCGAAAAATTGCAATAAATACGAAGTTTTTACTGAGGCATTATAATCGGCCTCCAACACATGAAAAAAGCGGATCCAACTTTGAAAAAAGAAGACATTCTGCAGTGTGTGAAAGACAGTATCATACGGGGTAAGTGGAAGCCCGGTGAGCGTATCATCGAGCTGCAATTATCCCGCGAGTTGAACTGCGGGAGGGCCAAAGTTCGCGAGGCCCTGAGGCAACTGGAACAAGAGGGGTTTGTCACCATCATTCCCAATGTGGGGACGATCGTAAGCGAACTCTCCCAGAAGGACATTGTCCAAATTTACGATCTTATGGGGGTCCTGGAAGGCCTTTCCTTGCGAATCGCCACCCCCTTTCTCTCCGGGGAAACCATTGAACGGATCGAGGAACTGGTCGCCCGAGTGGAGGAAAGCCGGAAAGATCCCTTCCTGATGTCCCAGCACAATTATGAGTTCCACCGTTTTTTGACCGGCCTGAGCGGCAATGAAAGGCTCATCCAATTCATGGGCAACATCCGAATGCAAACCTACAGAATGCGTCTTCAGACCTTTTATTCCGAGGAACAGGTGGAGGCCAGCATTGAAGAACACCGGCGGATTCTGAATGCTATAAAAGCAAAAAAGGCAGAGGAGGCAGAAAAAATAATAAGAAATCACTATCATGATGCAAAAGAACGTTTGATAAAAAGGGACTATTATACGTATTAGCATGATAGGAAGTTGCTTTTTGAGAAGCATAGTTGCAATAAACGTGATTGCGTGTTAATGGGAAAATGGCAACAACATATTATGGCCAAAATAACGTCCCATAACGAAAGCGTGCCTGGCAGGTCGAGATGGAAGGCCGGTTAACCGTTTGGGGCGTGAGGGAGGGCATCCGGAGGCCGTTTTGGACGCACGATCCCCCTGCCCGGGAGAGAGGCACCTCCCGTGCTATGCACACCAGTCGATGGGGGCCCCCGGGTCCTGGTTGAGGTCGTCTTCCCAGGCAGGGACCTGGGACAGGCTGGTA
>CAYYVD010000106.1:0-14138 GCA_964475045.1 uncultured Desulfobacterales bacterium | reverse complement strand
GTCCTCAACTACCTCTTTCGACCAGGGGAGCTCGACGACACCTACGACCTCCTGGTCCTGCCCGGGGCCAAGAACGTCATGGAGGACGCCCTCTGGCTGGGGCGGTCGGGCTGGAAGCGTGCCGTCTCCCGGTTCATGGGTCGCAGCAAGCGCGTGCTCGGCATCTGCGGCGGGTACCAGCTCCTCGGCCGCAGGATCCTCGATCCCCATGGTGTGGAGTCCGAACGGGACCGGGTCCGGGGCCTCGGGCTCCTTCCCGCGGAGACGGTGCTGGCCGCGGACAAGGTGGTCCAGCGGGTGACCGGGACGTGTCTCTTGAACCGAAAGCGGGTGAGCGGGTACGAGATCCACATGGGCCGGACCCGCGTCACGGGTCCAGAGGCCCGGCCCCTGCTGCGCATTCACCGTCCGGGCGACGGCGCCTCCTGGGAGGACGGCCTCTTCCTGGAGAACGGCCGGGTGCTGGGCGCTTACGTCCACGGGCTCCTGGACGCGCCGGGTTTCCGCGGGGACCTGCTCAACACCATGCGCAGGGAGAAAGGGCTCGAGGAGCGCACCCCCAGGAAGGGGCGCCTGGCCCGGTTTCACCACTACGACCTGCTGGCGGAGCACTTCGAAGCGCACTGCCGGGTGGACCGCATTCTGGAGCTGGTCACCTGAGGGGGGTGAGCCGATGGAAGAAGCCGCCGCGTCGTCCCCCATGGAACCCGGCCGTCCCGAGGACGCAGGCCGGGCCGTCCCCGTGCTGGCGGTGGCCGGGACCCACAGCGGCTCGGGCAAGACCACGGTGACCCTGGCGCTCATGGCGGCGTTGAAGCAGCGGGGCCTACGGGTTCAGGGGTTCAAGGTGGGGCCCGACTTCATCGATCCCGGGCACCACCGGGCCGTGACCGGGAGGGTCTCCCCCAACCTGGACGGGTGGATGATGCCGAGGGACGTCAACCGGTCCCTGCTGGATTGTGGTCTGTGGGAGGCCGACGTGGGCGTGATCGAGGGGGTGATGGGCCTGTTCGACGGCGTCTCGGGCGGGGACGAGACCGGGTCCACGGCCCGAATGGCCAAGGAGCTGGGCGCTCCGGTCCTGCTCGTGGTGGATGCACGTTCCATGGCCCGCTCGGCAGCGGCCGTGGCCCTGGGCTTCGCCCGGTTCGATCCGGCCCTGCCCCTGGCGGGCGTGGCCTTCAACCGGGTCGGAAGCCCGGCCCACGCCCGAATGCTCGAGGAGGCCATGGCCGCGGTCCCGGACCTCCCGGTCCTCGGCTGCCTGCCGCGGGACGATGCCCTCAAGATCCCCTCCAGACACCTGGGCCTCGTGACCGCCGAGGACCACGGCCTGGATCCGGAACGAGCCGGTCTCCTGGCCCGCTGGGCCGAAGATCACCTGGACCTGGACGGGCTGCTGAAAGCGGCCCCACGATTCGTGCCCCGCCCGTCCCCCTCGAGGCCCCCGGTACCGGTGCGGGCCCGCATCGGCCTGGCGCGGGACGAGGCCTTCTGCTTCTACTATGGGGAGAACCTCCGGCTCCTCGAGTCGGAGGGCGGCGAGCTCGTCTCGTTCTCCCCGCTCCGGGATCGGCACCTGCCCGAAGGCCTTGACGGGCTCTACCTGGGCGGCGGCTACCCCGAGCTCCACTGCGAGGCCCTGTCCGCCAACCGGACCATGAAGAAGGCGGTCCGAACCTTTGTTCAGGAAGGCGGTCCTGTGTACGCCGAGTGCGGCGGGTTCATGTATCTGATGCACGCCATCGGGGATCTCGAGGGCAGGACCCATCGCATGGCCGGGGTCTTTCCCTTCGAGGCCGTCATGGAGCCCAGGCTCCGGTCCCTGGGCTACCGGGAGGTGGTCACCCGAAGGGACAGCCTGCTGGGAACCGCCGGGACCGTGATCCGGGGACACGAGTTCCACTACTCCCGCATGACCGGCGAGGGGGCGCCCGTGGAGCGCATCTACACCGTGACCGGGCGTCTGTCCGGCGAGCAGACGGCCGAGGGGTTTTCGACCGGACGGGTGATCGGGTCCTACATCCACCTCCACTGGGGGTCCAACCCCGAGGTCCCCCGAGCTTTTGTGGAGGCTTGCGCCGGGGACTCGGGCCCGGAGGCCTGAAACGGCCCCTTGATCTTTGCGTCTTTGCGACTTTGCGCGAGGGCTTGACTTTTTTCAAGCCCCCCAATCTTCAACCGAGACGTGAGGCATTCCATGACCGAACCCGTGAGCATTCATCGCCCCGAGGACATCGAGTCCCGGTCCTTTTCCATCATCGAAAGCGAGGTCCCGCATCCGCGCGGCTTCGAGGGCGCCGAGTGGCTCGTGGTCCGCCGGATGATCCACACGTCGGCGGACTTCGAGCTCCTCGACCTCGTCCGGTTCCACGAGGAGGCCGTAGCGGCGGGCGTGGAGGCGCTCGAGCGGGGAGGCCTCGTGGTCACGGACACGGAGATGGCCCGGGCCGGCATCTCCACGGGCCGCCTGGAGACCCTGGGCTGCCGGGTGGCCTGCCGCATGCGGGATCCCGCCGTGGCCGAGCAGGCGCGGAGCCGGGGCTTGACCCGGGCCTCGGCGGCCGTGGACGCGGCGCTCCCGGACCTGGACGGGGCCGTCTACGCGGTGGGCAACGCGCCCACGGCCCTCCTCAGGCTCCTCGACCTCATTCAACAGGAGGCCTGCAGGCCCGCCCTCGTCGTGGGCATGCCGGTGGGGTTCGTGAACGCGGCCGAGTCCAAGGACCTCTTGCTGCGACAGGCACGGGTCCCCTACATCACCGTTCAGGGGCGCAAGGGAGGATCGGCCCTGGCCGCGGCTGCGGTCAACCAGCTGGCAGCCCTGGCCCTGGAGAGCCGGAGCAAAGGCTGAGCCCATGGCACGGAATCGGCTCCGGGAAGGCTTCACCACGGGAACCGCGGCCACGGCCGCCGCCATGGCCGGGCTCCGGCTCCTGCTCCTCGACCGCCGCGACCGCGAGGTGGAGGTGCCCCTGCCCCGGGAGGGCCGGCTGACCGTTCCGGTGGTGCAGGCCGTGCTCCGGGGGCGGGAGGCCGACGCCCTGGTGATCAAGGACGGGGGCGACGACCCGGACGTCACCCACAAGGCCCGCATCCACGCCCTTGTCCGGTTTCGACCCGGGCTCGACCCCGCCCGGGTGACCCTTCGAGGCGGCGCCGGGGTGGGGCGCGTCACCCGGGCCGGGCTTCCGGTGCCCGTGGGGGCGCCGGCCATCAACCCGAGCCCCCGGGCCCAGATCCAGGCCGGCGTCCGGGAGGTCCTGGAGGAAGCCGGCGCCTCGGGCGAGGTGGTGGTGACCCTGGAGGTGGAGAACGGGGCGCGCCTGGCCCAAAAGACCCTGAACCCACGGCTGGGCATTGTGGGGGGCATCAGCATCCTGGGCACCCGCGGGACCGTGAAACCCTTTTCCAATCAGGCCTACCGGGACACCATCACCGTGTCCATGGACGTGGCCCGCAACCAGGGTCTCGCCGCCTTGTCCCTGGCCACGGGTGGCAAGAGCGAGCGGCTCCTCCGGGGAATCGTCCCGGATCTGCCCGATGCGGCCCGGGTGCAGGTGGGCGACTTCTTCGCCTTCTCCCTGGAGGAGGCCGCCCGGAGGGGGTTTCGATCCGTGCACTACGCCTGCTTCTTCGGCAAGCTGGTCAAGATGGCCCAGGGGCACCCCTGCACCCACGCCCGGAAGGGGCGTATCGACTTCCACGACCTGGCCTCCTGGTGCGAGGCCTGTGGCGTGGATGCAGCCGTGGTCAGACTGGTACGCCGGGCCAACACCAGCCGGGAGGCCCTGGAGACCCTTCGCAGCGACCCGGCCGCCCCCCGGCTTCTCGAGTCCGTTCTGGACCGGGCCGCAGGGCTGGCCCGCCGTTTTCTGGGACCGGATGTGAAGCTCGCTTTGTACCTGTTCGACTTCGACGAACGGCTCCTGATGACCTGGACCGGGAGGAAGGGAACGCCATGAGCCCGAGCACGCTCGAGCCGATTCAGGTGATCGGCACCGGCCTGGACCCGGCCCGGCTCCCCCTGGAGGCCGACCGGATCGTGACCCGGGCCGAGGTGCTGGTGGGAGGGGATCGCCTCCTCCGTTCCATGCCGGACCACCCGGCGCACAAGGTCTCCATTCGGTCCCCGGTCCAGGAGGCCGTGGACGCGGCCGACCGGGAGCAACGGGCCGGAAAGCGGGTGGTGGTGCTGGCCGACGGAGACCCGGGGCTGTTCGGGATCGGCCGGCGGTTCGTCGACGCCCTGGGGGCCGAACGGGTCCGGATCCATCCCAACGTCTCGGTGCTTCAGGCGGCCGCGGCCCGCCTCCGGACGCCGTGGGACGACATTCGGCCGGTCTCCCTCCACGGCCGGACCGACCTCTGGCCTTTGCGGCGGGGCCTGTCCCGGGGCCTGCGCCTGGGGGTGTACACGGATCCGGCGTTCGACCCGTCCCGCATCGCGCGGGAGCTCCTGCGCTGGGGTGTGGAGACCCACCGCATGCACGTGCTCGAGGAGCTGGGGCGGCCGGGCGAGCGCATTCGAACCTTCGACGACCCCGCCGTGGCGGCCGAGGCGGCCTTCGCCGGGCTGACCTTCGTTCTCCTGGAACCGGTCCGTGCGCCCGAGGTCCCGCTCTCCTCGGGCCTGGACGAGTCCCGCCTCGCCCACCGGAACGGGCTGTTCACCAAGCGGGAGGTCCGGGGCGTGGGCCTCTCGCTCCTCGGCGTGGAGCGCGGACACACGGTCTGGGACCTGGGGGCCGGAAGCGGCGCCGTGGCCCTGGAGGCCTCGGCCCTGGCGGTCGAGGGCCGGGTGTTCGCCGTGGAGCGCAACCCCGAGCGATGGGAGGACATTCGAACGAACATCCGTCGAACCGGGGCCTTTGCCGTGGAGCCGGTCCTCGGGGAGATGCCCGCCTGCCTCGAGGGGCTCCCCGACCCGGACCGGGCCTTTCTGGGAGGCGGCGTCCAACAGGCCGGCGTGCTCGAGGCGGTGACCCGGCGGCTTCGACCGGGCGGCCGGCTCGTGGCCCACGTGGTGCTCCTGGGGTCCCTGCGGGTGGTCCTGGACCGGCTGGAACGGGCCGGCTGGTCCCCCTGCGTCACCCTGGTGCAGATCGGCCGGTCCCGGCCCCTGTCCGGCGACCTCCGCTTCGAGGCCCTGAACCCGGTGTTCGTGGTGAGCGCGGACCGGCCGGGCTGAGGCCGGAGGGGGAAAGCCGAGGACGAGAGTTTCGGGGAGTTTCGGGGACACCATACTTAATTCGAGGAACGAACCGCGTTTTTCGCAATGGGGCTTTTCGAATTAAGTATGGTGTCCCCGAAACTCCGCAATGGACCGAGTACGATTAAGAACCACGAAAAACCTATGCGCAGCCGGCGGATGCGCTGGACGCTCATCCTTTGTGCCGGTGATCCTTGCGAGGAAACATGAACACCCCGTTGAAACCATCGGTCCAGGTCGCCTTCGTGGGCGCCGGTCCCGGGGACCCGGATCTCATCACGGTGCGCGGGCGGCGGGTGATTCGAGAGGCGGATCTCGTGCTCTACGCCGGTTCCCTGGTCCCGCCCGAGGTCGTGGCCTGCGCCCGGGCCGACGCCCGCGTGGAGGACTCCGCCCCCATGACCCTGGAGGAGACCCACGCCCTCATGGTTGAAACGGTCCGGGCCGGCGGACTCGTGGCCCGGGTGCACACGGGCGATCCGTCTCTCTACGGTGCGGTGCGGGAGCAGGCCGCGCTCCTGGAGCGGGACGGCATCGGCTACCGGGTGATCCCGGGCGTGACCGCCGCCTTTGCGGCGGCGGCCGCGGCCGGCGTCTCCTTCACCCTGCCCGAGAGGACCCAGTCCCTCATCATCACGCGCCTGGAGGGTCGGACCCCGGTGCCGGAGCGGGAGCACCTCCGCCGCATGGCCCGCCACGGCGCCTCCATGGCGGTGTACCTGTCGGCCGGCGATCCCGAGGGCGTGGCCCGGGAGCTTCGAGAGGGCGGGTACTCGGGCCGGACGCCGGTGGTGGTGGCCCACCGGGTGGGCTGGCCCGACGAGCGGGTCCTCTTCGCCACCCTCGATACCCTCTCGAAGACCGTGTCCAGGGAGGGCATCACCCGGCAGGCCGTGTTTCTCGTGCTTCCGGGACAGGACGAGCCCTCGACCCCCAGCCGCCTGTACAGCGGGGACTTTCAGCACGGGTTTCGCAAACCGGCCGGCAAGCCGTAGAAGAGACGCATGGACGAACCCTTCGACCAGAACCCGACCCGGCGCACGGCCGTCTACGGGCTCACCCCCCGGGGGGCGGCGCTCGCCGGCCGGCTGGCCCGGGCCCTTCGAGGCACCCTCTACCTGCCCGAGGCCCTGGCGCACCGGTATGATGCCCGTCCCTTCCGCGGGCTGCTCCCCACGGTGGCCCGGTCCTTCCACCGGTACGACCGGCACGTGTTCGTGGCGGCGGCCGGGATCGTGGTCCGCGCCGTGGCCCCGCACATCCGCGCCAAGGACCGGGACCCCGCTGTGGTGGTCCTGGACACGGAGGGACGCTTCGCGGTGAGCCTGCTCTCGGGGCACCTGGGGGGCGCGAACGACCTGGCCCGGGAGGCGGCAGGCATCACCGGAGGCACGCCCGTGATCACCACGGCCACGGACACGGCGGGCGTGACGGCCTGGGACCTCCTGGCCGCCGAGTGCGGCCTGGCCATCGCCGACCTGGGGGCCGTCAAGGCCCTGAACCTGGCGTCCCTCAACGGCGACACCGTCTTCGTGGCGGATTCAGAGGACCGGTTGGGTCTGACCGATCCAGCGGAGGGGCAGGCAGGCTCCGTCCTTCGGGTGAACGCAGACGCCCTGCCCGAGGACGCCCCCTCGGTCGCGGTGACCTGGAAGGCCGTCCCCCCGCCCGGTCCGAACCGCCTGGTGCTCCACCCCCGCTGCCTGGTGGCGGGCGTGGGGTGCAACCGCGGGACCGCCTCTCGGGAGATCCTCGACCTCCTGGACCGGGTGCTCCTGGAGCACGGGCTGGCCCGGGCGAGCCTCTCGGCCCTGGCCACCATCGAGGCCAAGCGGGACGAGGCCGGGATCCTGGAGGCGGCCGGGGCCCTCGGGGTTCCGTTGACCTTTTACTCGGCCGGCGACCTGCGGGGTCTGCCGGTCCCGAACCCGTCGAGCACGGTCCGACATCACATGGGAGTGGAAAGCGTATGCGAGGCAGCAGCCATGCGGCGGGCGGGGGCGGATCGGCTCCTGGTCCCGAAGGTCCGGAGCCGGAACGCGACCCTGGCGATGGCCCTGGAAAGCTCTTCATCGTGAGCCTGGGGCCGGGGGATCCCCGTTTTCTCCCCCCGGCGGCCCTCGCCGCCCTGCAGGCGGCCCGGGTGATCGTGGGGTACAAGACCTATGTGGGCCTCCTGGAACCGGCGGTGACCGGGGGCAAGGAGATCCTCTCCACGGGCATGACCGGCGAGATCGAGCGCTGCAAGGCCGCAGTGGACGCCTGCGTGCGGGGGCAGGACACGGCTGTGGTCAGCAGCGGGGATGCGGGCATCTACGGCATGGCCGGCCTGGTACTGGAGATCCTGCACGAGCAGGGCCTCGACGAGCGGGTGGACGTGGAGGTCCTCCCCGGCATCCCCGCCCTGGCCGCCGCCGCGGCCCTGCTGGGCGCCCCGCTCATGCACGACTTCGCCGTGATCAGCCTGAGCGACCTCCTGACCCCCTGGGAGACCATCCAGGAGCGGGTCCGGGCGGCCGCCTCGGCCGACTTCGTCCTGGGAATCTACAACCCCCGCTCCCGAAAGCGGCACTGGCAGCTCGAAGAGGCCGTCCGGATCGTCCTGGAGCACCGCCCGCCCGGGACCCCCGTGGGGCTGGTGCGGAACGCGGCCCGGGAGGGGGAGTCGGTCCTGGTGACGACCCTCGCCGACCTGCCCGTGGATCGAGTGGACATGCTGTCCATTCTCATCATCGGGAACCGCACCACCCGCGTCCTGGGAGGCCGCATGGTCACCCCGCGCGGGTATCTCGCCAAGTACGGAGGACCCGATCACCCCCGTTCATAAGGCGGTGTCCCTGCCGCCCAGCACATCCCGCGGCTGATGGCGGCCGCCGATCGCGTGTGCTCGCCCCTCATGGTTTCCTCCTGAGCTGCCGGCCTCGTCGGTTCCGCGTCCGCCCCATGGATCTTCGCCTCGACCGTCGAGGCCGGCCTCCAGCCGCGGGATTTCCCAAGCCAGGCCGCAGGTGTGCGGACGGCCGGATCCTTCATGCACAGGGCGTCTCTCCCTGAGGAACCACCGGGAACCTCAATCCAGTCCGTGTCGTTTGAGCTTTCTCCACAGCGAAGAACGGTCGATGTCCAAGATCTCCGCCGCCTTGGACCGGTTCCCGCCCGTCTGCTCCAGAACGTGCTGGATGTAGCGGACCTCCTGCTCCTCCAGGGTGGGCAACCGGCCGTTCCGAGCCCGATAGGTGATGACGGACAGATCGAGCAGGTCCTCCGGCAGATCGCAGGCCCGAATGACCTCGTCCGCCGCCATGACCCCCGCCCGCTCCACAATGTTCTCCAGCTCACGGACATTTCCGGGCCAGCTGTACTGGACCAGGATCTCCCGGGCCTCGGGATCGATTCCACGAATGGTTTTGCCCATTTGGCGGGCTTTCTGGCCGAGAAAGTGGTGGGCCAGCAGCATCACATCGCCGCCTCGCTCGGACAGTGGGGGCAGGTGAATCTCGACCACGTTGAGACGGTAGTAGAGGTCACGGCGAAAACGGCCCTCCTCGGCGTCCTCCTTGAGATTGCGGGAGGTCGCCCCGATGAATCGAACGTCCACGGGAACCGGTCGATTGGCCCCGACGCGGAGGACCTCCCTTTCCTCGATGACCCGCAGCAGCTTGACCTGCATGCTCAAGGGCATCTCCCCGATCTCGTCCAGAAAGACTGTGCCCCGGTGGGCCGCCTCGATCAGCCCCGCCTTGGCGGCTGTCGCACCGGTGTAGGCCTCCTTTTCATGGCCGAAGAGCTCGTTGGCCAGGAGCTCTTCGGTAAACGCACCGCAGTTGAATGCCACGAACGGCCGGCCGTGGCGGCGGCTGAGCGCGTGGATGGTTCCGGCGGCCAGCTCCTTTCCCGTGCCGGTCTCCCCTATCAGAAGAATGCTGGACTCGGTCGGGGCCACCTGCTCGATGAGCCGGGTCACCTGACGCATGGCCTGACTCGAACCGACCATTCCGGGGCGATCCTCCCTTTCCATCTCGGCCAGGGTCTGTTTCAAGGACACGTTTTCCAGTTGGAGACGGCGCTTGTGCAAGGCCTCCCAAACCAGCTTTCGAACCAGATCGATCTTGTAGGGTTTGGAGATGTAGTGGTAGGCCCCTCGTCTCATGGCCTCCACGGCCGAATCGACCGTGGCATAGGCCGTGATCACGATCACTTCCGTATTGGGGTACCGTGTGCGGGATCGCTCGAGAACCTTGAGCCCGTCCACATGCTTCATTCTCAGGTCGGTGATCACCAGGTCGAACTCCCGCTGTTCCAGCAGGGCCAGGGCCTGTTCACCGGATCCCGCCGCCTCGACCTCGTAGCCTTCCTTGTTCAGGATGTGCTCCAGGTTGGACCGGGCCAGGTCGTCGTCCTCGACAATGAGAACCTGTTCGCTCTCAGCCACCTTCTTCCCTTGTCTGCCGGTCGGGCAGCGTGATGGTGAACCGGGTTCCCTCCCCCGGACGGCTTTCGGGCTGGATTCTGCCGTGGTGCTTCTGAACGATGCCGTAGGTCACATAGAGACCCAGTCCGGTCCCCTCACCCACGTCCTTGGTGCTGAAAAATGGATCGAAGACCTTTCCGATGTACTCCGGCGCAATGCCCACGCCCTCGTCCTGGATCACGAAGGAGACCTCGCCCTTGTCCGGGTCTTGGGCCACGGATACACTCAGGACGCCACCCTCGGGCTCCATGGCCTGAATGCCGTTGAGCATCAGGTTCATCAACGCCTGGGACATTCGGCGTTGATCCAGCTCGATCTCCACCCCCTGTGGAATGTGGACCTGAATCTCCACATTTCCCGGGACGTCGCCACGAATGAGTCTGGTGGTTTTTTCCACCAGGGTCAAGGCGTCCGTGGGCAGAGGCTCGAACTCCCGCTCGCGGGCGAACTCCAGAAGCGATTTGACGATGTCGCGGGCCTTTTCCACCTGTTGCTCGATGCTGGCCAGGAGCCTGGCCTGGAAGTCCACCTCGCTCGTCTCCAGTTCCTCCATGAGAATCTGGGTGGAGCTGGAGATATTGGACAGCGGGTTGTTCAGCTCGTGGGCCACCCCCGAGGTCAGGGTGCCCAGGGCGGCCATTTTTTCCCGCTGGATGAGCTGCTCGCTCTTTTTGTCCAGCTTCTTGATCATCGTGTTGATGGCTGAGATAAGGGACTGGATCTCGGTGGACCCGGCAAAGCGCGGAATCTCCTCCTCCCGTCCGTGGATGACCTCCTCGGCCGCCCGTTCGATCCTGGAGAGCGGCTGGAAAATTCGAAAAAAGAGGTAGTAGGCCACAGCCAGGGTGAGGAGGAAAAACAGGATGACGGACAGGAACAGGGTGTTCTTCTGCTGATCCACCAAGCGGTTCACATGTTTGCGCTCGATCCGGACAAGGGTCTGAAGACTCTCGGTGAACTCGCGGCCCAGGTTCCGGATGCGTTCGGCCAGGGATTTCCCTCGCGACGAGCCGGGGACCGCTCCGCTTTCAACGGCACGGCCGTACTCGATCACCGCACTGCGGTAGGCGCTCAGAAGCGTCACCAATCGATCCGACCGCTCCGGGCTGTCCAGCTTTCCCGTGGACAGCCTCAGTTCCTCCAGCCGTTGGTCCACACGGCCCAGGTAATCCAGCATGAGGTCGTAGTTCTCCCGGCCGCCGTACAAAAAGTAGTTCTTTTCGTAGCGCCGGACCTCCAGAGCGGCGTTGATCAAATCGTCGGCGTCCTCGATCACCTCGAGCCGTTCCTGAATGACGGTATGACGCTCGTAGGTGACGAAAGCGAAGATGAGGCCGCCAGCCAGGAACAGGGCGAAGGCGGCCATGATCTTGTGTCGCAAGGCCAAGACGACCCGGGTTCTCATGGATCTCCTCCTTCGCAGCCGGCCGAGTGGTCCTTGGGTCGGTGCATTCCCGATCAGATACCATACCACAGAAGCAGGACGCCGATCATGACCGCAATGAAGATCACCGACATCAACGATCCGGCCTTGATGAAGTCCAGGCTCCGGTATCGTCCCGGGCCCATGTACAACGCGTTGACCTGGTGTGTGGGAAGGATGAACGAGTTGGACGTGGCCAGTCCCACCACCAGCGCAGCCATCCTGGGGTCCATGTGGGCCTGCTGGGCCATGTGGATCACCAGCGGAACGAGCAGCACCGTGGCTCCCACATTCGAGACCACGAGGGTGAAGACCGTGGAAATGACGGCGATGACGGTCAGCAGTGCGAGGGGGGGCACCCCTCCCAGCACCGACAGGATCTTGCCGGCGATGTAGGCCGCCGCACCGCTCTTCATGGTGGCCAGCCCCAGCGGAATCAGGCCCGCCAGCAGAAAAATGGTCCGCCAGTCCACGGCCTGATACGCCTCGTCGATGGAGATCACCCGGGTGACGATCATCCCCAGGGCACCGGTCATCAGACAAACCGAGAGCTGGATGTGAAACCCGATGACCATCACCAAGGCCGAGGCCAACCAGAAACCGGCCCACAGCGCCTTGTGCGGTCGCATGACCTCCATCTCCAGCGGGCTGGAGAACAGGAAATCGCCGCTCTGCTTGAGGATGTGAAAGCGATCCCACCGACCCTGACAGAGGATGGCGTCACCGGGGTGCAGGACCAGATCCGAGATGCCGGCATAATAGACCTTGTCCCCCCGATACACGGCCAGGCAGTTGACGCGGTACTTCTGCCGGAAATGCACCTGGGAGAGGGTCTTTCCCGCAAGACGGCTCCTGGGCGAAACGACCACCTCGACCACACCGGCCAGTGCCTGGGACAGGTCTTCCTTGAACGTATCCAGCTCGTAGGACACACCGAACCCGTAGTCCCGGGCCAGTCGCAGGACGTTGGCTTCCGGCCCCAGCACCGCCGCCCGATCGCCTGGATGCACGTCCTCGTCGAGCTCGGGAGCATAGATCCTTTCGCCCGTGGCCTTTCGAGACACGGCCACCAAGTGGACAAGGTACAGGTCCCGCATCATCTGCATGGTCAGGAGCTCGCGATAATCCTCTGGAACGGTGATCTCGAACATCCGGCCCAGCCGGTCGTAGGATGCCTCGTAGGGGAGACCGCCGCCTCCGGAAGCGTCGCCCTCGCCTTTTCGATCCGGCAGGACCAACCGCCCCAGAAACACGAAGTAGAGGATGCCCGAGGCCACCAGTGCCAACCCCACAGGGGCCACCGAGAAGAGCCCGAAAGGCTTCAGGTCGAAGGGAGCGATCAGATCGTTGAGCAGGATCAGCGGGCTCGAGCCCACCAGGGTCACCGTGCCTCCCAGAATGGCGCAGAAGCCGATGGGCATGAGCAACCGGGAAAGCGGCAGGCCCAGCTGCTTGCTGATCCTCTGAACCGCCGGCAGGAACAGAGCGGCCGCGCCGATATTCTGCACGAAGCTGCTGATGATGGCCACCGTGCCCGAGATCAGGACGACGATGCGGGACTCGCTCTTTCCGGCCAGCTTGACGATGGGGGAGACCAGCCGGTTGATGAGGCCGGTCTTGTCCAGACCCGCGCCGATGATGATCACCGCGATGATGGAAACCACGGCGTTGCTGGACAGACCACTGAATGCTTCGTCTGGAGTCACCAGTCCCATCAAAGGCAAGGACACCATCATCATGATGGCCACCACGTCCACGCGCACCCATTCCACGATGAACAGGAACACGGCCACTCCGATCATGGCCATGACCATGACGATTTCCGCAGTCAAAGCATTTTCCATGGGACGAAAGCTCCAATCCGAAAGGATGTCTGCACAAGACGGGCGCCCTTTGGGACAAAGCCCAAAGAGCGCCTTCCAGTTCCTTCGTTCTGTCGACCCTTCAGGTCATTTTCAGCGAGAAGACCGGAATGGCCGGTGAAGCCCCGGGCTCGCTTCGCACCTCCTCGCTGGGCTCGGAGACCACATAGTCCAGCGTCTTGAACTCCCGATGCAACTCCCTGAGCACGTCGGTGGCCTCGCCGAACTTGACCAGATGCCGGAACCGGATGCCCGCCTCCTCGCACTGCCGCTGAAACTCACGGGCCGATTCGTTCGCCAGACGCGAGAAGTCCTCCCGCAGCTTCTGCCGGTACTGGGACACCAGGGGTAGAAAATCCTGTGGGATGTACTTGTTGTTGACGGCCACGATGGCATACCCCAGACGTCCGGCCAGATCGACGGCATAGTCCTTGAGCATCTGGGAGAAGCCGTGGCCGCGTCCCAGCACCAGCAGCAGGGCTGGTTCCCGGTGCTGATCCAGAATCCGCACCGCCTCCTCCGGAACGTCGGCTTCGGCGTAGGTGACGGCCTGGTGGACCGTTTCGAACGTCTCCGCCGCCTTGACGGCTCCCGACTTCTTTTTCACGACTGGATTCGGCATGTCTCCTCCTTTTTCGCTCCACGTCTGCTTTTTCTTCAACGACACAACAGGAATCCCGGGTCCCGGTACCAGCGAACGCCTTCCACCCGGGTCCTGGTCCTCCGGGCCGTCATACACGGCAAGGACCGCCTCGGGATGCTCCCGAATGAACTGTGAAACCAGCTCATCCACCCGTCCGGTCTTCACCACGACCCGGTAATCCACAGCCGGACCGTCCGTCTCTGTCAGGGAGGCCGCCGCCCGGCCCAGATCGCGCTCGAGCTGCAAGGCCGTATCGGGCTCCCCGGCCTCGGCGTACGTGGCCCCCACCATGGCCTTCTCGAACGTACGGGCCCCTTTTGAAAGGTTCGCACCCACCCTCGGGACCACCCTCGGCGCAGGCGATCGAAGCACCTGAAGCACCGCCAGCTGCGCCCGGATCCTTTGCGCCAGGCCCAGGGCGTACCGGACCGCCTCTTTCCGATAGTCGGGACCGTTGATGGCCAGCAATACCTGCTTCATGAGTCGTCACATCCTTCGGGCCGGATTGCACCACCGGCTACTCATCC
>CAYYVD010000105.1:0-14252 GCA_964475045.1 uncultured Desulfobacterales bacterium | reverse complement strand
CGGCCGGGGCGGTGAACCTGGGCACCACGGACTACACGAACGAGACCCTGTGGAAGGAGCTGGCCGACGAGGGTGACATCCTGCCGGCGGACGTTCTGAGCAACCTGGCGAGTTCCCTGATCAAGGCGGCGGGGCTGGGGGGGTCGTCCACGGGCATGGGCGGCCTGGTGGCGCGGAACGACGTGCGAAGCGACGTGGACGCGTTCATCGAGGACGCCTGGGTGACGGCGAAGAACGGGGACATCGCGGTTCGGGCGCTGGAGCGTGCGGGGATCGAGGCCCTGGACGACAGCGTGCTCACGGCCGGGGAGGGCACCCTGGGGGTGGTGGTGACCAACCTGGTGCTGAGCTCGGCCCGGTCGGTGATCGAGGGGAGCACGGTGGAGGCCCGGGACGCGGACGCGGTGCTGGACGCGGGCAACGTGGTGGTGGCGGCGGAGAACACGTCGGTGATCGACGCCACGGCCTCGAGCGCGGTGGACGGCAAGACCCAGGCGGTGGGCTTCATCGTGGCCCACAACACCATCGGTTGGAAGGCGCAGGACCTCCTGACGCAGACCATCGACGCGATTCTGGGGGCGCCCATGATCGCGGAGGCGGACGACCCGGACTTCACCACGGAGGACGGGTACCAGGACATCGAGTACCGGACCACGGTGGGTCTGGCCGAGGACTACGACGCGGCCAGGGGGGAGCCTGGGCGGGCGTACGAGTTCCGGGGGACGGACCCGGAGCGGGTGGACCTGGGTGCGGAGGACTACACGGACGAGGATCGGTGGCTGAAGCTCCTGGACGTGGACGTGTTCGGCGGGGAGGAGCCGGCCGAGGCGGTGGCGCTGGTGAAGGACTCCGGGGTGGTGACGGACGGGGACCTGGAGGTCACGGCGGACAACGAGGCGGTGATCAACGCGACGTCGGTGAACGAGGCCCGGGAGGTGACGGCCGCGACGATCGTGAGCGAGTTCAAGCAGAAGAAGGGGGCTGCGGCGGGTGTGATCCTGGGGAGCAACAAGGTGAGCAGCCGGGCCCATGCGATCATCGACAACACGGGGGTCCCGGGGGCGGGGATCCTGGTGGGCGGGGACCTGGCGGTTCATGCGGACGACGGCGCGGCGATTGCATCGAGCAGCTCGGTGCTGGTGGAGTCGGTGATCTCGGACTCCAAGGCGATCGGCGGTCTGGTGGTGATGAACGAGGTGCGGAGCGAGGTGGAGGCGCACATCGCTCAGGCGACCGTGACGGCGGCCGGAGACATCGGGGTCGAGGCCCTGGAGGAGGCGACGATCCTGGCGGTGGCGCAGAGCAACGTGACCTCGGACGGTGGGACGCTGCTGGGCAAGGGCGGGTCGCTGGCGGTGAACGGAATGATCGCCACGAACGTGGTGCTGAGCTCGGCGCAGGCGTACCTGTCGGAGAGCACGGTGACGGCGACGACCGGCGGCGTGGCCCTGGAGGCCTCGAACACATCGGTGATCGACGCGCGTCTCAAGAGCGCGCTGAGCAGCAACGACACGGGGGTGGGGATCACGCTGGCGTTCAACACGATCGGTTGGAAGCCGCAGAACGTGCTGTTCAACGCGATTGACGCCTTGCTTGGGGACCCGGTTCTGGGGGAGAAGGCCTTTGACGGGGAGCAGCCCGCGAAGGTGCTGGCCGCCATCCTGAACTCGGAGGTGTACGCCGGAGGCGACCTGACCCTGACGGCCACGGGGGATGCACGGATCAACGCCACGGTGAGCAATGCGGCGGAGTCTACGGCCTCGGCCATGTTCAAGGCCAAGAGCACGGGGGTGGGCGGAATCCTGGCGAGCAACAAGGTGAGCAGCCGGGCCGAGGCGACCGTCGACAACAGCGGGGCACCGGCGGCCCGGGTGGATGCGGGCGGTTCGGTGATCATCACGGCCGAGGACCACGCAGGGATCTACTCCAACGCCAAGGTGGTGGTCTCGTCCGTCACCACCAACGACGGGGGCGCATCGATCCTGCAGAACCCGGGCCAGCTGCGGGATCGCGGCATGCCGGGCTTCGCCCTGGACCTCCTGGAGAGCATGAACCCGCTCACCGCCTCCGATTACGACACCACCCAGGGGGACAAGACCCTCGACTTCGGGGACACGGTGCGCCTGGCCTGGGACTATGCCGTGCCGGACCACACCACGGAGGACGGCGCCCAGACGCTGACCCCCGGGGACTCGATTCGGGTGGACGCGGAGTACCTGGATCCCGACTACGACACGTCGGAGGGGAACGAGTACCTCCGCGCCGGGGAGCGCGTGCTTCTGGCCGACGGGTATGCCGGCGGGGGCGACCCCGGCGCGGTCTACCGCTATCAGGGCGCGGAGGGCGTTCTGGACCTCGGCACCCAGGACTACGCCGCGGGTCCCTGGAAGAAGATCGGCGGGGAGCCCGAAGGCGTGTACCGCTATGAAGGGCCCGCCGGCGACGTGGACCTCGGGCTCGAGGACTACGCGGACACCGCCCGGTGGACCCGCATCGGGGGCAACGCCAACAGCGTGTACGAGTACCTGGGCACCCCCCGGCTCATGGACCTGGGCGCCCAGGACTACACCGACCTGGATTTCTGGAAAGAGGTGGCCCTGACCCAGCTGATCCCCCAGGGGAACAACCTCTCGCCCTCGGACTCCAAGGCCATCGGCGGTCTGGTGGTGGTGAACGACGTGCGCGGGGGCGCGGAGGCGGCCATTCGAAGCGCCACGGTCACGGCGGACACCGGCGACGTGACCCTCACGGCCCTGGAAAACGCCACCATCTGGGCCCGAGCCGACAACTCGGTGAGCTCCTCCGGAGGGAGCTCCTTCTCGGGGAAGGGCGACTCCCTGGCGGTGAACGGGACCATCGCCACCAATGTGGTGCAGAGCTCGGCCACGGCCACCATCGAGGACAGCACGGTGGAGGCCGTCCTGGGCGACGTCCTGCTGGATGCGCAGAACACCTCCACGCTGGATGCCACCACGCTTCAGGCCACCACCTCGGAGGGAGACACCATCGGCGTGCTTCTGGCCTTCAACACGGTGGGCTGGGAGTCGCAGAACATCCTGTTCAACGCCATCGACGCCCTGCTGGGGACCCCCATCGGGAACGAGAACCCCGCCCTGGTGGAGGCCTCCATCAGGAACTCGGTGGTGACCGCCGGCGGGGACCTCACCCTGAATGCCCGGTCCACAGCCACCATCGAGGCGGAGATCCGCAACGACGCCACCGCCTCCGCCGCGGCCCTGGCCAAGGCGTCCGCCGCCAACTACTCCGGCATCCTGGCGGCGAACCGGGTGAGCAGCCGGGCCCGGGCGATCATCGACAACGCGGGGCTGGCGTTGCCGCCCTCCGGCGCGCCCATTCAGGCGGGGGGCGCCCTCACCGTCACGGCCGACGACCTGGCCTCCATCGACGCCGAGACCCGCCTCAAGTCCCTCTCCTCGGTGTCCAACGACGGCGGGTCGGGCATCCTGAACGACCTGATCAACACCCTCTTCCGCGAGTACCAGTACACCAGCCACTCGGGAGCCCAAAGCCTGGCCTTCGGCGACAAGGTGCGGCTCGCGTCCGACTATAACACGGCCCGAGGCGAGCCCGGCGCCGTGTACGAGTACATGGGCACCGCGGCGACCCTGGATCTCGGGATTCAGGACTACACCCAGGCCGCCCTCTGGAAGAAGCTGAACCAGGACAACATCATTCCCACCAGCATTGCCGTGACCGCCCTGAAGGCCGCGGGCGTGGACATGGGCGGCTCCAAGGCCATGGGCGGGGTGGTGGCGCGAAACGACGTGCGGAGCGACGTGGACGCCTTCGTGTCCCACGCGACCGTGGAGGCCGGGTCCATCTCCCTCACCGCCCTCGAAGGGGCCCACATTCAGGCCCGGGACGCCAGCGTGATCACCGCGGGCGGGGACAGCATCGGCGGCATCATCGTCAACAACCTGATCCTGAGCTCGGCCCAGGCGGTCATCGAGGAAAGCGACGTGACCACCCGGACGGGGGGGGCGGGGGACATCATCCTCGACGCGCAAAACACGTCCACCATCGACGCCACGGCCTCGAGCAGCGTGAAGGGCATGGAGGCCATCGGGTTCGTGGTGGCCTTCAACACCATCGGGTGGCAGGCCCAGGACCTGCTGACCCAGACCATCGACGCGATCATCGGGGCGCCCATGATCGCGGAGGCGGACGATCCCAAGTACGTGGTGCCCATGGTGGGCTCCGGAGACGTGGCGTTCCGGGACGTGGTGGAACTGGGGGACGACTTCACCGGTCTCGGGGAGCCCGGGGGACGGTATGAGTTCCAGGGGACCGAGGAAGATGGCCTGGGCCTGAACCTGAACGTCGAGGACTACACGGACGAGGACCGGTGGCGAAAGCTGTCCGACGTCAACGTGTTCGGCGGGGTGCAGTCCTCCGACGCCCTGGCCGCCGTTGTGGACTCGACCGTCACGGCGGACGGCGACTTGAGCCTGACCGCCGTGTCCCAGGCGCAGCTGAACGCCACCCTGGTGAACGACGCCGCCTCGGACGTGAAGAACGGCTTCGCCATTGCGGCCAAGTTCGGCAAGAAGGGCATGGCCGGGGGCGGGTTGCTCGCCGGGAACAAGGTGAGCAGCGAGGCCAGGGCCTTCATCGACAACACGAACCGGCCCGGAGCGGTGATCGACGTGGGAGGCGACCTCACCATACGGGCCGAGGACCGAGCCGGGATTCGGGCGGACAGCGAGACCACGGTCTTCTCGGCCACCCAGAACAACCTGGACGACCTCAAAACCACGGCCGGGACCCTGGGCCTGGACAGCTACCAATACACGAACGCCTCCGGGACCCAGACGCTCGCCCCGGGCGACCGCATCCGCTACGAGACCGGGTACGGCGGCACGGGCAGCCACGGCAGCGTGTACATGTACACGGGCGACGAGGCGACCCTGAACCTGAGCGACGTCCACTATGATGATCCCAACGGCGATTTCGTCAAGATGGCGATCGCGGACTTCGAGGATCTCCTGTTCCCCGACATCGGCAACCTGACCGCGTCCGACTCCAGTGCCTACGGCGGGCTGGTGGTGATGAACGACGTGCGGGGAGCGGTGGAGGCGGCCGTTCGGAACGCCGTGGTGACCGTCCGCAACGGCGACCTGACCCTGACCGCCCTGGAGAACGCCGTCATTCAGGCCGACGCCCTGAGCAACGTGTCGTCCTCGGGCGGGAGCGCCTTCGGCAAGGGCAAGTCCCTGGCCGTGAACGGACAGATCGTGACCAACCTGGTGCTGAGCTCGGCCCGGGCCGTCATCGAGGGGAGTACGGTCACGGTGCGGGATTCTGCGCCCGGGGACGGGCTCGTCGTGGGCCGGGCGACCCTGGACGCCCGAAACACGGCGCGTATCGACGCCACCCTCCGCTCCTCCACCCAGACGGGCGACACCGGAGTGGGCATCACCCTGGCCTTCAACACCATCGGGTGGAAGCCCCAGAACGTGCTCTTCAACGCCGTGGACGCCCTTCTGGGCGATCCGCTGATCTCCGAGGCCTTCGGCGGGGAGGAGCCCTCTCTGGTGGAGGCCCTGGTCACCGGCTCGACCCTCACGGCGGATGGCGACGTTTCCCTGAGCGCTCTGAACAGCGCCCAGCTCAACGCCACCGTGAGCAACGCGGCCGAGTCGGCCGCCTCGGCCCTCTTCGGGGCCACGGGCAAGGCCATCGGCGGGATTCTCACCAGCAACAAGGTGAGCAGCTCGGCCCGGGCGGCCCTGGAGGACATGGCCGAGCCGGTGCTCGTGGGCGGGGCCCTCACGATCCGGGCCGAGGACACCGCCGGGATCTACGCCAACACCAAGCTGGTGTCCTCCTCCATCACCACCAACGACGGCGGCGCCGCGGTCATTCAGGAGACGATCAACGACCTGATCCCCGCCGACTTCGACACCAAGCCCGACCCGGACAAGGCCACCAAGATTCGGGCGGTCCAGTTCGGGGACCGGGTGCGCCTGGCGGACGACTATGCCAACGGCGGCCGTGCGGGCAGCGTGTACCAGTACATGGGGACCGACGCCACCGGCGCCGGGCTGGACCTGGCGGCCGAGGACTATGCGAACCAGGACTTCTGGAAGGAGGTCCCCGAGTCCCAGCTGGCCCCCGAAGGCCTGAACGTGAGCGGCTCGGACTCCACGGCCGTGGGCGGGCTGGTGGTGGTGAACGATGTGCGGAGCGCCGTGGAGGCCTCCATTCAGGACACCGTGGTGACCGTGTCCGGCGGGGACCTGTCCCTGACGGCCCTGGAGGCGGCCACCATCCTGGCCACGGCCGACAGCACCGCAGAGAGCTCGGGCGGAAGCGCCTTCGGCAAGGGCAAGTCCATTGCGGTGAACGCCACCATCGCCACCAACCTGGTGCAGAGCTCGGCCCGGGCCTTCATCGCGGACAGCACGGTGGAGGTCCCGTCCGGAAGCGTGGATCTGGAGGCGCGGAACACCTCCCGGATCGACGCCACCACCCGGAGCGCCACCGTGTCCGGGGACAAGGCCGTGGGCGTGACCCTGGCCTTCAACTCGGTGGGCTGGAAGGCGCAGAACGTGCTGTTCCATGCGGTGGACGCCCTGCTGGGGGATCCGCTGATCTCCGAGGCCTTTGACGGGGCCGACCCGGCGCGGGTGGAGGCCTTCATTCAGGACACCACCCTCGCCACCGGGGGCGACCTGACCCTCACCGCCGTGTCCGAGGCGCAGATCAACGCGCTTCTGAGCAACGACGCCACCTCGGCGGCCTCGGCCCTCTACGGGGCCTCGGGCATGAGCGTGGGCGTGGTGCTGTCCAGCAACAAGGTGAACAGCGCGGCCCGGGCCTACGTGGACAACACCGGTCTGGCCACCCCGGCGGGGACGGCGGACATCGACGTGGACGGTGCGATCACCGTCACGGCCGAGGACCGGGCGGGGGTCTACGCGGACAGCGCCCTCAAGGCGGTCTCCACGGTGAGCAACGACGGCGGTCTGAGCCTGGTGGGCGATCTGGCGGAGAAGATCCTCTTCGACTACCAGTACACCACCCGCTCGGGCGTCCAGACCGTGGAGGACGGCGACAAGGTGCGGGTGGGCTGGGGGTATGCCGGCGGGGGCCGGGGGGGCAGCATCTACATGTACACCGGGGACACCCCCCTGACCGCGGACCTCGGCGCCCTCGACTACGGCACCGCAGCGAACTGGGACGAGCTGAACCCGGTGGATTACACCACGGCCTCCGGAACGCAGACCCTGACCTACGATCCCCTGGACCCGGTCCTGGTGCGCCTCGCGCCCGACTACGCCGGCGGGGGCAACCCGGGGCGGGACTACCGCTATGTGGGCGAGGACGCCACCCTGGACCTGGGCGCCGTGGACTACGGCACGGACGACTGGGTGGAGGCCAGCCAGGGCGACCTCACGCGCTTCCTGCCCACCGAGATCACGGACAACATCCCGACCAACATCAGCGACTCCGACTCGGCCGGCGTGGGCGCCCTGGTGGTGATGAACGACGTGCGGAGCGACGTGGCGGCCGCCATTCGGGGCGCCGCGGTCACGGCGGGCGGGGACCTCTCGTTGACGGCCCTGGAGACCGCGACCATCGAGGCCGTGGACCGAAGCACGGTCACCTCGTCCGGGGGGAGCATCACGGGCAAGGGCAGCTCCACGGCGGTCAACGCCGTCATCGCCACGAACCTGGTGCTGAGCGGTGCCGAGGCCTTCATCGCGGACAGCACCGTCACCACCGCCAACCTGGGGAGCGTGGATCTGGACGCACGGAACACCTCCACCATTCACGCCCTGATCGAGAGCAACACCAAGTCCAAGGGCACCTCCGTGGGGGTGACCCTGGCCTTCAACACCATCGGGTGGAACAGCCAGAACTTCCTCTTCAACACGGTGGACGCCCTGCTGGGAACGGACATCGGCGACCGGAACCCGACCCGGGTGAAGGCATATGTCCTGAACTCCGACATTCGTGCCGCGGGCGGGCTCTCGCTCACGACCCTGTCCCAGGCGAGCATCGACGCCGTGGTGGAGACCTCCTCCACCGCCATCGCCGCCAGCCTGGGGGACTCCACGGCCATCAGCGTGGGCGCCGTCATCGCCATGAACAAGATCAGCACCGAGGTGGCCTCCTTCATCGAGGTGGCCGGCGAGGTGACGGCGGCCCAGGGGGACATCGACCTCACCGCCCGGGACGTGTCCACCATCGACGCCACGGTGGAGGCGCCGTCCCTGTCCGTGGCCGTGGGCAAGTCGGGGACCTCGGTCTCCGTGGGCCTGGCCGTGGCGCGGAACCAGATCAACAACGACATGGCGGCCCACATCTCGAACGCCGGCCTGGTGCAGGCCTTGAGCGGCGGCGTGACCCTCACGGCCGACGAGCAGGCCGCCATCGACGCCACCTCGGCCGCGTCGTCCATCGCCGTGGCCGCGAGCGCGAGCGGAGGCAAGGGCTTCAGCGGCGGCGGCGCCGTGGCCAACAACGCCATTCTGGGCAAGGCCAACGCCTTCATCTCGGGCGGCACGGTCACGTCCGCCGGGGACGTGGTGCTGGACGCGGACAACCGCTCCACCATTCACGCCACGGTCAAGGCCTCCTCCATGGCCGTGAGCGCCAGCGCCACGGGGTCGTCCTCGGCCGGTTCCATCGGCGTGTCCATCGCCATGAACGAGATCGCCTACGACCGGGATTACGAGTACACCACCAACCCGGTGGATCTCGGGGCCTTCGAGTACAACTCCTCTGAGCAGCCCATGGAACTCCTCACGGGCGACCGGGTCAAGCTGGACACGGACGCGGGCGGCGGGCTCGCGGGTGAGATCTACGAGTACACCGGACCGGACCTCTCGGGCCCGGTGGACCTCTCGGTACAGGCCTACGCCTCCGGGCCGTGGACCCGGGTCGAGAACAAGCAGGTGCTTCGGACCGGGGACCGGGTCAAGCTCGCCGGGGACTACGACGAGACCAAGGGGGATCCCGGGGAGATTTACGCGTACCAAGGTCCGGACGGAACGCTGGTGGACCTGGGGCTGGCCGACTACACCACGGCCGACTGGGTGAAGGTGACCGATCGTCCCGCAACCGTCCCTCTCGAGGTCCAGGCCTACATCGAGGACGCGGACGTGACGGCCGCGGGCCGGATCGACCTCTCGGCCGTGTCCGAGAGCACCATTCGGGCCGTGGTGGAGTCGTCGTCCCTGGCCGTGAGCGCCTCCACGAGCAGCAGCTACGCTCTGAGCGGCGCCGGGGTGTACACCGAGAACAAGATCGCCACGGCGGTGAAGGCCTTCATCGACGGCACCGGGCCCACGGGCCTGATTCAGGCCCAGGGCGAGGACCTCACCCTGACGGCCCGGGACGTCTCCACGATCACCGCCGATGCCCAGGCCGCCTCCCTGGCCGGGTCCCTGGCCGGATCCACGGGCGGGGCGCTCTCCATCGGACTGTCCCTGGCCTTCAACACGGTGGCCAATGAGGTGGAGGCCTTTGTGCGGGATGCGGCCCGGGTGGACGTGGCCGGATCCACCCGGATTCAGGCGAGCGAGGACGCCTCCATCAGCGTGACCACCACGGCCGCCTCCGTGGCGTTCGCCGCGGGTGCGAGCAACGCCTTCGGGATCAGCGGCGGCGGGGCCGTCGCCCAGAACGTCATCCTCACCAAGACCAACGCCTTTGTGGAAAGGAGCCGACTGGAGAGCGACGGCGACGTGGTGCTCGGCGCGACCAACACGTCGGCCGTCACGGCCCGGGTGCTGGCGGTGTCCGCCGCCGCATCGGCGGGCGGGTCCACCGGTGTGGGGGCCTCCATCGGGATCTCGGTGGCGCGCAACTTCATCGGCTGGGATTCGGGCGCCGTGGATTACGACGCCACCTCCAACCAGGAGGTCACGGGCCTCGCCCGGGGGTTCCGGGTGAAGGTCAAGGACGGCGGGCCCCGGGACGGCGACGTCTACGAGTACGTGGGAACCGCCCGGACCGGTCTGATCCCGCTCTGCGACGAGGACTACGGCAACACACAGGTGTGGAAGCAGGTCAACCTCGTGGAGGACGCGGCCCAGGTCCAGGCCTACGTGAGCGACGCGGACGTCATCGCCGCCGGCGCGCTCACCCAGACCGCCACGGCCGACGAGACCATTCGCGCCCTGGTGCTGGCCGGATCCGCCGCCCTGTCGGGCGGCGGATCCACGGGTGTGGGCGTGAGCGGCGCCGGGGTCTACACGGAGAACCGGATCCAGATGTGGGTCAAGGCCTTTGTGGACGGGTCCGCCGAAATATCGGCCGACCGCATCACCCTCAGGGCCCACGACAACCCGGCCATTCAGGCCGATGCCGCCGCCGCCTCCATTGCCGGGGCCCTCGGCGGGACCAGCGGCGTGGCCGTTTCCATCGGGTCGTCCCTGGCCTTCAACGAGGTGAGCAACGAGGTCGAGGCCTTCATTCGAGAAGCCGCCCGGGTGGTGGCCACCACGGGCGACGTGGTCCTGGACGCCCGGGTGCTGCCCGGGGCTTCCGGCGCCGGGATGTACACCACGGACACGCCGGGGACCGTCACCCTCCACGCCGGGGACACGGTCCAGGTGGCGGCGGGCTATGACGGGGGCGGACAGGCCGGCCGGATCTACGCCTACCGGGGGTTTGTCGCGGATTACGCCTGGGCCGACACATCGGACTTCAAGGGCGACGGCGTCACGGACGAAGACGACCAGGTCCTGATCCACAAGGGCAACACCGTGGACAAGGGCGGCGTGGTCTACCGGTACATGGGGGACGAGGACGCCCACATCAACCTGTACGACGAGGCCTATGCCACCAACGGGCTCTGGGAGGTGATCCAGCCCGATCAGAGGGACCTGGGTGCGCAGGACTACTCGGACACCCGGCTGTGGGAGCTCGCGGACGGCACCATCACGACCCGTGCGGCCGCGGCCTCCGTGGCGGCCTCCTTCGGCGGCACGGCCGGGGTCTCGGTGAGCGGCGCAGGGGCCGTGTCCACCAACGTGGTCCTGACCCGGACGAACGCCTTTGTGGAGAACAGCACCATCGCACAGGCCGCTCACGTGGACCTGGATGCGGCCAACGAGTCCGCGGTGACCGCGATCATCGCGGCCGCCTCGGTGGCCGTCGGCGCGGGCGGCACCGCCGGTGTGGGGGCCTCCATCGGCCTGTCCATCGCGGAGAACCGGATCGGCTGGGATCTGGATGCGGGCCTGAACGACACCCGGGTGCCCGCCCAGGTGCAGGCCTACGTGCGGGACAGCGCCGTTCACGCCACCGGAGACTTGACCCTGGACGCCCTGTCCAGCGAGAAGATCGACGCCGTGGTGCTGGCCGGATCGGCGGCCGTGGCCGTGGGCGGCACGGCCGGCGTGGGGATCAGCGGCGCCGGCGTCTCGGCCACCAACAAGATCGCCACCGAGGTGAAGGCGTTCATCGACGGGGACGACGACGAAGCCACAGGGACCGGCGCAGCGGCCGGCATCACCGCCCGCCGGATCACCCTGACGGCCGAGGACACGTCGTCCATTCACGCGATCGCCGGGGCCGCTTCCGTGGCCGCGGCCATCGGCGGTACCGCCGGGGTGGCCGTGTCCGTGGGCGTGTCCCTGGCCCAGAACCACATCAGCAACGAGATCGAGGCGTTCATCGCGCGTGCCGACGACGGGGTGACCACCACCGGTGCGACCGCGGACGACGACATTCGGCTGGAGGCGGTCAATCGGGCCGCCATCGACGTGATCTCCGCGGCCGCGTCCGTGTCCATCGGTGGAGGCGGGGTTGCGGGGGTGGCCGTGAGTGGCGCCGGCGCGTCGGCCCGAAACGTCATTCTCACTCGAACCAACGCGTACGTCCTGGGAAGCGTCCTGAGCACCCGGGCCGACGTGGACCTGGACGCCCTGAGTGAGTCCGTGATCCGCGCCAAGGTCGCCGCGGCCAGCGCCGCGGTCGCTGTGGGCGGCGCCGCCGGCGTGGGCGCCTCGGTGGGGGCCTCCCTGGTCCGCAACTTCATCGGATGGGATCCGGGCGAGGTGGCCGCGCCCAGGACCACCCTGGACGACCTGAGACAGCTCACCCACGGGGACCGGATTCGAGTCACGGCCGGGGCGCGCGCCGGGGACGTCTACGACTACCTCGGGGACACGGTGACCCGGTACGAGTACACGGCCGGGGACGGGTCCATCGCACAGAAGGGCGACCGGGTGAACGTGGCCTCCCTCGGAGGCATCTACCGGTACGCCGGGTCGACACCGGTCTCCGTGAACCAGGGCGACGACGTGTTCACGGCCGAGGACGGGGACTGGGAGTGGGTCGGGTCCAACGAGCTGGACTTCGGCGCCGTGGACACCTGGAAGCTGATCCTTCCTCAGGACGCCGAGGATGCGGCCCAGGTGCGGGCCTTTGTCATGAACAGCGACGTCGCGGCTGGGGGCGACCTGACCCTGGACGCTACGGCGAAGGAGACCATCGACGCCGTGTCCCTGGCCGGTTCGGTGGCCATCGGCGGCGGCGGTGCGGCCGGCGTGGCCCTGAGCGGCTCCGGCGTGAGCACGGAGAACCGGATTCGCACCTTGGTCAAGGCCTTCGTCGACGGTGACGGCACCAACACCATCACTGCGAACGACCTGCGTCTGGCGGCCAGGGACGAGGCGACCATCCGGTCCACGGCCCTCGCCGCGTCCATTGCAGGCTCGGGCGCGGGCGCGGTGGGCGTCTCCGCCTCCATCGGGATCTCCCTGGCCTTCAACGAGATCCGCAACGAGGTGGAGGCGGGCATTCGGGACATGAAGGATGTGACCGCGACGGGCGGCGTCGAGCTGATCGCCGACGAGGCGGCCACCATCAGCGCGCTTTCGGCCGCGGCCTCGGTGGCGGCCTCCTTTGCCGGTGCGGCCGGCGTGGCCATCAGCGGCGCCGGAGCGGTTTCCCAGAACGTCCTGCTCACCCGGACCAACGCCTTTGTGGAGAACAGCACCCTCGACAGCGCGGCCGACGTGGTGCTCGACGCCCGAAGCCGCTCCGCCACCCTGGACTTCGACCTGGGGACGGCGGGCATGAGTGCGGCGGACTTTGCCGCCGCCCTGGGCGACGCGGCCGAGACCGAGACCGAGGAGGTCACGGAGCGGATCACCCGAAAGGTCCGCAACGACGAGGGCGTGCTGGAGGAGGTGACCGAGGACGTCACCTACGACAAGCCCGTGCAGGCGGACATCGACGCGGACCAAGCCTTTCTGGACCAGGTGAGGGCCGCCTTCGCGACCGAGGGGATTCTGCTCTCCGGCGACCTGGCCGTCACCGTCCGGACCGAGGGGACCGAGTGGCTGCTGACCGATCGTCTGGGGGGCGGCTCCTTCATCATCACGTTTGACGGCACGGCCTTCACGGTGTCCCGTCCCAACGTCTCGGCCACCGTGGCCGCCGTCTCCGCGGCGGTGGGTGTGGGCGGCGCGGCCGGCGTTGGCGTGTCCATCGGTGCGTCCGTGGCCCGCAACCTGATCGGGTACGACGCGGACGGAACGCGGGTCCCGGCCCAGGTGCAGGCCTACGTGAAGGACGCGTCCATCGACGCCGGCGGGGATCTCGTTCAGATGGCGCTCGCGGACCAGGCCATCGATGCCACGGTCCTGGCGGGCTCGGTGGCGATCGCCGGCGGCACGGTCGGTGTGGGGGTCAGCGGCTCCGGGGTCTGGGCCGAGAACCGGATCGCCACGGACGTTCAGGCGTACATCCACGGGGACGGCGCCTCGGGCATTCGAGCCGGAACCATCACCCTCAGCGCCGACGACGCCTCGGTCATCACGGCCGATGCCGGAGCCGCCTCCCTGGCCGCGTCCTTCGGCTTCGTGGGCGTGTCCGTGTCCGTGGGGGTGGCCCTGGCCCAGAACGTGATCACCAACGACGTGGCCGCGTACATCGCCGATGCCGGCAGCGTCACGGCCACCGGCCTGAATGCGGCGACCGGCGAGAGCATCGTCCTTCGAGCGGTGGAAGAGGCCGCCATCTCGGCCCGCACGGCTGCCGCCTCCGCCTCCCTGGCCTTCGGCGCGGTGGGCGTGGGGGTGAGCGGCGCCGGCGCCGACGCCACCAACGTCATCCTCACCAAGACCAACGCCTACCTCCTCGACAGCCGGATCGCGGACAGCGCCGGGGACGTGGTCATCGAGGCGGAGAACACCTCCGCCATCGAGGCCGCCGTGGCGGCCGCGTCGGCCTCGGTGGCCGCCGGGGCCGTCGGTGTGGGGGCATCC
>CAYYVD010000104.1:0-14314 GCA_964475045.1 uncultured Desulfobacterales bacterium | reverse complement strand
AATGGCCCGAGCTACCATGCTCCATACCCTTCATTTAGGTCGTCGCAAAAGAGCCTGTCCCGTTGCAACTCCCTGATCTTCCGGCACAGCCGCACCCAGGCGGATTCCTGCTGGATGGCCACCCGCCGAACAAAGGACTTACGCAGCGGTTTTCTCCGCCAGGCGTGAAAGGCCTCATAGGCGGTGTCATCCCTGTCCAGGGCCTTCAGATGGTCCGCCAGGGCCTCGGGATTGTCGAAGTGGCGGATGTCGATGAAGCAACGGTCGCCGGGGGCGAATGCTTCGATGTTGGGCGCCCCCAGGTAGACCGGCACCGATCCGGCCACCAGGGGATCGAAGAACTTTTCCGTGACGTAGTCTTCCGCCAGGGCGTTTTCGAAACAGAGCGTGAACTTGTAGTCGGAAAGGACGGTCCGTTTGGTTTCCCGTCCACGGTCGTTTGCAACAGTCCGGTTCCGCAGAAGGCGGCCGTAGGAGTGAATGCCCAGGACCTGCATCAGACGTCCGGCATACCGGGTTCTCCCGCTGCGCTCCACGGCGCCGGACAGGAACAGGGCCGCCAGGTGGCCCGGGATCTTGGATCCCGGGCTCCGGGTGAAGGAGGTGCAGATTTCAGGGCCGGGCAGGTAGGTCACGGGAACGTCGGCATCCAGGCGATAGGTCATGGACAGGTCGAACCGGTTCCGATAGTCTGGATCCATCATCCAGGGATAATGGCGCTCGCATTCCATGGCCCAGGCCACCCAGATCTGGCCGGGCCGTTTGGTGTGGGTCTGCATCTTCGGCAGTTCGGGTACGTGGAACACCACGGCGGTTGCCGCCTCAAACCGGTCCTTATCCATGGTGAACTCAAAACCGGGAAGATCGAGTCCCCTGACATCGGGCGGCTGTCCCCACATACCGTTGAAGAAAAGGATCAGGGTGTTTTCTGCCATGAGCAAACTTACCACAGAGGAGATCGGCACACAATTCGAGAGGATGCCGGGTCAGGACCCTTGCGTTCACCTCGGAGAGGTGACATGATGGTTTTCGGGCCGGCTCTCGTCCGGCCACGTTTTTGTCGAGGAACCCGGGCCCATGATGAGCAAGCCAGGCCGAAACGATCCCTGCCCCTGCGGAAGCGGCAAGAAGTACAAGAAGTGCTGCCTGGGCAAGGGGCCACCGCCGGCCCCCGACCGCGAGGAGACCTATCGGCGGGAGCACGGCGTCCGCCTCAAGAAAGAGTCCGATCTGGCCGCCATTCGGGAGGCCGGCCGCCTGGCGATCGCCACCCTCGACCTGGTGGAGGAGCACCTGCGGCCGGGCATGACCACCGAGGAGATCAACACCCTGGTCCATGAGTTCACGCTCCAGCACGGGGCCGTGCCCGCACCCCTCAACTACCGCGGCTACCCCAAGAGCGTGTGCGTGTCCGTGAACGAGGTCATCTGCCACGGCATCCCCGGACCCCGGGTCCTGAAGGACGGGGACATCGTCAATGTGGACGTCACGCCCATCCTGAACGGGTACTACGCGGACACCAGCAAGACCTTTTTCGTGGGCACCCCCGGGCCGGACGCCCGCAAGATCGTCCGGGTGGCCCGGGCCTGCCTGGAGGCGGGCATGGGCATGGTCAAACCGGGCAATCGGCTCGGGGACATCGGGTGGGCCATTCAGGACCTGGCCGAACGGGAGGGGTGCTCGGTGGTGCGGGAGTTCGTGGGGCACGGGGTGGGGTTCGACTTTCACGAGCCTCCCCAGATCCCCCACTACGGCCGGCAAGGCCGCGGTCTCACCCTGATCCCCGGTATGGTCTTCACCGTGGAGCCCATGATCAATCTGGGCCGGAGGGACCTCCACGTGCTGGAGGACGACTGGACCGCCGTGACCGACGACTGCTCCCTGTCGGCCCAGTTCGAGCAGACCCTCGTGGTCACCGAGGGCGGCTGCGAGAGCCTCACACCCTACCCGCTGTAACTGCGGACCATGATCCACGAGCTCACCAGACAGGCCGAGGCCCTGGGCTTTCGGGCGGTGGGGCTGTCCCGTCCGGGCCGGCCCCTCCACATGGACGCCTTCCTGGAATGGCTCCGCCAGGGGCGGCACGGGGACATGGCCTGGCTCGAGCGGAACCTGGACGTGCGAGAGGATCCCCGGCGCCTCCTGCCCGGCTGCCGGACCCTCGTCAGCCTGGCCCGGCCCTACCCCTGGGAAAAGCCCGCCACCCAGGACGGGTACACCACGGCCCGGTACGCAAGGCCCGACCGCCCCGACTATCACCAAGACCTCAAGATCCGGGGGCGCACCCTGGCGGCCTGGGTTCAAAAGAGGTTTCCGGGCTGCCGCACCCGCGTCTGCGTGGACTCGGCCCCCCTCCTGGAGCGGGGCTTCGCGTACCAGTCCGGCCTGGGCTTCATCGGCAGGAACGGCATGCTCGTGGTCCCGGGCATCGGTTCCCGGGTGGTGCTCGCGGAGATCCTCACCACGGCGGACCTGCCGGTTCCCGACCTCGCGCCCTTGGAGAACGGCTGCGGGGAGTGCACCCGCTGCCTGGACGCCTGCCCCACCGGAGCCCTGGAAGCGCCTTATGTGGTGGACGCGTCCCGGTGCCTGTCCTATCGGACCATCGAGTGGAAGGGGCGGGTGGATGCGGGCGACGCGGCGCGCATGGGCGACTGCTTCCTCGGCTGCGACCGCTGTCAGGAGGTGTGTCCGTTCAATCCTCAGGATGGGTCCAGGCGGGTGGTTCTTCCTCCGGCGTCCGCTTTTCTCCGCATGGACGATCAGGCCTTTGAGGAGCGGTTCGGCCGGACGGCCCTGGCCAGACCCGGCCTGGCCAAGATTCGCTCCAACCTGGAGGCCTTGGGCGTCACGGCTTCGGACCGGCATGCACGGTGATCCTGTTCCGCCCGGCGCGCTTGGCCTGGTAGAGGCAGGCGTCCGCCTGCTGCAACAGCTCCCTGGCGGACAGGAAGCCCTCCTGGTCCATGGCGGCCACCCCGCCGCTGAGGGTCACGTGGAGTTGCCCGCCGTCCGGTCCGGGAAAGGGGTGCCGCTCGCACTGCGCTCGAATCCGCTCCGCCACCAGGCCCGCGCCCTTGAGGTCGGTGTCCGGCATGATCACGACGAACTCCTCCCCGCCGTACCGGCACACGGCGTCCAGCTTCATTCGAACCGAGGTCATCATGATCCCGGCGGTCTCCTGGAGCACCACATCCCCCTGCTGGTGGCCGTATCGATCGTTGAAGCTCTTGAAGTGGTCGATGTCCGTGATGAGGAGCGCCAGCTTTCCGCCGTACCGCTTGATGCGGTTGACCTCCTCCTGAAGACGCAGGTCGAAGTAGCGCCGGACGTACAGCCCCGTGAGCCCGTCGTAGACGGCGTGCTCGAAGAGGCGGGCCGTTTCCAGGGCGATGGCCACCACGGTCAGGAGCACGTTCAGGGACTGCATGAGGATGGGCTCGAATGTATACCCGGACTCGTGCTCGAAGTTCGCCACTCCGATGACCTTGTTGTTGGCGGCGATGAGCGGGGCGCACAGGCAGGTGCGCTCGTGCGCGGTCGAATCCCGGGCCGGCCAGGGCAGGTCCTCCCGAAGGGCGCATCCGAACGGCCGGGCGTTTCGCGCCTCGATCACCTCCTCGCAGGGGGTTCCGCTCAGGGGAATCTGTAGGGGCGCGAGCCGCACCCCCTCGGTCACCCGGCCGCCGTGACCGATGAGGTGCTCGCCGTCCTCGTCCAGCAGGAACAGCCCGATGCGGTCGCTGCGGCCGAAGTCGGCCAGGCTTTCCACGGCCCGCTCGATGATGAGGTCCCGGTTCAGGTCCGTGAGCAGGAGCCGGGTGGCGAAACTCAGGGCGATGACGTCGACCTCGGGATCGTAGAGCCTGGGAGGCATGAGAAGACCCCCTCGTCCACGGCCGGTGACCGGCCGGACAACCTATGGGTGATCCAGCACGAGGCCTGCGGAACGCACCGCGTTCAGGCCGAGGTTGAAGGCCTCTTGCAGGGTTTCCGGGTGCTCCTGAACCGCGTTCCTCTCCTCGATCTTGCGAAAGAACACGCCCCCTTCGCAGGACATGTCCAGGGCGTCGAAAAAGTACTTGGCCTCGAGCTGAACGCACTCGAAGAGGTTCTTGCCCCGGGTGGCCCCCGCGGCGATGAGGTACCCCTGGCCGCTTTCGTACTCCTTCCACTGCTCAAAGGGTTTGCGCAGCTTCCGCTTGGACCAGAGGGCCTGGGAACGGTCCACCAGGGCCTTGGCCTGGGCGGTGAGCCCGTAGAAGAAGATGGGGGAGGCCAGAAGGATGATGCGGGCCTCCTCGAGCAGCGGGTACACGGTCTGCATGTCGTCCTGGACCACGCACGCACCGGTGTCGTCGCATCCCCCGCACTCGAGGCAGCCGGACATCTCGAGCCGGCGGGCGTACACCGCCTCGGTCTCGGCCCCGGCCCGGCGGGCCCCCTCGAGGGCCTGGTCCAGGAGCTGGTCCGTGTTGCCGCCCTTGCGGGGACTGCCGTAGATGCCGAGTACTTTCATGGGTTTCCCTCCTTCTCTGTCTCGACAGCCCGGTGCTTTGCTCAGCCCACCGGATCGTGCCGCTCCAGAAACGCCCGGATCGCTACGGGGTACTCCGGCGTCAGGCTGGAGCTGCTGTGGTCCGAGCCGGGGGCCACGAAGAGCTCGGCCCGGCCCGCCGGAAAGGCGTCCCGGAGCTCCCGGGCGAATGCCAGGGGAAAGGCCGCGTCCCGTTCCCCCTGGATGAGCAGCACGGGCAGGTCCAGGTCGGGGGCGAGACGCGCCGGGTCCACGGTGTCCATTCGAAAGCGGTAGAACAGGTGCATCCAGGCCACCACGGCCGGGGCCACGGGCCGGCCCAGGACCGGGATGTGGTGCCCGTAGAGGCTCGCCAGGGCCTTTCGCGTGCGCGCGTAGCAGCCTTCCAGAAAGAGCAGGCGCACCGCCTCCGGGTTGCGGTGGGCGGCGATGATCGCCCCCGCCGCTCCGGCCGAGTGGCCGTAGAGGAGCACAGGCGTGCCCTCCCAGGCCATGACCGCCTCGATGTCCTCGGAAAACCGAAAGGCGTTCATGAACCGGTGGGGCGACGAGCCCCCGTGGTCCCGGGCGCTGTGAAGGAGCGTGGTGTAGCCCAGGCCCCCGAACAGGCGAGCGCGGCCCACCATGCGGTCCCGGTTCCGGCTCCAGCCGTGCGCCAGCAGGACCGTCCCCCTAGACGGTCCTTCGGGGACCACCCGCCAGACCTCCAGGGAGCCGCCGTCGGCGGCGGGAACGCGCGTGTCCGTCACGTGACCCCAGTCCGGGGGTTCCTGAACGGGCCTGCGGGGGTACCGGTGCACGCCGTAGGCCAGGGCCAGGGAGAGGGAGAGGTATGCAGCCGCGCTTCCGGCGATGAGTCCGACGAAGGGCATCCTTTATGGCTTGTCTTTTCGTGTGGTTTTGTTTATGAAAACAGGCAACCGATTCACTTGGTGGTTCCCTTCCTTGCGAACCCTCGAAAGGCGGGGCCTGGATCATGGAGCACGTGCTTCTCCTCAACCTGAGCTACGAGCCGCTGAAGGTCATCGACTGGAAGAAGGCCGTCACCTTGCTCTGCCTGGGCAAGGTGGAGGTCATCGAGGAGTCCGGGCGGGACATCCGCTCGGTCAGTCTGACCATTCGTCTTCCCTCGGTGGTTCGGCTGCTCAGGCTGGTCAAACGGCCCAAAAGGCCGGTGCGCTTCTCCCGCCAGAACATCTATGCGCGGGACCGGCATCGCTGCCAGTACTGCGGCCGCCGTTTTCCCACGGAGGAGCTGACCTACGACCACGTGCTTCCCCGCTCCCGAGGGGGAAAGACCGAGTGGAAGAACATCGTCACCTGCTGCGTGTCCTGCAACCGCCGAAAAGGGGGAAGGACGCCCGAGGAGGCGCGCATGCGCCTGATTCGAAAGCCCTCCCGGCCCGCCTGGGTGCCCGCGGTGCGCATCACCATCGGGGTCAAGGAGATCCCCTCCGCGTGGAGGGACTATCTCTACTGGAACGTGGAGCTCGTCCACTGAATCTCGCATGAAGGGCGGTTCCCCTCGACTGCGTCTTTTCCAAGGATGATAATGAGTCGTGAAAAGAATGTCGAGCGCTTTTGTCGGAGCACGGTATGAGAGTTGGGTTTGACACCCGCGCCGCCGGCGTCTATTCTCGTGGGATCGACCTCACGGGAGAAGACGGCACGAACCCATGTTCCGACGACTGTTCGAGACCTTCGCGTTTTTCAAGACCTTTCTCATCGATATGGCCAGGTTTCTCGTTCCGGTCACGCTTCCCATCGTGCTTCTGGAGACGTTCGTCGCCTTTCGGGCCATGGAGACCGAAGGGGCGGTTTTGGCCCACTGGGTCCCCTTTGGGATCAACTTCCTGTTCCGCCCGGTGTACACCGCGGGCCTGATCTGGCTGATCTCGGCCCTGGCCGCCGGGCGGGAGTGGTCCTTCGGCCGGTGTCTGGCCGTGGGGTTCCGCTTCTGGATGGACCTGCTGGTTGTGTATCTCATCAGCACAGTGATCATCTTCGCCGGGCTGCTGGCACTGGTGGTGCCCGGACTGATCTTTTTCGCCCGGCTCTCCCTGGCCGAGTTCGGCGTCGTGCTCGAAGGGATGAGCCCCAAGCAGGCTCTGCTCAAGAGCTTTGAACGGACCCGGGGGTTCACCGGAGAGATCATCGCCTGCACCGTGGTCCTCTCGTTTCTGCTCATCAGCGTGGACATCATCACGGGGTACGCGCTCGCCAGAATGTCCCTGCAAGGCTTCGGGACGGCGGTGCTCACCTCCATGGTGTTCATGGTGCTCTCCTCCACCTTGACCATCCTGTTCTACCGGTTCTACGATCTGGCCGTGAAACGGGAGGACCGGGAGGCCGGTGAGCATCGGAGGTCCGATGCATGAACTATTCGTACCTGGATCACGGCCCTTTTGACGGGCTTCTGGGGCACACCATGCGCTGCGCCAGGGACCTCTGGCTAAAGGGGTGGGCCGAGGGGGGCGCCGGAAACCTGAGTGTGCGGGTGGACGCGGACCTCGTGTGGGGAGCCGCGGGGGAGCACGCGCAGGCCCCGTGGGTCGAGGCCGAGTGGGGGTTCCCTGAGCTGAGCGGGGCCGGCTTTCTCGTGAGCGCGAGCGGCAGCCTGTTTCGTTGCATGCCGGACCGCCCCTCCGAGAGCTGCGGCGTGATCGAGCTCGACGGCGAGGGAAGGCGTTATCGAATGCTCTGGGGGTTCGGGGCCGACGGCTCCCCTTCCTCCGAGCTGCCCTCCCACCTGGCCGCACACGCGGTCCGGGCCCGCAAGGGCTGCGTAGCCGCCGGCTCCGCCGTGGTCCACGTCCACGCTCCGAACCTTGTCGCCTTGACCTGTGCGCGGCGGCTGGATACCATCTCCCTCACCCGACTGCTCTGGTCCGTCCACTCCGAGTGCGTGGCCCTGCTTCCCGAGGGCGTGGAGGCGGCGGACTGGTGCCTGCCGGGCTCGACAGCCCTTTCCGAGGCCACGGCCCGGGGGTTCGAGAAGCGGCGCTTGGTGCTGTGGCCTTTTCACGGTCTCGTGGCCGCCGGGGCCTCTCTGGACGAGGCCATCGGCCTGATCGAAACGGTGGAGAAGGCCTCGGAGATCTATCTCAAGGCCCTGGCGGCCGGCGGCCCGGACCTGCGTCTGTCGGAATCGGATCTGAGACGCATCGCGAAACGATTCGGCGTGGCGCCGGACCCGGACCTGCTCGAAAGGAGCGCTCCATCATGAAGACCTCCCTTGGACCTCGAACCCTGCTGTACCCGGCGCCGGTCGTCATTGTCGGCACCTATGACAAGATCATGAAGCCCAACGCCATGACTGCGGCCTGGGCCGGGATCTTCTGTTCCAAGCCGCCCTGCGTGGGGGTGTCGCTCAGAAAGGCGACCTACTCCTATGGACACATCGTGGAGCGCAAGGCCTTCACCCTGAGCGTCCCCTCCGAGGACATGGTGGAGAAGGTCGACTACTTGGGCATCGCCTCGGGCCGGGACGAGGACAAGTTCGCCGTCACCGGGCTGACCCCGGTTCCCGGGGACCTGGTGGAAGCGCCTTACGTGGGCGAGTGCCCGCTGGTGCTGGAGTGCCGGCTGTTGCAAACGGTGGAGCTGGGGCTCCACACCCAGTTCGTGGGCGAGGTCCTGGACGCCAAGGCCGAGGAGGGCGTGATGGGCAAGGACGGGGTCCCGGACATGGGCAAGGTGCGCCCTGTGGTGTTTGCTCCGGAGAGTCGGACCTACTACGGGCTCGGGGAGCTTCTGGGAAAGGCCTTCTCACTGGGAAAGCGCCTGCGCTGACAGAGGGCGCGTGAAAGGGGGACGTCATGGGTCTGGTGAAGCGATGGGTGTCTGCGTTCGTGATTCTCTTGGCCGCGGCCGCCGGGCCGGGGTGTGCGGTCCTGGAGCCTTCGGGCCCGAGCGGCCGGCATACGCTGGTGGTCCTTCACACCAACGACACCCACGGGCATCCCGCCGCCTTCGACCTCAACCCGGCCAAGCAGGTGGGGGGCCTGCCGGCCCGGGCCACGCTCGTCGAGCGCATCCGGCAGGAGCACCCCAATGTCCTCCTCCTGGACGCCGGCGACGTGAACACCGGCCTCATGGTATCCAATCTGTTCCACGCGGAGCCGGACATCCTGGGGTACAACGCCCTGGGCTACGATGCCATGACCCTGGGGAATCACGAGTTCGACCCGCCCCGTCCCGTGCTCCTCGATCAGATGGCCCGGGCCGCGTTTCCCTTCCTCTCCGCCAACGTCCGCACCTCCGACGGGGGCCTGCTGGCGCAATCCCACATCATTCGGCCCTTCGACGGGTTCAGCGTGGCCGTCTTCGGTCTCACCACGCCGGAGACTCGTGAGACCGCGCACCCGGCCCACGTCTCGGACCTGCGGTTCGAGGACCCCGTGGCCGCGGCTCAGGCCCTGGTGCCCGGGCTTCGCAGGCAGGCCGACCTGGTGATCGCCCTGACCCATCTGGGAATTGATGCGGACCCGGACCGGGGGGCCCGGCGGCTCGCCCGCGAGGTGCCGGGAATCGACCTGATCGTGGATGGACACAGCCACACCCGGCTGGACGCCCCCATGGTGGTGGAGCACCCGGCGTCCGGGACCCGGACGATCCTGGTGCAGGCATGGAAGTGGGGCCTTTTGCTCGGGAAGCTCGATCTGACCCTGCAGAACGGACGGATTGAAAAGCACGCCTTCGAGCCCGTTCCCATCAACCTCGACGCCCGGACCGTGCCGGAGGACCCGGAGCTGCTCGCCCTGCTGCAGCCCTACGTGGACCGGGCCGCAGCCGCCGGGGCCCGGGTGATCGGCCGGGCCCCGGCCCCGTTCTCCAACGACCGGGTCCGGGAGGAAGAGACCGCCCTCGGCGACCTGGTGGCCGACGCCATGCTGTGGTCCGCCCAGGCACTGGAGCCCGACCTGGCCCTGCAAAACAGCGGGTCCATTCGGGCGGACATTCCTCCGGGAGCGGTGACCATCGGCCGGATCCACGACGTGCTGCCGTTCGACAACACCGTGGTGGTGCTGGGCCTGCGAGGCCGCCAGGTCCGGGCCATCCTGGACCGGTCCGCTTCCCTGGAGCCGGGACACGGCGGGTTCCTGCAGGTGTCGCGCGGCGTGACCCTGGTCCTGGGTCCGGGCCCCGGCCCGTGTCGCGACATCCGCGTGAACGGGCGGCCTGTCGAGGACGAGCACGTCTACCGGGTGGCCGTCCCGTCGTTTCTGGCGGAAGGGGGAGACGGCTACAGCGTGTTTCGAGAGGCGGTTCGCCGGTACGACACTTCCCGGTTTCAGCGGGACGTGCTCGTGGACTACATTCAGCACCTGGGAGGGGAGATTCACCCTGTGACCGAGGGGCGCATTCAAAGGCTGAAGCGACCGGCCGGGGTGGAAGGCTTTCAAGGGATTTCCCATTGGCCGCGGGCGTCCTCCACCACCTGGTGCAGGGGACGCAGCTGAGGGTCTTCCAGCGTCTCCAGACGGTCCAGGAGCGAGCCGGCGGCCGGTGGAACAAAGGACTCGAAGAAGGGTTTTGCGCGCACCCGGCTCAGGAAGGCGAAGGCCCCGAGGATCTGGAGGTTCCTCTGGAGGGCCAGGTAGGGGAAGGTCTCCTCGAACAGGGCGGTGGATGAGGGGTCGTGGTCTCGAAGCAGGCCCAGGTAGAACCGGTACAGGCGGTCCCGGGTGGCTCTGGGGAGGCTCAGGTAGGGGTCGATCAGAAAGGATGCCAGGTCGTAGCCCAAGGGGCCGAGCCGCCCACCCTGCCAATCCACGAACCCTGGCCCCTGGTCCCCGAGCAGGATGTTCCGGCTCTGGAAGTCCCGGTGAAGAAAGAACCGGGCGCCCGCCCTGGACGCCGAGGCGGCCAGGTGCTCGAACGGGCCTTCGAGGAACGTCCAGGACCGATTCAGTCCCAGGTACTCACGCAAGAAGGCGTCCCGAAAGTAGTTGGACTCGTACTGCCGCATGAGCTCCCGGTCATAGCGCCGGGTCTGGCAGCACCAGGCCGGATCGAAGCCTCGGACCCCATGCACCTGCATGTGGAACAACGCCGAGAGCACGGCCTCGGCCCGGCCCAAGGGGTCCTCGAGATCGTCCCACCGGTCGTGGAGCCGGAACGCTCCCAGATCCTCCATCAGAAACCAGCCCTGCTCCAAATCCCAGGAGAGCATCTCCGGAACCGGGACCCCCCGCTGGCGCAGGTGACGCCCGATGTGCAGGTAGGCGAGGTTTTCCTGTCGAAAAAACGGCGTGGTCGGCGGATTCCCGACGGCGATCCAGGTGCGGGACGTGGCTCGAGACCGAATACGGAAGAAGGCCCGCCGGGAGCCGTCCGCCGGAACGGGATCGGCTTGGATCCCCGGGTCGGGCGAAAGCCCGCGGCGTTGCAGGGACCGCGCGGCAAAAGCGAGCAGCGCCTGCTCGGAGGATCGGGCCGGTGAAAGGGTCGGCATGGCATGTTCCCTGTTCGAGATGGGGAATGGGGGCGCCTGGGCACCGGGGCCATTCTAGGGAATGTTTCTTGCAATGTCCAGGCTAGCCCCCCGAGGCCCCGCGAACCCGGCGGGGAGACTGCGCAAGGAGTCGTGAGCATGGATATCTATTTGGCCAGACAGCCCATTTTTCACAAGGACCGGTCCTTGTTCGCCTACGAGCTGCTCTTTCGGGACGGTGTGGCCAACGCCTTTCCGGAGATCGACGGGAACGAGGCCACATCCCAGGTCCTGTGCAACAGCTTCTTCTCCATGGGCATCGACAAGGTGACCGGCTCGGGCAGGGCGTTCGTGAACTTCACCCGGGACCTGCTGGTCCAGAGGGTGCCCATGATGTTTCCCCGGGAGCAGGTGGTGGTGGAGATCCTGGAGGACGTGGAACCGGCCCCGGAGGTGGTCGAGGCCTGCCGCGAGATGGCCGGGGCCGGGTACGTGATCGCGCTGGACGACTTCCTGTACCGCCCGGACATGGCCGAGCTGATCGACCTGGCCAAGATCATCAAGTTCGACCTGATGGCCACGCCCCTGTCCACCCTGGGCGGCGTCCTGGGGAAGGTGTCCGGAAACGGCGTCGCGTTGCTGGCGGAAAAGGTGGAGACCCACGAGGAGTTCCACGAGGCCCTGGACCTGGGGTTCACCTACTTTCAGGGGTACTTTTTCAGCCGTCCCGAGGTGCTCCAGGGCCGGGACATTCCAAGCCCGCAGATGAACCTGCTCGAGATCATGGCCGAGGCCAACCGCAGCGACGTGGCCTTCGGCAAGCTCGAGGAAATCATCCAGCGGGACGTGGCCATTTCCTACAAGCTGCTGCGCTACATCAACTCGGCCTACTTCCGACCCATCTCCGAGATCACCTCCATTCGTCAGGCCATCGTGCTCATGGGGGAGCGGGGGATCCGGCGGTTCCTCTCGCTCATCGCCATGACCACCCTGGCCTCCAAGAAGCCGGACGAGCTGATTCGAGAGTCCATTGTCCGGGCCCGCTTCTGCGAAGGCCTGGGGGACCTGGGGCGCTCGGCGTCCGACCGGGCCGAGCTGTTCACCCTGGGCCTGTTTTCCCTCATCGACGCCATCATGGACGATCCCATGGAGTCGCTCCTCGAGAAGCTGCCCCTGTCCGAAGGGATCAAGCAGGCCCTGCTGACCGGAGAGGGGCCCCTGGGGGCCTACCTGCGGCTGATGGAAAGCTACGAAAAGGGGGACTGGGAGGAGGTTCGGGAACGGGCGGAGCGGCTCCGGCTGCCCCAGGAACGCCTGCCCGGCTGCTACCTCGACTCCGTGGCCTGGGCGGACAACCTGGCCGCCCTTTGACGGTGCCTACAGGGCCTCGCCGCAGAGATCCCGCCGGACGGTCCGTCCGGCGGTGACCACGCTGTCCACGATCCGGACCCCTGCCTGAACGCGCACCCCCTCCCAGAGCACGGAGCGCCGAACGACGGCCCCCGCCTCCACCCGGCAGCCGCGGCCGAGGACCGCCCACTCGGAGAGGCGGGCCGAGGGTGCGGTCTTCGTCCCGGCCCCCTCGAGAACCGGCTCCGGCGACAGCTCCCGATTGGCCTGGAGATAGCTTTCCAGGGTGCCGATGTCTCTCCAGTAGTATCCATGGACCACATGGCCGGCGACGGGTTCTTCAGAGGCGATCATTCGCCGGTAGGTCGAGACGATGCCGGCATGGCCTCGAGGGGGGATCCACGCCAGCACCGCCGGCTCCAGGAGGTGGATCCCCGTGAAGGCGAGCCTCCCGGAAAGCGGCTCGGAGGCGATGTCCCGGACGGCCCCGTCCTCGTCCACCTGGATCTGATTGAACCGGGGATGGTGGTGGAGCACCAGGGTGGCCGTGGCTCCGGAAGCCCGGTGGAATCGCAAAGCGGCGGTCAGGTCGATGTCCGTGAGGATGTCACCGTTGACCACCACCAGGGTGTCCTGTCCCCAGAAGTCGGCCACGTTTCGAATGCCGCCGCCGGTTCCCAGAATGGAGGGCTCGTGGCGGACCTCGATGGGAAGGCCGAACGGGTCGCCGTCCTGAAGAAAATCGGCCATTCGGCGGGCATGGTGGTGGGTGTTCACGACGATCCGATGGGTGCCATGGTGGAACAAATGTGCTATGGTGCGTGCCAGGACCGGCTGATTTGCGACAGGAACAAGGGGCTTGGGACAGGTCTCGGTCAGCGGCCTCAACCGGGTCCCCAGCCCCGCTGCCAGAATCATCGCTTTCACGGTTTCGCACCCCCTCTGCGTGTTGTGGGTGCATGAAGGATAGCGCATGAACCGGAGTGCGTCCAACGGGGAATGGAAGGCCGAGGTCGAGCGTCTCGAGCGGGAGCTCGCGGAGCTTCGAGCGGCGTACGAGCAGGTTTGCAACTCCCTGGTCTCGGACGTGTCCGGTTCCCGCTTCGTCCAGGACATCGCCACGGTCGTCACAGAGCGTCTCGAAGCGGAAGAGACCCTGAAGCTCAGAGAGGAACGCTACCGGACCATCCTGGATCGCATCGAGGACGGTTACTACGAGGTGGACCTGGCCGGCAACCTGACTTTCTTCAACGACGCCATGCGCCGGCTCACGGGATACTCCCGCGAGGAGCTCAAAGGCCTCAACAACCGGCGGTACATGGACCGGGCCGTGGCCAAGTCGGTGTATCAGGCCTTCAACCGGGTGTTCGAGACCGGGCAGCCGGACAAAGGTCTGGGGTGGTCCTTTCGACGCAAGAACGGCGTGATCACCCACATCGAGGCCTCGGTCTCTCTCATGCTCGACGAGGCGGGTCGTCGTATCGGATTCCGCGGCATCATCCGGGACGTGACCAAGCGCAAGAGCATCGAGGAGGAGCTTCGCCGGCACCGGGATCACCTCGAGGACCTGGTCGAGGGGAGGACCCGGGAGGTGCTGCTGGCCAACGAGCAGCTCAAACGGGAGGTGGAGGAGCGCAGGCGGGCCGAGGACGAGCTGCGGGTCAGCAAGGAGGAGTTTCGAGATCTCTACGAGTCCAGCCGCCAGCGGGAAGAGGTGTATCGTTCGCTGCTGCACTCCTCGGCCGACGCCATCGTCCTGTACGACCTGGAGGGGTGCGTCCGGTACGTCAGCCCGTCCTTCACACGGACCTTCGGCTGGGCCCTGCACGAGGTCCGGGGCCGGGTCATGCCGTTCGTTCCGGAGAGCGAGCAGGGAAGGACCATGTCCATCATCCGGGTCATCAAGGAGACCGGAAGGTCGTTCCAGGGGTTCGAGACCAGACGCCTGACCAAGGACGGCCGGCTCCTGGACGTGAGCATCAGCACCTCGC
>CAYYVD010000103.1:0-14371 GCA_964475045.1 uncultured Desulfobacterales bacterium | reverse complement strand
TTAGGTGGGTCCACCTGAACACCCAAAGTGGGTCCATTTTTGACCGGAGGTAGCATCCTCGAAGCGGATCATCGACGAATGCCCTGGCACAAGTTTTCTTGGAAAACTGGTGGTGGAGCGTACCAACGAGGAGTTCGGCAAGGTCGAGCAGAGCGCCATGAAGGTGGCCGAGCTGATCGGGGAGATCGCGGCAGCCTCCAGGGAGCAGTCCGAAGGAATCGATCAGGTGAACGTGGCCGTGACCGACATGGACAAGGTGACCCAGCAGAACGCGGCCAATGCCGAGGAGTCGGCCAGCTCCTCGGAGGAGATGAACGCCCAGGCCGAGCAGATGAAGCACATGGTGGACGAGCTGGTCATGCTGGTGGGTGGAACCACACAGCATCATGCGGCCAAAAGGACTGGGTCCATTCTCAAGAGGGACCGCTCAAACGAGGCTCCCGCGAACGGCCACAACGGGCATCACACCGCTCTTGCGCCGGTCAAGCACACCGGCAGGGAGGTGAACCCGGAAAAGGCGATTCCTTTTGATGACGACAAGTCCTTCCAGGACTTCTGATGGTCCGGCATGGAGATCGCCTGCAGCCATTGTGTCGAGCGTTTTGCAGGCGGTCTCCTTTAGGGTCACTTCGGCAGCATGCGGTGCAGACCGAGGGCCGCCGGGTGGCCTAGGAGAGGCTTCCCGGAGCTTTCTTGAGCCAGCCAAGTACCTATAGGCAGCCCAAGAAGAATTGACAAGATAGCAGGAAATAGGATATACGGAAATCTGCTTGTCACAGCTTCAATCAACATGCCTTCCGAATGACAAAGGCCTAGGAGAAACTCGCCAAGAGCGAGTCCACACCCGTATCCGGGCTGATAGATAAAGCCGCTGAAAAGCAATCAGGGAACGAGATAACAATCGGCGGAAAAAAAGCGGACCCAACTCGAGATGACAGCTCAGTGCGTCTTTTCATTTCCTAGTTCCCGGCGACTGCGTCGCCGGGAATGCTCACGCGGCGCTAACTTCGCGCCGCGCAATAACAATATGCTGCCAAGAAAAATGGGTTTGATGATCTGCAGAACCAATGCGTTTTTCTGGTTATGCAAAAAAAACTGGTAGGGTTGATCGCTACCTCGAAGACGTTGAGTGGTTTGGTTTCCTGTGGAATTTTGTCCGATTTGTTCATGTCGTATTAAATTAGGTCATACATAATATTCCTTATTTACAAGGTATCGATATCATGCCGATGGATAAAGACAGCTGGGCCAAATCTGAAATCGGTTTTAGGCAATCATTCTTGATACTTGCTCCCTATGTGAAGAAAAAGATGCTGGAGCAGGTTCGTTCTGTCGCAGTAATTGTTCTTTATTTGCTTTTTTTTCAGACCATTGTGCTTCGAATACCCATTAGTGACGCATTGACCATCGCGATTGGATTGGCGATTGTCATTGTAGGCCTTACGCTTTTCATGGAAGGTTTGTTCCTCGGTTTGATGCGTCTCGGTGAAGTGATCGGAGTCAAGCTTCCCGAGAAAATGAACATTGTGGTGATCTTGTTGTTCTCGTTTGCCCTTGGCATAGGGGCTACTTTCGCCGAACCAGCCATTGGCATTCTCAAAAGCGCTGGTGCAGGTGTGAAGCCTTGGGAGGCTCCATTACTGTTTTATATGTTAAATACCTATCCCCAATATGTCGTTTATGCTGTGGGTATAGGTGTTGGAGTTGCCGTCATATTTGGTATGCTGCGTTATTTATATGGGTGGTCTCTCAAGCCTTTTATTTATGGCCTGGTGGTCGCTCTGTTGGCGCTCACAGGGTGGGCTTATGCAGACCCGAAGCTTTCCGCCATTTGTGGCCTTTCCTGGGACTGTGGAGCCGTGACAACCGGTCCTGTGACCGTGCCTCTGGTGCTGGCTTTGGGAATCGGCGTTTGTCGTGTGGTGAGCAAGCAAGGGACAGAGAGCTCCGGGTTCGGGGTTGTGACCCTCGCATCCCTTTTTCCGATTCTGAGTGTTCTTCTGTTGGGCATGTTTCTAACCAATGGGTTGCCGAATCCAATGGATGAATCTGAGTTTTTTTCTGCCCGTGATCATGAGGTCAAATCAACATTGTTCCAAAGCAAAGACCGTTTGATGGGCTATGTTTTTCAAAACGGTTCAGAGGAACAGCAAATCGAGTTTTTTGGTGGTACTCATCAAAAGATGATTTCGTTTCTGGAAGCCCTGAGAAACAATAAATCAAAGACAGAGGATGTATTTGGCCCTGATTCAAAAGACTTCAGGCAATGGGTTCATTCCAGAGCCACCGCTGAGCAAAAAAGAGCTGTTCTTGGCAATGAACCAAATGGTGCCGACCTCTCGTCCGACCGTCCTGCCGGTTCTGGAAATCCTTGGATTGATCTGACCAACCGCAATGTTTTTTTGGCTTTCCAGGCGGTCATCCCTCTGACGTTGTTTCTACTGTTTGTTTTAGTATTTATCTTGAGAGAGAAACTTCCTCAGTCGGATGAGGTCATTTTGGGGATTGTGCTTGCGCTTGCAGGAATGACGTTTTTCAATATCGGCATCGAGATCGGGCTGGCGCGACTCGGAAGCCAGGTTGGACAGAACCTTCCCTCCTCCTTCAAACCCGTTGCCCTGGCAGATCAGGAAAAGCGTATTGAAGGTTTTGAATCAAAGTGGGTGCAGGTCGCTGTCGATGAGAAAGGGGCGGAGCACCCGTTCTTCTTCTTGAAGCAGAACAACCGAATTGAAACCATCCCTTTCAACGAACGGATGCTGGATCAAGAAACGCAAAGCTATCGCTACATACCCCAGAAAGGTCCTCTTTTCGGAGAGGAAAACAGTTTGAAAGGCATCATCGTCGTGATTCTCTTTGCTTTGATCATGGGGTATGGAGCCACCCTGGCAGAGCCGGCACTGAATGCACTGGGGCTCACCGTGGAAGAGATCACCGTGGGGGTTTTCAAGAAGAATACCCTGATGCAGTCCGTGGCCTTTGGCGTGGGGGCCGGTATCGCTTTGGGCGTCCTGAAGATTGTTCTGGGAATTCCCCTTTTCTGGCTTCTGGCCCCTCTCTATGTCTTTCTGCTCTTTTTGACCTGGATTTCCACGGAAGAGTTCGTGAATATCGGATGGGACAGTGCAGGGGTGACCACCGGGCCCATCACCGTTCCCCTGGTTCTGGCCATGGGGTTGGGGATCGGCAACGAAGTCGGCGTGGTCGAGGGGTTTGGAATCCTCGCCATGGCCTCCGTATGCCCGATCGTGAGTGTCCTGTTCGTGGGGATCAAGGTCACCCGTGCTCAAAAGGCTGTCTTGAAAGAAACCTCCCACAAGGCACAGAATACGGAAATTTCTGCACTATGAAAAGCAGCCGGAAGATCAAAATCACAGCGACCTTGAAAAGGAGCTTGACCAAACCCTTTTTGCAACAGCTTTTCGAGTCGGGGCTGACGGATTGGTATGTTACAGCAGCACGTACGATGATTCTGCGTGAAAAAAGGGAAGGGCTCGGTCTGATTCATGTATTCAGATTGGTAGAAGATGCTGCTGATATCATTTCCTTTCTTGTGGATCCATCACAAGAAGAGAGCTCATTGAATTTCGTGATTAACCATTGCGATTTAACATTGCCGGGGCGTGGTTCGGTATATAGCGAAGAAGTGGATTTGGTCAGTCCCTTCGATTTTCGAAGTGATAGCATTCTGAGGGAAAAAGTAGAGTCTTCTGTGAATAAACCATCTCCTCTTACAGGTATTTGTTGTATCGTACAACGAGGTGAGGCAAATAAGATCGCAAGGGTGGCACTCGATATGGGAGCGGGTGTTCCATCTGTATCATTCGGTAACGGAACAGGCATCAGAGATAAGCTGGGTTTATTGCGAATTGCCATCCCAGCTCAGAAAGAGATGATTCACCTTGCTTTGAGCCCCCATGATGCGGAAACGGTCATGCGCATGATGATTCGAGCAGGGGAGCTCGACCGGCCTGGCAAAGGGTTCATGTACAATTTCCCCATTCGCAAGGGATGGTTGGATACAAAAATAACCCATGGCTTAAGAAGGCACGTTGCCAGTGTAGAGCAAATTATCGCTACGCTCGATGAGATGAAGGGAGATATGGATTGGAGACGTCACTCGAACAGTCAAATGCTTATGATAGATTCTCAATATTTCATTAGTAATTTAGTTGATATCAATGTATTATGTAATGAGGGTTATGGATACAGCATTTCAAAAGAAGCGATGAACAATGGAGCAAGTGGTGCAACAATTTCCCACATGAAACAGTATTTTTTGGATGATTCTAAGCCGGAAAAAATGTCAGCGGCACGTGAGGCGTGTACGATTTGTATAGCAGAACACAATCTCGATGGGTTTATCAGATTCCTGGAAGATTATGGGGCTTTTGATGAGGCTGCAAGTAGTGAGCTGATTGTTCGAAGATCTCCAAAAGCTTATACATATTCGTGAGATGTCAAAACGTTTCCTTTCTTGATGCCAACAGCCTTTCCAATCCAGTCCGATTCTCCATTTTGTCTGTCGATCATTCGCGGCGCATCGACATCACGGGCGCTTCCCATGGATCTCGTGATTGATCGATGTGTGTGCCCCAAGATCCCCCCTCAGGAGAGAGGGACCCCGCGGCCTGCACGTTCACGCGCTTTACTTCTGTCGACTGCCATGGTACTTCTGAGCTCGACTTCCGAGAGGCGGCAGCGGCTGGGGCGATCGCATGGTGTTGAACGCGCATCGCCTTGCGGGGGCTTCCCCCTTCGAGGGCGCCTCCTGAGAACCTCCCATTTCGTGCCGTTCTGCAACGGGTTTTGGGATCCGTGGGGCTGGAAGAGGTCAAGTACGGACGCCATAGCCGAGCAAGGGCGGGAAACGGGTGGGAAAAGCCGTGAAGATCATTCGAATGGATTGAATCCCCTTGCGGGGATCGGTCGGCAGGGGCGGTTCGTGAATCAGGCAGACATCAGAACACTGAAGGTCGAGGACGCGGAGGCGGTTCGAAGGATTCATTCCTCCATCACCAAGGGGGAGGACGGCATCGACTACCGCCGCACGATCCAGGCCGTCGTCTCCGGGGGTCAGCATGTCGCCCTGGCCGCCGAGGTGGACGGCGTGGTGGCCGGCTACATGATCAGCTATCTCTTGTTCGGCGGCTTCGGTCTGGCCAAGAGCGCATGGATCACCAACCTGGGTGTGGATCCCAAGCATATGGGGCAGGGGATCGGAAAGAGCCTGGCCCACCAGGTCCTGAAGGAGTACGAAAAGCAGGGTGTCAGCCATGTGTACACGGCGGTGAGGTGGGATTCAGTGGACATGTTGTCCTTCTTTCGAACCATGGGATTCGATCGAAGCATCTTGATCAATCTTTGCCGGCATTTGTAAAGAATGGGCCCATCACGGCATCAGAGTGGAGATCGTATGTCCATTCAGTCACTTCGATTCATGGATGTCTTGGGTTTTCTGCCTGCCTCGAGGGGTGTCGCGTGTCCTTTCCGCCTCTGTTATCATCTGGCTGATGCTCCTGGTTCCGGTTGCCCGTCCGCTACCGCTGGAACCGGTATGGTCGTGGCCGCCTCGGAAGGGGACCCAGGGCGGGTCGAGCCGGTAAGGAAACAGGAGCCCATAGGAGAGAGGAGGGTCCCATGAACGAGACGCGGATGCGTATCCGGCTCATGGAAGAGGGGGATTTCGACGCCGTGGTCTGGATCGACGAGAAGGTGCTTCAGACAGCCAGGCCGGAGTACTACGAGCTGAAGTTCGACAAGCTCTTCAAATCCAAGGACTACCTCCCTGCCTCGCTGGTGGCGGAGAAGGAGGGGGGGACCGTGGTGGGCTTTGTCATGGGGGAGCTCTACATGGGGGAGTACGGTCTTCACCAGGAGGAAGCCACCCTGGATACCATCGGCGTGGATCCCGAGGTCCAGCACCAGGGGATCGGCGAGCAGCTGATTCGAGAGTTCATGGATCATCTGAAAAAGCTCGGGGTTCGAAAGATCAACACCCTGGTCAGGTGGAACGATTCGAAGCTGATTCATTTCTTCAGCACCAACGGGTTCGTGCCTTCCAGGACCATCAACCTGGAACGGGATCTGTGACCCTTCAAAGGAGAGCGGGGACGGAGATGCCCGTGGAAAACCAAGCAGACGTCTGCCGCACCCACTCGATCCTCCGGTACCGTGAAGGCCTGGCGGATCGCACGACACGGGAGTTCGTCCGGGAAGAGCCGCTGCTCATTCGCGTGGAGGACCGGACCTACTCCGTGGTGATGCGCACTCCGGGGGACGAAATCGCCCATGCGGCGGGGTTTTGTCTGTCCGAGGGGCTGGTCGCCTCCCCCGAGGACATCGCCGCCATCGGGTTCTGCCGGGACCTGGATGAAAACAGTGTGTCCGTGGCCCTGGCCCGGGAGCGGAAGGCGCAGGTGCTCGGGCAGCTCGAGCGAGGCGGGTTTCTCAGCCAGACCAGCTGCGGCATCTGCGGCCGAGAGATGGTGGATGATTTGTTGGCGTTCTTGACAACAATCGGGCACGATGAGTTCTGCCTGACGGAGCGCCAGATTCAGCTGTGTGTGGACCGGTTTTCTCGAGAGCAGAAGTACTACCAAAGAACGCGCGGAACCCATGCGGTGATGCTCTTTGACGCGGAGCTGGAGATCATCGCCAAGGCCGAGGACGTGGGACGCCACAATGCCATGGACAAGAGCGTCGGCGCCCTGTTCCTCCAACATCGCCTTCCGGATGTCCGTGCGGCCGTGCTCTCCTCCAGGATCAGCTTCGAGATGATCCAGAAGGCCGCACGGGCCGCCATTCCCCTCCTGATCAGCATGTCCAACCCGACCTCCATGGCCGTGGACCTGGGTTCGAGCCTGAACATGACCCTGATCTGCCTGGACAAACCCTCCGGTTTTGTCGTGTCCTGCGGGGATCATCGGGTCAGAGCGGAGTCCTCCGGCTCACCCGAGTAACACCGGGGATTCACTCGGCGTTTCCTGCCTCCAGGCCTTATATCACATATAACATAACGTCTCCAAATGGTGGGGTTTTCCCTTGACACAGTTACGATGTAGCTATATATTAACCACGTTGTACCGGCAATGATCGGCCGTCTCGAGAGATCCAGGAGGGCCCGTCGAAGCGCGGGCGGTGGGTCCTGGTCATTTGGAAGGGGTAAGACATGAGGTACGCTGAAACAGGATACAACCTGGAAATCGATTTGACCCGGGGGAGCATCGAGCGGGTGGAAACCGACCCGGGGGAAACCGAGCTCTACCTGGGTGGGCTGGGGACCAATACCAAGCTCCTGTGGGATCGCGTTCCGCCGGAGGTGGAACCCTTTTCTCCGGACAACCTGCTCATTTTCAGTGCCGGCCTTCTGTGCGGGACGCCGGCCACCGGATGCAATCGCACCATCGTCTCCACCATCTCGCCCCAGACCCTGTTCATGGCCTTCTCCATGATGGGCGGGTTCTGGGCGCCTGAGCTGAAGTACGCCGGGTACGACAAGGTGATCCTTCGGGGCAAATCCCCCAGCCTGGTCTACATCTGGATCCACAACGACCGGGTGGAGATCCGGGACGCCTCGCACCTCCAGGGCAAGGGAGCCGGTGAAACGGCCGAGCTGATCCAAGAGGAGCTGAACGAGCCCCGGGCCCAAGTGGCGGCCATCGGGCTGGCCGGCGAGAACCGTGTCTACTATGCGTCCATCGAGCAGGGACGCTCCAGCGCCAGCCGCGGAGGCATCGGGGCGGTGATGGGAGACAAGGGCGTCAAGGCCATTGCGGTCCGCGGCACCAAGGACATCAACCTCGCCCGCCCGGCCGAGTTCATGGAGTTCGTCAACGAGGTCCTGGAGTACATCGAGTGGCGAAACGAGCGCCCCATTCCAGGGGTCATGCCCATTCTGGCCGGCCTCGGCTCTCCGCAGGAGATGAAGGTCCACGACGAGAAGTGGCACACCGAGAACTTCCGTTGGGGGAACTCCCGGGTCCGACGGAAGGATTTCTGGAACGAGGAGATCGAGCGGCAGTGGACCGAAAGCATGGAGAACGCGCGCAGGAGGCTGATCAGCTGCTACAACTGCCCCATGCGCTGCGGGGCCACCATTTCCCTGCCCGGGATTCCCACTTACATGATGAAGTGCTTCTCCAAGCTGACCTACACCATGGCGGCCTTCTCGGATCTGGAGTTCGGGCTGGGCATCGCTCAGAGCGCCACCGAGTACGGCGTGGACGGGTTCTCCGCCCCCCAGGTGATGGCCTTCGCCCTGGAACTCTACGAGAACGGCATTCTGACGGACAAGGACTTCCCCGGCATGCCCGAGGACAACGAGGGGCGGTTCTACTGGCTGCTCGAGCGCATCGTGCGCCGGGAAGGCATCGGAGACGTCCTGGCCAACGGCACCTACTGGGCCGCCAAGGAGATCGGCAACGGCGCCGAGGAGTACGCCCACAACAACATCAAGAAGCACGAGCAGCTCCCGCTCAAGCTGTCCATGCTGAATCCCATCTACTTCCTGATGTACGCCACAGGAGAAAAGATCAACATCACCCAGATCGAGGGGCAGTTCCCTCAGATGCCCTTCCCCAAGCGGGAGCAGCGGGAAGAATTCGTCGAGGACTGGGTTCAGGTGCCGGACGAGAAGTTCAAGCAGTACTTCCTGGACTGGGAGCTGCGCGGGGAGAACTCTTTCCCTTACTATCCGACCCCGGAGATGTGCTGCGACATCGTGGACTGGCAGGAGCGCATGCACTACATCGACGACGCTCTCGGCATGTGCGCCGGGCTGTCCTCCTTTCCGCTGAAACCCCCCTACCACATCCACAACTACCCGAAGCTCATCTCCTCGGGCGCCGGCTTCGACATGGACGAGGACAAGCTGACCCAGGCCGTCAATCGGTACCGGAACCTGGTTCGGGCCGTGAACATTCGAAGGGGCATGCGACGAGAAGACGAGGTGCCTCCGCAGAACCACTGGAAAAAGCGATTTCCCGAGCTGGAAAAGGAGCTCATGGATACCTACTACCGGTACAAGGGCTGGAACGAGGACGGCATCCCCACGAAGGAGTCCCTGGAGGCGCTGGGGCTGGACTACGTGGCCGAGGACTTCCTGGCCAGGGGGATCTTGACCGACGGCGGGGGGGCATCTTCCGAGGACCCTCCCGCTGAGCAAGAGAACAACTGATGTGAAGAGGTGGAACCGTCATGGGTGAGAAGAAGACCAAGGTCGTGAAGACCATCAAGATCAATGCGGACGAGTGCAACGGGTGCCGGGCCTGCGAGGTCATCTGCTCCGCTTTTCACGCCCAGCCCAGGTACAGCGGCAACAACCCGGCGCGGTCCCGCATCCGCGTGTTGAGAGACCCGCTCCGCGACATCTACGTGCCCGTGTATGCGGGCGAGTACGCGCCGGCCGAGTGCATGGGCCGGGACAAGTACGTGATCGACGGCAAGGAGTACGACGAGTGCGCCTTCTGCCGGGCGGCCTGTCCGTCGAGGGACCTGTTCAAGGAGCCCGACTCGGGCCTTCCCCTCAAGTGCGACATGTGCGAGGAGGAGGACGGTGAGCCCCTCTGCGTCAAGTGGTGCATCACCGACGCCCTGTCCTACGAGGAGCGGGAAGAGGAGGTGGATGAGGAGCTCGAGCAGGATGACCTGGAGGTCGGGCTGGAGGCCCTGGCGGACAAGTACGGGCTGGAGAAGATCGTGGACACCCTGGCGCGGATGAGCGAGTCGAAGGGGGGCTGAGCCCGTCGATGGAGGGAAGGGGAAGAGGAGAGCCGTGGAGAACGTAGCGGACTACAAGGAGATCGTCGAGGTCATCAAGGAGAGCGGGGGGGACCTGTTCAAGCGGTGCTTCCAGTGCGGTCTGTGCGACGCGGTCTGCCCGTGGAACCGGGTGCGGGAGTTCAGCATGCGCCGGATCGTGCGGCAGGCGACCTTCGGGATGACGGACATCGAGAGCGAGGAGATGTGGCTCTGCACGACCTGCGGAAGGTGCCCGCAGCAGTGCCCCAGGGACGTGAGACAGATCGAATCCGGCGTGGCGCTCCGCAGGATCGCGACGGAGTACGGGGTCTTTCCCACATCGGTCCAGCCGATTCGGACCATCAGCGGGAGCCTGGTGGGGGAGGGCAATCCCCTGAGTGAGGAGCGGAAGAAGCGCGCGGACTGGGCGGAAGGCCTCTCCGTCCCCACCTTCGCGGAAGGGATGGATGTCCTCTACTTTCCGGGCTGCTACCTGAGCTACGATCCCAGGCTGAAAAAGGTCGCCCGGGCCACGGCCGGGATCCTCCAGAAGGCCGGGGTGGATTTCGGAATCCTCGGGCCCAAGGAGAACTGCTGCGGGGAGAGCATTCGGAAAGCGGGAGACGAAGAGGTATTCAAGCGCCTGGCCCGCGAAAACATCAAGACCTGGATCGACAACGGGGTGAGAAAAATCGTGGTCTCATCCCCTCACTGCTATCACACCTTCAAGAACGAGTACCCCGAATTTCGTGTGGACTTCGAGATCATCCACATCACCCAGTTCGTGCACGAGCTGCTCCGGGACAAAAGGCTGGAGCTCTCCGGGGAGGTTGGGAAGAAGGTGACCTATCACGACCCCTGCTACCTGGGCCGGCACAACGGCGTCTACGACGAGCCACGGGCCGCGTTGAACGAGGTCGCCGGGTTGGAGCTGATCGAGATGCCCGAGTCGCGGGTGGACAGCCTCTGCTGCGGCGGAGGAGGCGGCAGGATCTGGATGGAAACACCGAAGGGGGAGCGGTTCTGCGACCTGAGGGTCGAGCAGGCCATGGAGGCAGGGGCCGACGTTCTGGCGACGGCCTGCCCCTACTGCATCTCCAACTTCGAAGACAGCAAGCTGACCCTGAATGTGGTGGACGACATCGAGGTCAGGGACATTACCGAGATCATCTACGAAGCCCTGTGAAAGAGCGATTGAGAGGATTCAAGGTGGAAAAACGACTGGAAGAAAAAATCCAAGAGCTCCGCAAGAAGTACTGGGATGGCGAGACGGGAGACGTCATGGTGCTGGGCGGCGGAATCAGCGGCATCCAGGCCTCGCTGGATCTGGCCGCCGCCGGGTTCAAGGTCTACATGGTGGAGAAAGGGCCGGCCATCGGCGGACACATGGCCCAGCTGGACAAGACCTACCCGACCAACGACTGCTCCATGTGAATTCTCTCACCCAAACTGGTCGAGGTCGACCGGCATCCCAACATCGAGATCCTGACGTACACGGAAGTGGCCGGCGTGGAGGGCGAAGCGGGGGACTTCCAGGTTACGTTGACGAAGAAGCCTCGCTACGTGATCGAGGACAAGTGCACGGGCTGCACGACCTGTGTGGAGTACTGCCCTGTGGAGTACCCGGACGCCTTCAACCAGGAGATATCGAACAACAAGGCGGTCCACGTCTACTTCTCTCAAGCCATTCCCCTGATCACGTACATCGACGAGAGCTGTCTCTATCTGAAAGAGAAGAAATGCCGCATCTGCGAGGGGGTGTGCCAGAACGAAGCCATCGATCTGAACCAGAAGCCCGAAAAGGTCGAGGTGAAGGTCGGAGCGATCGTGCTCGCTCCGGGCTATGAACCGTTCGACCCCAAGGTGAAGGACGAGTACGGCTACGGCAGGTTGGAGAACGTGGTCACCAGCCTGGATTTCGAGCGCCTGCTGTGCGCCACCGGGCCTTACGAAGGAGAGATCCTGCGGGCTTCCGACCGGAAGCACCCGCACAAGATCGCGTGGATCCAGTGCATCGGATCCCGGCGGGTGACGCCGGGAGACAACAGCTACTGCTCCGCCGTCTGCTGCACTTACACCCAGAAGCAGGTGATCCTGACCAAGGATCACGATGCGGACGCGGAGTGTACCATTTTCCACAACGACATCCGTTCCTACGGGAAGGACTTCGAGCTCTACTACCATCGAACGGAAGATCTTCCCGGGACACGGTTCATCCGAAGCTACGCCTCCGTCGTCAGGGAGGATCCCGACACCAAGAATGTCGTCATCCGTTACGCCACCCCGGACGAAGGGGTCAAGGAGGAGGAGTTCGACATGGTGGTCCTCTCCGTCGGGCTGAATCCCCCGGCGGGCTACGAGGGCGTGGCCGAGAAGTTCGGGATCGATCTGGGCCCCCACGGGTTCTGCAAAGGCGCTCCGTTCAACCCCATGGAGACCTCGCGGCCCGGGGTCTTCGTGAGCGGGGCCTTCCAGGGGCCCATGGACATCCCCGAGTCGGTGTTCACCGCCAGCGGGGCCGGCTCTCAGTGCGGGGAGTTCCTGGACCGTCGAAGAGGCAAGCTGACCAAGGAGCGGGTCTATCCCGAAGAGAGGGATGTCTCCGAAGAGGAGCCTCGGGTCGGCGTCTTCGTGTGCCACTGCGGGGCCAACATCGGACGGATCGTGGACGTCCCCTCCACCGTGGACTATGCCCTCACCCTGCCCAACGTGGTCCACGCCCAGGAGCAGCTCTTCTCCTGCGCCACGAACTCCGCCCAGGAGATCACGGACATGATCAAGGAGAAGGGGCTGAACCGTGTGGTGGTGGCCGCCTGCAGCCCCAGAACCCTCGAGCCTCTCTTCAGGGACACCCTCAGGGAAGCGGGGATCAACCAGTACTACTGCGACATGGCCAATATCCGGGAGCACTGCTCCTGGGTGCACTCCAAGGAGCCGGAAGAGGCCACGCGAAAGGCCAAGGACATCACCCGGATGTCGGTCGCACGGGCCGGCCATCTGGAGCCGCTGCAGGAGATCGACCTTCCCGTGAACAAGGCGGCGCTGGTCGTGGGCGGCGGCATCGCAGGCATGAACGCCGCGCTTTCCATCGCCAACCAGGGGCACGAGGTCTATCTCCTGGAGAGGGAGGCGGAGCTGGGAGGCACGGCGAGAAGGCTCCACCACACGCTGGACGGGCTGAATGTGCAGGACTACCTTCACGACCTCGAGCGGAAGGTCCACCAGCACACCTCGATCCACGTCTACACGAAGGCCGTCATCGAGCAGGCGACCGGCTACGTGGGGAACTTCGTCACCAAGGTGGCCTCCGAGAGGGGGACCAAGGAGATCCGGCACGGTGCGACGGTCATCGCTGTGGGCGCCGACGTGTACGAGCCCACCGAGTACCTGTACGGCGAGGATGACCGGGTCATGACCCACCTCGAGCTGGAGGAGCGAATCGCCGAAGGCGACGAATCGCTGGCCCAGGCCGACACCCTCGTGATGATCCAGTGCGTGGGCTGCAGGAACGAGGAGAGGGATTACTGCAGCAGGGTCTGCTGCAGCGAGTCCATCAAGAACGCCCTGAAGCTCAAAGAGGTCAAGCCGGAGATGGACATCTACATCCTTTTCCGGGACATCCGGACCTACGGGATCATGGAGGACTACTACAGAGAGGCCTCCGAGAAGGACGTCAAGTTCATCCGGTACGAGCCCGAGGATCCCCCTCGGGTGGAGGCCGCCGAATCGGAAGGCCGGCCGGTCCTGCGGGTGACCCTCCCCGACCCCATTCTCGGACAGAAGCTCGCCATCGACGCCGACGCCCTGGCCCTTGCCGCTGCGGTGATTCCTTCGGCCGGGAGCGAAGAGGTCGCGCAGCGGTTCAAGGTTTCCCTGGGCGCCGACTCGTTCTTCAAGGAGGCCCACGTCAAGCTGAGGCCGGTGGAGTTCGGCACCGACGGCGTGTTCCTCTGCGGGACGGCCCACTACCCCAAGCACATCCCGGAGACCATCAACCAGGCGTACGGAGCCGCCGGCCGGGTGCTGACGCTCCTCTCCCGGGACACGGTCACGGCTTCCGGTGCCGTCTGCGCGGTGAAGGAGGAGGATTGCGTCTCCTGCGGGGCCTGTATCACCGCCTGCTCGTATGACGCCATCGAGTTTCGCGAGACGCCGGCGGGCCGGAAGGCCTGGGTCAATCCCGTTCTCTGCAAGGGCGACGGGTTGTGCAACGCCAAGTGCCCGACCAACGCCATCTTTCTGAAGCACTTCACCGATGAAGAGCTCACGAGCCAGATTGACGTGGCCGTCACGGAAGAAGAGATCCGGGAGCAGATGGACAAGGCGGTCGGCGACGTGTAGAGACAACCGAATGCAGGGACCCGAAACGGGCCCCGAAGGAGGTGAGAGCGCATGGGTGCAGAACAGCGGTTCGAGCCCAGACTGCTAGGCTTCGTGTGCCATTGGTGAGCATACGGCGCTGCAGACATGGCTGGAGTTTCCAGACTACAGTATTCGACGGAAATGCGGCTGATCCGCGTCATGTGTTCCGGCAGGGTGGACCCGGAGTTCGTGTTCCGGGCCTTCTCGAAGGGACTGGACGGGGTGTTCATCGGCGGGTGCCGGCTGGGCGAGTGCAACTATCTGACCC
>CAYYVD010000102.1:0-14375 GCA_964475045.1 uncultured Desulfobacterales bacterium | reverse complement strand
CGGGGTTCTTCAGCATATCGAGACCTCGGTCACCGACGACACGGACCTGGACGAGACCACCGCCACCACCGGACTGGTGACCTTGAGCGGACACCCGGCCGACGGGGAGGCCTGGACGATCCGGGTCAACGGCACGGCATACACCCACGAGGTCGTGGGGCCGGAGACCCTGGAGGACGTGGTCCTCGACCTGGCGGCCCGAATCGACACCGACCCGGCGCACGACTACGTGGCCATGGTGGAAGGAACCACCATCGCCGTCACCAGCCCGTCGGGGGCGCCGGTGCCCCTGGCCGTCCACATCGGGGACTCGGGCACGGCCACGATCGACATCGCGACGGCCTCGACCACGGTGGTCACCCTGACCGGGACGGCCAATGCCGGGGCCGTGTGGCGGCTGACGCTGAACGGGACGCCCGTGGAGCACACCGTGGGGGCCGGGGAGACCATGGAGGACGTGCGGGCCTCCCTGGCCGGGCAGGTCGACGCCTGGGCCGGCACCACGGCCCGGGTGGACGGGGACGCCCTGGTGATTTCCCGCCCCGACGGCGGGGCGTTGAATGCGGAGGTGGCGGTGCCGCCCTCCGGGGCCTCCACCGTCCAGGACGCCACCACGGCCACAACCCGCATTCAGTGGACGGGGGTCCCCAACCCCGGCGGGGTCTGGCAGGTCACGGTGGACGGCGTGACCCATGCGCACACGGTGGCCTCCGGGGAGACCCTCGAGGCCGTTCTCGAGGACCTCGCGGCCCGAATCGACGCGGACGCGGAGCACACGACCCGGGTGGAAGGGCACGATCTCTGGATCACCCGGCCGGGCCGGGCCACCATGGCGGTGAGCGCGGCGATCCCCGCGGCCGGCGCGGTTGCGACGGATCCGGGCACGGCCGTGACCTCCCTCCTCGACCTGACGGGCACCCCCAATGACGGCGGCGTATGGTCGGTCACGGTGAACGGCACGGCCTACGACTACATGGGGGCCGCCGAGGAGACCATCGAGGACGTGGCCGCGGAGCTGGCGGCCCGGATCGAGGGGCACGAGGGCGTGTCCGTCCAGCTGGAGGGGAGCGTCCTCGCCCTCACCCGAGTGGACGGCGGCGTCCTGGACGTTGCGGCCTCCGTGCCTCCGGCCGGCACGGCCACGGTGAGCCGCCCCATTGCCATGAACCACACGGTCGCCTTGAGCGGGAAGCCCAACCCGGGCGGCACCTGGACGGTGACCGTGGACGGGACCGACTACCATCACTGGGTGCCGGGTCCGGAGACCGTCGAGGAGGTGGCCGAGGACCTGGCCGCTCGAATCGACGCGGCCACCGGCTACACGGCCGAGGCCTCGGCCGGCATCCTCATGATCACCAAGCTCCTGGGCCAGGACGTGGAGGTGACGGTCACCGTGCCGCCGGCGGGGTCGGCCGTGGTGGACGACGGGACCGCCCTGACCACGCTGGTGGACCTCACGGGCACGCCCAATGACGGCGGCGTGTGGACCGTGACCGTGGACGGCACGGTTTACCAGCACACGGGCGCGGCCTCGGAGACCATCGGCGACGTGATGGCGGCCCTGGCCGCCGCCATCGATGCGACCGCCGGGTACACCGCGGACGTGGAGGGCGGAACCCTGCTGGTGACCCGGCTCGCCGGGGGGACCCTGGACGTGACGGCGAGCGTGCCTCCGGCCGGGGAGGCCGTCCTGTCGGACGCGACCGCGACCGCGACCCGGGTGGAGCTGACCGGCCATGCCAACCCGGGCGGCACCTGGACGGTCACGGTGGACGGCATCCCCTACGAGCACACGGTGCCCGCCGCGGGAACGGAGACCCTCGAGGACGTGATGGCCGGCCTGGCGGCCGGAATCGACGCCGATCCGGCCTACACGGCGCAGGTGGCGTCCGGCGCCCTGGTGATCACCAAGCCGGCGGGCGGGGCCCTGACCGTGACGGCCGTGGTGCCGCCGGCCGGGGAGGCGGCGACGGACGCGGCCGCCGCCGTGACCGCCGTGGTGTCCCTGGAGGGCACGCCCAACGACAGCGGCACCTGGAGCGTGACCGTGAACGGCGTGACGTACGAGCACCCGGTGGTGGGCTCGGCCGGTATGGCGGAGATCGTCGCCGGTCTGGCGGAGCGCATCGACGGTGCGGCCGGGCTCACCGCGGCCGTGGAGGCCGGCCGCCTGGTGATCGCCAGGCCGGCGGGCGGGGCCCTGACCGTGACCGCCGGCATTCCGCCTTCGGGCTGGGGCGTGGTCGAGGACACCGCAACCACCACCTCCCTGATCCGCCTGCACGGGGAGCCCGAGGCCGGCGACCAATGGGGGCTCTTCGTCGACGGGGTGCTGTTCGACCACCGGGTGGTCGATGTGGGAGGGGTCGTCGAGACCCCGGATCAGATCATGGCGGACCTGGCGGCCCAGGTGGACCTGGCGGCCGGGTACACCGCCCGGGTGGACAACGGCCGCATGGTGATCACCAAGCTGACCGGGGCGGTCCTATCCCTGGAGGCCCTGATCGCACCGGTGTCCAGCAACGACCGGATTCAGACGGGCGACGGGAACGACGTGGTCCTGGGCGGCCTGGGCCGGGACATCATCGAGGCGAGCTTGAGCACCGGGGTGGTCCAGGACGACGACGTGGTGCTGGGAGACAACGGGGAGGCGGACTTCGACGGGACCGGGCTCCTCACGCGGGTGGCCACCACCCGGCCGGACCTCGGCGACGACGACCTCATTCGGACCGGGGATGGAAACGACGTGGTGTTCGGCGGGTTCTGCAGCGACGTGGTGGACGGGGAACTGGACCCGGCCACCGGGGCGTATGCGGCCGCGGCCGGGGACACGGGCGACGACGTGGTGGTGGGGGACAACGGCCTGGCGACCTTTGACACGTCCACGGGGGTTCGGGTCCTGCGGCACATCGAGACGACGGACCCGCTGTGGGGGTGCGACGACACGCTGTTCGGCGGGGGCGGATCGGACGTGGTGCTGGGTGGAAGCGGAAGCGACACCATCGACGCGGGCGCGGACGCGGGGAACGACGTGGTGCTGGGGGACAACGGCACGGCGGACTTCGACGCTTCGGGGCTGCTGACGTTCATCGCGACCACGTCCCCGGAGATCGGCGGGGACGACCGTGTGCTCACCGGGGACGGGGACGACGTGGTGTTCGGCGGTTTCTGCAGCGACGTGGTGGACGGGGAGCTGGATCCGGCCACCGGGGCGTATGCGGCCGTGGCCGGGGACACGGGCGACGACGTGGTGGTGGGGGACAACGGCCTGGCGACCTTTGACACGTCCACGGGGGTTCGGGTCCTGCGGCACATCGAGACGACGGACCCGCTGTGGGGGTGCGACGACACGCTGTTCGGCGGGGGCGGATCGGACGTGGTGCTGGGTGGAAGCGGAAGCGACACCATCGACGCGGGCGCGGACGCGGGGAACGACGTGGTGCTGGGGGACAACGGCACGGCGGACTTCGACGCTTCGGGGCTGCTGACGTTCATCGCGACCACGTCCCCGGAGATCGGCGGGGACGACACGATCTTCTCCGGTGAGGGTGCGGACGTGGTCTTCGGCGGCACGGGCGCGGACACCGTGGAGACCGGTGCGGACGACCAGGGCGACGTGATCCTGGGGGACAACGGCGAGGCCGATTTCACGGGCGGGATCCTCTCCCGTGTGGAGAGCACGGACACCGAGGCCGGGACCGGCGGGGACGACACGATTTCGGCCGGGAACGGCGACAACCGGATCATCGGAGGCATGGGGCGGGACGAGGTCACCACCGGCGACGGGGAGGACGCGGTGCTCGGGGACAACGGGACCCTGGGGTTCGACGCCGCAGGCGGTCTGGTGTCCATGACGAGCACCCTGGGGGATCAGGGGGACGCGGACGTCATCGAGGCCGGGGACGGGAGCAATGCGGTCTTCGGCGGCATGGGGCGGGACGAGATCACCACCGGCGAGGGGGACGACCTGATCCTGGGCGACAGCGGGACGGGCACCTTCAGCGGGGGCACCTCGCCCGTGTCGGTCACGGCCACCTTCCTGGGGGTGGGGGGAGACGACCTCATCGAGGGCGGTGAGGGCGCGAACGCCGTGATGGGCGGCGCCGGCGGGGACACGGTGACCACGGGGTCCGGGGACGACAAGATCTACGGGGACAACGCCGACTTCTCCTTCAGCGGCGGGCGCCTGGTGCAGGCGTCGTCCACGGACACGAGCGCAGCCACGGGCGGCAACGACACCCTGGATGCGGGCGGCGGGAACAACGTGGTGGTCGGCGGGGTGGGCGACGACACCGTGACCACCGGCGCGGGCGACGACGTGGTCCTGGGGGACAACGGCACGGTGACCCAGGGCGCGGACGGGACGCCCCAGCAGGTGAGCTCCACGGAGCCGGGCCTGGGCGGCAACGACACCCTGGTTACGGGCGACGGGGACAACACGGTCCTGGGAGGCGGCGGCGGCGATCAGGTGACCGCCGGGTCGGGGAGCGATACGATCCTGGGCGACAACGGGACGGTCTTCTTCTCGGGTGGGGCCGTACAGACGGTGACCACCACGGACACCACGAACGGGACCGGCGGTCCGGACACGGTGGATGCGGGTGCGGGCAACGACAGCGTGCTGGGCGGTCCGGGGGACGACGTCCTGACCGGCGGTCCCGGGGACGACATCCTGCTGGGCGACGACGGCACGATCACCTGGAGCGGGGCGGGATCGGCCGTGATCACCGGCGGTACCGGCGGGATCGGCGGCAACGACACCCTCAACGGGGACGACGGTCTGGACATCCTCATGGGCGGGGGGCAGGACGACCTGCTCTACGGCGGGGCCGGGCTCGACGTGCTCTTCGGGGACGGCGGCCGGGTGCTTCTGTCGGGTTCGGGCTCCCTGATCGCCGAGACCCTGGACGGCGGTGGCGGCGGCGGGGCCGACACCCTGGACGGAGGTCCCGGGTTCGACGCCATGTTCGGGTCCGGGGGCGGCGACACCTTTGTGGGGACCTTCCCCGAGGACGTGATGCTGGGCCTGTACGGGTACGTGGTCATCGAGGGCGGCGAGCTCGTGAGCGTGTTTCCGCCCATTCACATGATGGTGGGCAACCCCTTCTTCGAGGGGCCCCCGGCGGCGTTCCTGGCGGCCGGGTTCCAGGGCATCGCCCCCCTCGTCGGACCGGGCGGCCTGGGCGGCGGGGTGACCCCGGCCTCGTACACCCTGCCGGCCCTCGGCTACCAGGGCGCCTGGAGGGGCTGGCTGCCCCACGCGTCCACAGGCATGGGCCCGGGGTCCGGCACGGGGGTGTCCGTGGTCACCATGGCCGACGGCACGGTCCAGAAGACGTTCGCGTCCGGGACGATCATCGAGACCCTCCTGGACGGGACCGTTCGAACCACCCTGTCGGACGGCACGGTGATCGAGACCCTGATCAACGGGACCATGACCCTGCAGCAGGCCGACGGGACCACCATCACCGGCCAGGGCGTCATCGTGGTCACCCTGTCGGACGGGACCATCCAGAGGACCTATCCGGACGGCGCCACGGAGCTCCTGTTCGCGGACGGTACGATCCGCGCCGTCTCACCGGACGGCACGGTGGTCGAAACCCTGTCGGACGGAACCATGACCTTGCAGCGTCCCGACGGAATCACTATAATGATACGTTCGGACGGCAGCGTGGTTCAGACGTTTCCGGACGGCACTCGGATCGAGACCCTGGTCGACGGCACCATCATTCGGACCCTGCCCAACGGCGTGGTCATCACCACGAAGCCAGACGGCCGAATGGTGCGGGTGCTGCAGGACGGGACCGAGGTGCCGGTGACGCCCCAGGAGGCCATGGAGCTCGGCCGGCGCCTGCAGACGGCCCGAGCCGAGGCGGCCGGGCCGGGCGGGGGACTGGCCCTGCCTTCGGTGGCCGCGGCCGTGGCCGGGTGGGGGGTCGCCTCCCGGCAGGAGGCGCTCGGCGGGACCGTCCAAGGCAGGGTGGACCCCGAAGCCTTCAAGAGGTTGGAGCAGGCGTGCCGTCGCCGTCGGTTCCGGCGCTGGAAGGACGGTTGCCTGGAGGCATCGGAGGGCGGCCGAAGCCCCGGCCGCATTCGGCGGGAGACGCGGGAGGTCCGCGTGCCCGGTTTTCAGTTTGTCAACGATTCACTACGAGGGAGGAATCATGGCCCAAAAGACTGAGGAAAAGGACGAAACCAGGGAGACGGGAGCGGCTCAGGAAAAGAGAGCGGGAGCGGATGAGACCGTGCGTCAGGGGCCGACCGTGCGTTGGGACGATTCCAGGATGACCAGCTCGTATGCCAATGTCTGCAACGTGACCAGCACGCGGGAGGAGGTCACGCTGCTCTTCGGGACGAACCAGAGCTGGCACGGCGGCCAGCAGCAGCTCACCGTGCTGCTGAGCAACCGGGTCATTCTGAATCCCTATGCCGCCAAGCGGCTTTCCGTGCTCATGAACAACATCATTCGGGAGTACGAAGCGCGTTTCGGAGAGATCAAGATCGAGGGTGCCTGATCGGGTACGAACCCGAACCTCCAAACGACGGTTGTCTCGGCGACCGCGGGTTGGGGACCAGGGGACCGCTTCACCGGCCTGCCGAGCACACCGCGGGGTGCGCGGCGGGCCGGTGCTGATTTGAGGCCGAATGTCCAGGAGCCATGGAGGCGGGGTTGCAGCCGGAATCCAAACGAACCGAGAACGGCCTGCCCGGCATCGATCCGGACCTCTGGGTCCGCTTTCGGGAGGCCGGCGACCGCGAGGCCTATGTCCGGTCCTGGCTGGCCCTGCAGTGCGCCCTGATCCCCGGGGCGAACCAGGGGGGCCTCATCCTGGCCCGGGAGGCGGGAGGTGCGTACGAGCCGGTGGCGCGCTGGCCCGAGACGGTGGAGGTCTCCGAAGGCCTCGCCGAGATCTCGGAACGGGTCCTGGAGGAGCGGTGCGGCCTGGTGCTGGAGCTGGAGCCCGACGACTCGGGCACGCCCTTTCGTGGGCCCCGGTACGGGGCCGCCTACCCAGTGATCGTGGGCGAGACCCTCCAGGGGGTGGTGGCGGTGGACGTGGCCGCGGAGCAGGAGGAGGACCTCACCTGGGCCATGACCAGCCTTCAGTGGGGGGTGGCCTGGCTGGAGGTGCTCTTTCGCCGCGGGCGCATGCGGGAGGACGCTGCCGAGCTGGAGCGGCTTCGATCCGCCGTGGACCTCCTGGCGGGCGTGCTCTCCGAGGAACGCTTCGAGCGCGCCTGCATGGGGTTTGTCACCGAGCTGGCCACGGTGCTCCACTGCGACCGCGTGAGCCTGGGGTTCATGCGCCGGGGCCGGATCCGCATTCGAGCGGTCTCCCACAGCGCCGAGTTCGGCAAGCGAATGAACCTGATCCGGGCCATCGGCGCGGCCATGGACGAGGCCGTGAGCCAGCGGAAGGAGCTGTTCTATCCCGGCCCCCCGGACGGGGAGCCCGCCATCCTGCGTGACCACGAGGAGCTCGCCCGGCAGCACGGGGCCGGATGCATCCTGACCCTTCCCTTCTTTGCCGGTGACCGGTACGCCGGCGCCCTCTCCCTGGAGCGCTCCTCGGACGCCCCCTTCACCGAGGCGGAGGCCGACTTCTGCCGAAGCGTGGCCGCCCTCCTGTTTCCGGCCCTGGAGACCAAGCGGCGGGAGGACCGGCTGCTGATCGTCAAGGCCGCCGAGGCCCTCGGTGTTCAGCTGGGGCGCCTCTTCGGACCCCGCTATCTGGGGCGAAAGCTGGTGGTGATCGCCCTGGCCGCGGTGACCGCGTTTCTGTTCTTCGAGAAGACCGATTACACCATCTCCGCCGACACCACCCTGGAAGGTCGGGTCAAGCGGGTGGTGGTGGCCCCGTTCGACGGGTACGTCAAGGAAGGCGAGGCCCGGGCCGGGGACGTGGTTGACTCGGGGGAGGTGCTCTGCACCCTGGACGACCGGGATCTGCGGCTGGAGCGGCTCAACTGGCTGAGCAAACGCACCCAGTACCAGCGTCAGTACCAGGAGGCTCAGGCCAAGCACGAACGGGCCGAGGCCCGCATCATCAAGGCCCAGCTGGAGCAGGCCGAGGCCCAACTGGAGCTGGTGGAGAACCGGCTTGGGCGGTCCCGAATTCGAGCGCCCATCGACGGTCTCCTCCTGAGCGGGGACCTCACTCAGCGCCTGGGCGGGTCGGTGTCCAAGGGCGAGGAGCTGTTCCAGGTGGCCCCCCTGAACTCCTACCGGGTGATCCTGCGCGTGGAGGAGCGGCGCATCGCGGACGTGGCTGTGGGTCAGGAGGGGCGCATGATCCTCTCGGCCCTGCCCGGGGACGCCTTTGATTTCGTGGTGGAGAAGATCACCCCCATCACCGAGGCGGAGGAGGGGAAGAACACCTTTCGGGTGGAGGCCTTCTTGACGGAGGGCTCGCCGCGCCTGCGTCCGGGCATGGAAGGGGTGGGCAAGATCCACGTGGACCGCCGGCCCCTCCTGGCCGTCTGGACCCAGGGCCTGCGGGAGTGGTTCACCCTCTGGCTCTGGTCGTGGTGGCCGTAAGGGGAGTTTCGGGGACACCATAGAGTTTCGGGGACACCATACGAAATTCCGAAAATCGGAATTTCGTATGGTGTCCCCGAAACTCCAAGGGGAGCGCGAGGAAGACGGTTTTGGTTTCTTCTCTGTTCAGCCAGTCCTGGTACCGGGTGGCGGACCTCAAGCCCCGCCTGCGCAGCCACGCCCAGATCCACCGGCACACCTACCGGGGACGGGACTGGTACGTTCTCCAGGACCACGCCTCCAACCGCTTTCACCGGTTCTCGCCCGAGGCCTACCAGGTCATCGGGCTCATGGACGGCCGGCGGACCCTGAACGAGATCTGGGAGGCGGCCTGCGCCGAGCTCGGCGACGACATGCCCACCCAGGACGAGGTCCTTCAGCTCCTGAGCCGGCTGCACCAGGCCGATGTGCTTCAAGCGGACATGCCCCCGGACGTGGAGGACCTGCACGTCCGCCGCCGCCGCCGGCGTCGCAGCCGCATTCTGCGGCAGGTCCGGTCCCCCCTGGCCGTGCGCATTCCCCTGGTGGATCCGGAGCGGTTTCTGGCGGCCACGTCCTTTCTCGTCCGGCCCGTCCTGGGGTGGTTCGGGATGCTTCTCTGGTGCGCCGTGGTGGGCACGGGCCTGGTGCTTCTGGTCACCCACTGGGAGGGCCTGACCTCCAACCTGGCCGACCGGGTCCTGGCCCTCGAGAACCTGGTGCTCCTGTGGTTCATCTACCCCCTGGTCAAAGCGCTCCACGAGCTGGGACACGCCTACACCATCAAGCGCTGGGGCGGAGAGGTCCACGAGATGGGGGTCATGATCCTCGTCTTCGTGCCCGTTCCCTATGTGGATGCGTCCTCCTCCACGGCCTTCCACAACAAGCGGAAACGGATGCTCGTGGGGGCGGCCGGAATCCTGGCCGAGATGTTCCTGGCGGCCCTGGCCGTGATCGTGTGGGTGAACGTGGAGCCGGGGGTGGTCCGGGCCGTGGCGTTCAATACCATGATCATTGCGGGGATAAGCACGATCCTGTTCAACGGCAACCCGCTCCTGCGTTTCGACGCCTACTACATCCTGTCCGACCTGCTGGAGATCCCGAACCTGGCCATGCGGAGCACCCGGTACATCGGCTATGTGATCAAGCGCCGGCTCCTGGGCATGAAGGACGAGGAGAACCCCGCCTCCGCGCCGGGCGAGGCCCCCTGGCTGGCGGTGTACGCGGTGGCCTCCTTTGCCTACCGCATCTTCATCGTGATTCGCATCGGCCTGTTCGTGGCGAGCAAGTTCTTCGTGGCCGGGGTGATCCTGGCGGTCTGGGGACTGGCGGGCATGTTCCTCTTTCCCTTCGGGAGGACGCTGTACAACGCCCTCACCGAGCCCCGCATGCAGGAACGGCGCGGGCGGGTGCTGGGCCTCGCCGTGCTGGCCGTGGGGCTGCTGGCGGCCCTCCTCCTGGCCGTGCCGGTCCCGTCCTTCACCGTGACCGAGGGCGTGCTCTGGGCCCCCCGGAACTCGAGGGTGCACGCCTCGAGCGAGGGGTTCGTGGAGCGGGTGGTGGCGGAGCCGGGCACCCGGGTCGATCCGGGGGATCCCCTGATTCTGTGCCGGAACGCCGAGCTGAAGAAGGAGGAGCGCGTGCTCGAGGCCCGTCACCGGGAGCTGGAGGCCAAGCTTCGGCGCAGCTTGACCCGGGACCGGACCGAGGCCGAGATTCTTCGGGACGAGGTGGCGCACTTGGAGGCCGAGCTGGAGCGCACCCGGGCGGCCCTGGAGGAGCTCCTGATTCGAAGCCCGGCCGGCGGGGTGTTCCTGTTCCCGGAGGCCCGGGACGCTCCGGGCCGCTTCCTGCGGCGGGGGGCTCCCGTGGGCTATGTGGTGGACTTCTCCCGGGTCACCGCACGGGTGGTGGTCCCGCAGTCGTACGTGGACCGCGTGCGGACGGCCACGCGCGGGGTCCGGGCCCGCCTGGCCGAGAACGTGTCCCGCGAGCTTCCGGCGGAGGTCCTGCGGGAGGTGCCGGCGGCCTCTCGAGAGCTCCCCAGCCTGGCCCTCAGCCTGGAAGGCGGGGGCTCTCTGGCCCTGGACCCCCGGGAGAAGGACAAGGCCCGGGCGTTCGAGACCCTGTTTCACTTTGAGGTGCAGCTGCCGGGCACGCCCCTGTGGGCCCTCGGGGAACGGGTGTATGTGCGCTTCGAGCACCCGGCCGAGCCCCTGGCCTTTCAGTTGTACCGGGGCATCCGCCGCACCCTGCTGAGCCGCTTCAACGTGTAGGTGACCATGATCGGAACCCTGGCCCGCCACCCACCCGCCACCCACGCCCTTCGGCCGGAGCGGCCGGATCGTCCTCCCGGCGTTCTGGACCGGTGCGCCCACCGGGCGGCTGGCTGCTTCGCCGCTCTCGGCCGCATTCGCGACGCCCGTATGCCCGGCTTCGTGGCCCGTGTGGAGCGGGAGGGCGCCTCGCTTTTCGGGTGGTCCGAGGAGCGTCTTTCCGCAGAGGCCGCGACCCTGCGCCTTCGACTTCACCGGGAGGGCCTGAGGGAAGACCCCGTGACCCGGACCTTCGCGCTGATTCGAGAGATCTCACGACAGAGGCTGGGCATGGGCCACTTTCCCACCCAGATCGTGGGCGGCCGGGTCCTGCTGGGCGGCATGGTGGCGGAGATGGAGACCGGCGAGGGCAAGACCCTCACCGCGACCCTGGCCGCGGGGACCGCCGCCCTGGCGGGGATCCCGGTCCACGTGATCACGGTGAACGACTACCTCACGAGCCGGGACGCGGACTGGATGGGTCCCGTGTACGAGGCCCTGGGGCTCCGCGTGGGCTGCGTGGTCCATGAGGTGCCGCCACCCGACCGCCGGGCCGCCTACGGGTGCCACGTGACCTACTGCACCAACAAGGAGATCGCCTTCGACTACCTGCGCGACTGGCTGGCCATGGAGGGACGGACCTCGGCCCTTCGGCTCCAGAGCGAGTCCCTGTACGGCCGGGGGTCCCGGGTGCGGAATCCCCTGCTCCGAGGGCTCCACTACGCCATCGTGGACGAGGCGGACAGCGTGCTCATCGACGAGGCCCGGACCCCCCTCATCATCTCGGGCGGCGGCGGGTCCGAGGACGAGCAGGCTTTTCTGGCGCAGGCCCTGGCCCTGGCCGGGGACCTGGAGCGGGGCCGGGACTTCGAGATTCGAGAGCTCGAACGGGACGTCACCCTGACCGAGGCCGGCCGGCGTCGGCTTCGAGGGGCGGCCCACGATCTGGGTCCCCTGTGGGGCGGGGTGGTGCGGCGGGAGGAGACCGCGCGCATGGCCCTGTCGGCGATCCACCTGTTTCACCGCGACGAGGCCTACGTGGTGCAGGACGATAAGGTCCAGATCGTGGACGAGTTCACCGGCCGGATCATGGCGGACCGGTCCTACGAAGGGGGCCTCCACCAGCTCATCGAGGCCAAGGAGGGGGTCGAGCTCACCCGCCGTCCCGAGACGCGGGCCCGCATCAGCTACCAGCGGTTCTTCAAGCGGTACCTGAACCTCTCCGGCATGACCGGAACCGCCCGGGAGGTGCGAGGCGAGCTGTGGAACGTGTACGGCCTTCGGGTCGTGCCCATCCCCACGCACAAGCCCCGGCGCCGCAAGGCCCTCTCCGACCGCATTCATCGCACCGAGACCGAAAAGTGGCGGGATGTGGCGGACCGGATTCAGGCCGCCCATGAGGAGGGCCGGCCTGTGCTGGTGGGAACCCGCTCGGTGGCCGCCTCGGAGCTGGCCTCGCGTCTCCTCGCGGAAAAGGGTGTTCCGCACCAGGTGCTCAACGCCAAGCAGGACCGGGAGGAGGCCGAGATCATCGCCCGGGCCGGGGAGGCGGGGTGTGTTACCATCGCCACCAACATGGCGGGCCGGGGGACGGACATTCGCCTGGGGGCCGGGGTGAAGGAGAAGGGCGGGCTGCACGTCATCCTCACGGAGCGTCACGAGGCGGCCCGCATCGACCGGCAGCTGGCGGGCCGGTGCGGCCGGCTCGGGGACCCGGGCACCCATGAGGCCGTTCTGTCCCTGGAGGACCCGGTGGTGCAGGGTGGGCGCGGGGGGCTCATCGGGTGGGCCGCCCTCCGGCTGGCCCGCACCCGCTTTCCGGCTTGGAGGCGTGTGGGTGGGCGGGTCGTCCGCTTCGCGCAGAAACGCGTGGAGCGCCACCACGCCCGCATGCGAAAGAACCTCCTGCGGGCGGACGAGCGCCGCGGAAACCTGCTGTCGTTCTCCGGCGGGCAGGAGTAAGGAGTAGGCGTGATACGGCATGCGAGACGAGAGGAAAGGAGGGCGCGTATGACCCTTCAGGCGCGGGGTGTGTGGACGGTGGTGACGACGGGACTGCTGATGCTGCTCCCGGGAGCGGCGTCGGCCGAGGCGGGGCCGGCCTACGAAGGGCTCATCGAGCCGAGCCAGGTGGTGGAGGTCAGCAGCCACGTGCGGGGCACCCTGGAGGAGGTCCTGGCGGAGCGGGGCGACCGGGTGGAGAAGGGCCAGGCGGTCGCCCGGATCACCTCCGACGTGGAGCAGGCTGCCGTGGCGCTGGCCCGCTCCCGGGTGGAGTTCGCCCTGCGCAAGGTCAAACGGAACGAGGACCTCTACCGGCAGGAGCTCATCAGCATCCACGAGAAGGACGAGATGGAGACCGAGCTGCAAATCGCCCGGCTCGAGCTTCAGGAGGCCGAAGCGCGCCTGTCCATGCGCACCATTCGAAGCCCCATTCACGGGGTGGTGGTGGAGCGGCTGCTCTCCCCGGGCGAGTACGTGGGCGAGGAGCCCATCCTGGAGATCGCGCGGATCGACCCCCTGTACGTGGAGGTGGTGGTGCCCGTGGAGCGGTTCGGATCGATCAAGACCGGCATGAAGGCGGAGGTGCGTCCCGAGCTGCCCGGCAGCCGGCCCCGCACGGCCCAGGTGATCATCGTGGACCGGGTCCTGGACGCGGCCAGCGGGACCTTCGGCGTCCGCCTCCGAATGCCCAACCCGGGGCACCAACTGCCCGCCGGGCTCAAGTGCCGGGTCGACTTCCAGTAGCCGGGCGGCCTCAGGCCAGGGCGAGAAGCAGGGCGACGTAAGCGAGGGTCGTGAGGAGGACCATGGCCACCGGGGCCGCCAGGTGCCGGTAGGCCCGTCCCAGGCTCGAGTGGAAGTAGTCCCGGGTCACCAGGAAGCACACGTGGACCGGGGAGAGCATCATGCCCATGTACCCGAAGGCATAGGCCAGGGTGGCGTGGGCCAGGTAATCGAGCCCGGTCCGGCCGGCCAGGAGTGCGATCACCAGAGGAAAGGACGCCCCTACAAAGCCCACGGCCACCCCGGTGATGAACCCGGCCAGGAAGGGCACCGCCATGAGAACGGCCAGGGGCGGGATGCCGAATCGCACCATCTCCTCCTGGATCATGCCCACGGCGTGGCTCTCCATGAGCACGCCCTTGAAGGCCATGATCCCGCAGATGAGCAGAAGCAGCCCGCCCGAGGCGCGGTTCAGCAGACTCCGGGCCGCCCGGCCCGGTGAAGGCCGATTCTGCACCAACACCCATACGAGGCACAACCCGAGACCCAGAAAGACCGCAGTGAGCCGGGGCGGCTTCACACCCGTTCCCGCCTCGAAGAGCCACACAGCAGGGAGCGCCAGGATCACCAGGGTTATGGGGCGCACCTCGCGGCGGAAGGTCTGCCATGCACCCTGATCCCGGCCCGCGGGTTCCTCGCCCATCTCCTCGTGTCTGGGCAGGAGTGGCCGGAGGAACACCAGACCGGCCGCCAGGGTGAACCCGGTCAGGGGGATCTGGCACAGCATGAACCTCCACGCATCCACCCCGAGCAGG
>CAYYVD010000101.1:9675-14393 GCA_964475045.1 uncultured Desulfobacterales bacterium | reverse complement strand
AAGGTGTTGAGGGTTTTAGCGAGCAGTCGCGAGCAGGGGGTGTTCCTATTGTAGCCAATTACTTTAGCTTATATACTATATATTGTCTTTTGGTGACGGTTTAGTGCCGAAAAAAATGAAAAGAAATGAATTTTTTTAAAAAAAAAGTTTCTACCTCAAGTCATTCAAATTTCCGATTCATACATTTGCCGAACAAATTTGTATTGAATTCGATGGATTTAATTGCGATCACACATAAATTTATGGATTTGAGATTGATAATAGGTAAGAATATTTTTTTTCATTAAAATCAAAAAATAGTGAAAAAATTTTAGTAAAAATCACTTCAAAATATACTTACATAGAAGAGGTCAACCACTTCCTAGAGGTGGTGAGTCCGCGCTACAGGAACTTCTTCGTCGTGGCGTTCTTCACAGGGATGCGCTTTGGCGAGATGTCGGTTTTGAAGTGGAAGAATGTCGATTTCCGAATGGGAATTATCAAGGTCCGGGAAACGAGAGTGGAAGGAGAAGAGAAATCCCCCAAGACCAAGAGGTCCGTTCGAGACATCGACATGCTGCCGCCTGTGGTTGACGCCTTACAAAAACAGCGAGGGGTTACCGCCAGTGAATCGGAATACGTCTTTCTGAATCAATACCATCAACCCGTGCTTCCGGTCTCTGTGAACACCCACGTGTGGAAGCGTGCTCTTGAGAAAGCCGGGTTGGAGAAGAGGCGTCTTTACGAGACCCGCCACACGTTCGCCACCCTGATGTTGGATGCCGGGGAATTACCGGGTTGGGTTCAGAAGATGATGGGGCATGAGACCCTTCAGATGATCCACGACCGGTATTACTCCTACATCAAGAACTACCAGCGCGATGACGGGAGCGCCTTCATGGAGAAGGTCTACCAGCCACTGGACAGGGAGAAAGGCGGACCTTTACGTGAAAAAGGAGGCCCAAAAGAGGCCCAAGATGAAAACAGGGGACGGGCATCAACGCCCAATCCCCTGTAATCGTTCGGTTTTCTTGTCTTATGACTGGTGCCGAAGGGGGGACTTGAACCCCCACGGGCTTTCGCCCACTACCCCCTCAAGACAAAATATGCGTGGTTTCGGCATCTAAACGGTCAAACCAAGTAAAAGCAAGGGGCACGCGGGGAACCCGGTCAATTCCGGCGTTCCCCGTTTTTTTCTTCGGGTCGTAACATGAGGTCAACACCGGGATCGGCAGGGGAGTTTTCCGCCTCTTGTTGACCTGTGTTGACCAACCAAGCGCACTACCCGGCGGGGATAGTGCTTTGAGGGGGTCGGGAAGAAACGACCGAAATAATGCAACTTGGTCAACGGAGATCCGTATTATGGGCGCACACTACCCTGTAAACAACGGGATTAAGCCGAAGCTTCATAATTTTCTTGACAACCGGTTTTACTTGTATGCGTGAGGTTTTACGTGAACCCCCCTTGAGCGATCAAAGCTTTCCCTAAGGCTCCCTTGGGTAGCGTCTACTTACCTTAAAGCCCCTTTCAAGCAACTCTAAGCCCCTCCCTATAATTGTGCCTACCCTACATAATTCCATTTATGGAATTCATCGGATTTTGACGGCATTTCAACGGGATTCGCTGACTTGACTGATTGTCAAGGCCAAGATGGACCCTTGGTTTTCTTCCTCGCTGTAAGAGAAAAAAATGGGGAGCGCTATATATAGCGCTAAGATTCTTGACAGACGCAAACAGTTTGCCAAACACTATTGGTCAGCATTATCGAGAGAGGATCACATGAGCCGCAATATCCTAAAATTTCGAGCCGCAATTAATCGCGCCGGTATACCGACGCAGCGGGAGTTCGCGTCCCTTATCGGAAAACACGAGGCAAAAATTTCGAGGGTCTTACGGAGAGAGCGGCGGCTGAGCCCAAGGGAAAGGGAGCGGTGGACCGCGGTCTTGGGGGTCGACGTGGACGAAATCCTGGGGGGGGGCCTGATGATTGCCGAGCGGTACCGGGAGAAGCTGACCAGCATCCCTGCGCCCGGGGGCAACGGCTGTCACCCGGCGATCCTGGGGGCGGCGAACCTCGGCGTCATGGCCGGTCTGGACCCCGATGCGATCTTCCGGGACATTAGGTCTTCGATCCCACCTGGAGGCCGGAAGACCCCGGACCGCGAAATCCATGATGCCATCCGGCGGGCCGTGGCGGATCACGGCGGCAGCGAGTGGCAACCGAGGCCCCGCACACCGAAGCCGACCGTCAAGAATGGAAAGGCTGTTTTGGAAAAGATCCTGGCCCGGTCGTGGACGTCGGACGAGGCCGACCTATGGGAAGCATCCCCGATCCGCCTTCTCGGGGCCGTCCAGGGGGATCGAGCCCTATTCCTGGAGACCCTGTTCGACCCCGAGAACCGCCTATTCATCGGAGATCGGCACGAGGCCGGGGTTCCTGGGGAGAACATCCGCACCGTGTCGCAATGGATCTCATATTTTCGGAACGGCGGATCGGCGGGGCCTCTCATCATCGTGAATCCCGTCTCCGGGAATCCGGCACCGAAGGAAAGCGGTGACGGGGAAACGTTCCGGGGGAACCGGAATATCACGGCGTTTCGGCACGTCCTTGTCGAGTTCGACAATTTGTCCCGAGAGGATCAGATCCGTTTCTGGACCTCGCCCCGCCTTCCGGTCAAGGCCCTCGTGGATTCGGGTAACAAGTCTGTTCACGCATGGATCGATGTTCAAGCCCTGGCCCGGGTGGAGACCGCTGAAGACTGGATCTGGGAGATCAAAGGTCGCCTGTTCCGGGGAATGTTGGAGCCCGTGGGCGTGGATCCGGCGTGCGGACACCCAGCGCGTCTCGCGCGATTCCCGGGATGCATTCGAGCGGAGAAGGGAACATGGCAACGGATTCTGTGGTTGTCGGAGGTCGGGAAGAGGGTGAGATGCTGAAGGACCTTGAACAGGACTTTCGCTCAATGGACCCGGACGCGGGGAAGCTGGACAGCAACGAGGTCTTGGACGCGCTGGCCCGTGATGAGCGCGGTGACGCGGCGATTTTCGAGGCCATACATCGGGGTCGGTTTTGCTTCGATCACAAGCTCGGCCTCTGGTTTGCGAACAGCGGGCACACTTGGGTCGAGGACGACGTGGACGAGGTGATCGCCCGCGTGGACGACGTGGTGGAGGCCTACGAACAGGAAGCGCAGCGTCAAAACTGGCTCCAGCGGAAGGCCGCGAAGGAACAGGACGGCGTCGCGGAAAAAAAACACGCGAACACCGAAAAAGCCCTCATCTCTCGAATCCGAAACCTCCAGAAGGCGCACCGCCGTCAGAACGTCCTGAAGCTCGCCCGGTCGGGAAAAGACAGTCTCGCGCTCACGCAGGAATGGGACCGGAACCCTTGGTTGATCGGGGTGAAGAACGGGGTGATTGACCTGCGGACCCGGGAGCATCGAGAGGGAAGCCCTGGGGATTACATCCGCAGGAGCATCCCAACAGAGTGGACCGGGATCGACACACCGGCGCCGACTTGGGAAAAGGCGCTCCACGACATCTTTGCCGATCGTCAGGAGCTGGTGGACTCCGTTCAACGGCTCTTCGGGTACGGGCTGACCGGTCAAGTGACCAACCATAAACTGCCAATCCTCTACGGACGGGGGCGAAATGGAAAGGGGACCATCTTTGAAACTCTTCACCACGTCCTCGGCCCCCTCGCGGGCCCCGTCGAGGCTGAAATGCTCCTAGCGCAAGCCTATTCAAGGAGGAGCGGCACACCGACCCCAGACATCATGGCGCTCAAGAATCAACGCATTGTATGGGCATCCGAGACCGGGGACGGGCGCAGATTGAACGCCGACCGCGTGAAGTGGTTGACGGGCGGAGACACCCTCACAGGGCGGGAACTTTACTCAAAACCCGTCACCTTCAGGCCGACGCATACCCTCTTCCTCCTCACGAACTATCGACCGCATGCGCCGGCGAACGACTATGCGTTGTGGGAGCGAATCTACCTCATCCCCTTTGACGTTTCGTTCGTTGATCGCCCGGAGAAGGAACATGAACGGAAGGCGGATCCGGATCTTCCGGACAAACTGCGGGCCGAGGCACCCGGAATCCTGGCATGGCTCGTCCGGGGAGTCCTCGAATATCAGCGGCGCGGCCTCGATCCTCCCGAGATCGTCAGGGCCGCGACACAGGAATACCGGGACGACGAGGATCTAGTCGGTCACTTCATCAAAGAGCGCTGCATTCTGCATCAAGGGGCAAAAACGCAATCAAGCAAACTATACGAGGCTTATAGGAAATGGTGTGAGGTTTCCGGCCACAGGCCAGTAAGCCATACGAGGTTTGGAAAGGACATGAAAGAACGATTCGACAGCGCAAAAGATGGCAACAAATACTTCCTCGGCATCGGCTTATTGGAGGAAGGTTCGAGGTGATGGCCGGGAGGGTTGGAAGGTTTGGAAGGTTTTTGCGTAACTTTCCAAACTAAAAAAAGGGGGTTTCTCATGGGGGCTTTATACGAGAACCCTCCAAACCCTCCAGACCCTCCAGCGGTTGACCGAGAAGCGGAGGGTTTTGGGGGCGGGAGAACCGCGGCGGAAACACGCGCCCGCACCCCTTATGTGCTCCGATTTTATGGATGGAGGTCAAAATGGACGCACCACAGATCGAGGGAAAAAGGATGCTGACAGTTAAAGAGGCCGCGTTCTTCATGGGGCTCGCGCCGCGCACCCTGTACAACCGCTGC
>CAYYVD010000101.1:0-9665 GCA_964475045.1 uncultured Desulfobacterales bacterium | reverse complement strand
GAGCGCGGAGAACCCGTTCCCGGTCAGGCCGAAGCGGATCGGGCGCAAGCTCCTGTTCGACCGGAAGGAGCTGGAGTCGTACCTCGACGCCCTTTGATCCGTTACCGTCCGAGGGTAGTGGGCGGACCGGGGATGCCTTTCCGGTCAGGGGGTTCGAGGGCCGTGGTCAACGCGAAATCAAGAGGGGGACGGCAGATGCCTAAAGGGAAACCGACTGCCTTGAAACACGGGGTGCACTCGAAGATGGCACAAGGACGGTTCGGTGACGCCCGGACCAAGGACTACCGGGAGATTGAAACGGCCCTGGACCGAATCGCGGGGGATTACGGCGGCCGGTCTGAAATGTCCGGCGCACAGCTTACCCTTTTGGATAGCATCCGCCCGATGTTGATCGTCCTTATTCAGGTGGGCCGATTCGTCGGAAAGCGGGCGGAGGTCGTGGACGAGAAGGGGAACCTCCTCCCCGTCCTGGACAAGAATTTCCTGACCTACTGCGAATCCATCCGCCGTCACATCCAGGCGATCCACGAGCTCGGAAAGAAGCGGCCGACCCGGGCCCCGGATCTCACGGCCTACATCCAGGAAAACTACGGCCCGGAGGCGGCCGGGAAGGACGGGAAGTCATGACGCTGATCGAGGATCACGACCGACAGATCGAGGGCCGGGACGATGAGGGGACCCAGACGATGGTCCTGCATGAACCCTGGTGCGCGGTCTTCGACGGTAGGGGCTGCGACTGTTATCCGATCATCCACAAGGGCCGCCGCTCCTGGCCCGAGGATGGGTGAGGAGCGGCACGACGGGGTCCGACGCATACCGAGGCAAGGGGGAAACCAGATGAACGCATCACGGCGAAACAGGGAGCGCGGCAAGGCGGCTGAACGGCACGTCGCGAAGGCCCTCGGAGGGGAACGGGTCGGCGTCCTGGGAGGAGAGGACGTGAGTCACGATCTCTTGTCGGTCGAGGTGAAGTCCCGCGTCCGGTTCGTGGGGGAGACCTTCATGTCACAGGCCCGGGCGAACTGTCCCGACGGGAAGATCCCGGCCGTCGTCGTCCACGTCCACGGGAAGCGCCATTGTGACGATCTCGTGCTTCTCCGGATGCGCGACTTCGAGGATCTGCACGGACGGATCGGGGTGAAGGCGTGAACATCGACATCATCCAATGCTGTCACGACGACGCGCTTCTCGGGTCCGCGTTCCAGGATAAGACGACGTGGAGCGCGTGGTTCACGGCGTTTAAGGTTCTGGACGGTCTCTCCCTGGACGCCGAGGATATGGAGGTTTTCCGTCGATGCACGGGCCGACGTGAACCTCCGAAGGGACCGTTCTCGGAGGCGTGGTTCCTCTCGGGCCGTCGATCCGGGAAGTCCTTCGCCTTGGCCGTCCTCCTCGTTCATCGGAGTTGTTTCCGGGACTACACCCCATATCTCGCGCCGGGCGAGAGGGTGATGAACCCGATCTTTGCCGTGGATCGACGACAGGCGCGGCAGATTTTCAGGTATGCGGCCGGGATCATCAAGAGCAACGATCTCCTGCGTTCCCTCGTGGCCCTGGAGACGAAGGAGCGGATCGAGTTGACGACTCGTGTGGACATCGAGATCGGGACCACCTCGTGGCGCGCAGGGGGACGCGGGCCGACGGTTGCGCATGGTTCGGCAGATGAGGCTTCGTTCTGGCGGGACGATGAGACGCTTTCCAATCCCGCGAACCGGATCTTCGACGCCCTGCGTCCGTCTCTCGCGACGATTCCTGGATCGACCCTCGTGTGCGCCAGTAGCGTCTACGCGAAGCGGGGACCGTCCTATGAGGCATGGGAGAAATACTGGGGCCATGACGACGCCGACGTTCTCGTCTGGTGGAGCGATTCCTTGACCATGAACCCGTCCCTATCCCGTTCCGTGATCTCCCGTGCGATGGACCGGGACGCAACGTCCGCGAAAACAGAATTTTACAGTGAATGGCGGGACGACTCAGCGGCGGCGTTTGCGAAAGAACGGGTCGAGGCATCCGCGACGCTTCCCGAGAATCAGGCCCCGCAGGACGGACCCCGGTACACGGCGTTTGTGGACGTGAGCGGCGGAAGGAAGGACTGGACGGCCCTTTCCATCGGTCACAGGGAGGGGAAAAAGATCGTGGTGGATCTCGTGAAGGGATGGAAACCGCCGTTCGACCCGGACAGCATCGTGAGGCAGATCGCGGATCTCTGTCGGGAGTACAGGGTTTCGAAGATCGTGGGCGACCGATACGGGGCCGCGTGGGTGCAGTCCTCGTTCGAGCGGGAGGGCATAAAGTACATCCCGGCCGAGAAGCCGAAGAGCGATTTGTATCTCAATTTGGAGGGTCCATTGAACACGGGCCGCGTCGTGTTCCCGAATCACGAACGGCTGATCGGTGAGTTGACGGACCTGGAGCGCCGACCGGGGGCGTCAGGGAAAGACAACATCGACCATCCACGAACCGGAAGTGACGATCTCGCGAACAGTCTCGCGGGTTGTGTCTATGAACTGGACAAACGGAGCGGCGGGGGAATTGTCTCCGGCGCGAAAATAATCCGAAGGCGGGGCTTTTGCGGCCCAAGCCTTCCATTTTAAGGAGGGGGACACCATGAGAGAAGACACGAGGCCATTGGATGAAATCATTGCGGCCGTGGCCGAGGCGGAAGGTTCGATCACCGGGGCCGCGGAGATCCTCGGGATCTCGAAACAGGCCGTGAGTAAACGTCTCCGGTCGACCCGTGTCGTCCATGAGATTTGGAATCGTCGAAACGGGGACGGCGCGGCGGCAAAGGCAACCCTGAAGCGGTACGCGGATGACGCCGAGGAAAGGATCGCGAAGACGACGGCGCGGGAGGCTCGTCAGTACAGGCGCGTGCAGGAGCGCGTGGATCTCCACGACGAGAAGCTCGAAATGTTCCGGGAGCGCGTCGAGGAGGCCGAGGCCCGGGAACAGGAGCTCCTCCAAGAGGCGACGGAGGGATCCGTTGACGCCGTGTCTGAGGAGATCGCCAAAGTCCGCGCGCAGCGCGACACGTTCAAGTCGATCTCCGAGAACACGGCGATCCTCGTCGCGGAACTCAAGATGGAACGGGACGACGCGGTGAAGAAGCTGGAAGCGGCCGTCCGGCGCGCGGTTTTGGCGTGGAGGGAAGACGTGACCGCCGATCTCGTCGAACGTCTGGAGGCAATCAAGGCGATGGACGAGGCGTTCGAGCGTGCCGTGATCGACCGTCTCAACGGCATGAAAGAAAACGGCCTTCCCGTTTCTCTAGGGATCCTGGGGGTCACCGAGGCGAGCGTGATCGCGGGGGACGAGCTGGAGACCCTGATCCGTGATCTCCGGGGCCGTCTGAATGCCCGGGAGGACGCGGCGCGGAGAAAGGCGGATGCCCGCAAGTGGGAAGAGGAGTTTCAGAAACCGCCCCGGGAGATCAACGTCACAGGATCTCTTGTTCAAAAACCCTGACCAAAGAGGAGATTGAACCATGGAAAAGAACGAACTCAAAAACCTCGTCAACAGATTCCTGGACGACGACCGCGCACCGTTGGAAAAGGCCATGCGCGACGGGTCCGTCAAGCCTTCCGAGGTCGTCAAGGCTCTGGACGAGATGGAGAAGGCCGAGACGAAGACCCGGCGGGAACGGATCGCGAAGAGGTCCGACGACGATCTCGAAGCCCTTGGCCGGGAGATCGGAAAGTCTTCCGCGGACGACGGACCTCCCCCGGCGACGGAGGAGGATTTGGAGGCCTTGGGTCAGGACATCGCGAAGTACGCGAACGCAGAGGACCCCGAGGCATCCGGCGATGACCAGGAGAGCGCGGGCCTTGATATCGCGAAGATGGCGAACGGGGAATAATCCCCGGGACACGAGAGGAGAGGCACCATGGGAGTTCTCGATTTTACCGAACACGAATGGACTGAAGGCGATCAAATGAACCTTTTTGCCTCGGGCGGGAAGTCCCCGGCGATCCCCGGGACGCTCGCGTCCGGGAACGATCTCGCGCGCGGCGCGGTCCTGGAGAAGGCCGCGAACAAGTACACCGTCGTTTCGACCCCGGCGAACGCCTGCGCGATTCTCGCGAAGGATTGTGATGCATCGGCGGCGGACGCGGACTGTCACGTCTACCAGGGCGGCCATTTCCATTATGACGATCTCGCGTGGCCGACGATGAGCGCGGCGAACAAAAAGACCGCGTTGGAGGCTTTGGCGGACCGCGGGATCACCGTGGACGTGGACGTCACCGACGTCGAGGCGACGACGTAAAGGTTCGTCCGGCCGGCCCGCGGGCGTCCTCCGCGGTCGCCGGGGTGCCCGCGGGTCCATGTCCACCCCGGCGGCCATTCATCTTTTCCATGGGGGAGACCCATGATCGCGACGGAATCATCCAGGATTCATTTGACCGGCGCGCGGGCCGCGTTCGTGGCGTGGGTGAAAAAGGCCCTCACGTTCCCTAATCCGCGCTTCCAGGATGCCGAACGGATGGGCCGTTTCACGCGGAACATCCCTCGATACCTGACCGCATACGAGGAGACCGACGAGGGGCTCCTCGTCCCGCGCGGGTTCGGGCCGCATCTCCGATGGATGGCGGAAGAGATGGACCTCCCGCTCCGGTTCGAGGACCGAACGCGGATCCTCCCGGAGGTGGACTTCACGTTCAATGGGTCCCTGCGCCCATATCAAGCCGAGGCCGTGGATACCGTCCTGTCGCGACGGATGGGGACCTTGGCCGCACCGACGGGAAGCGGAAAGACCGTCATGGCCCTGGCCGTGATCGCGCGGAGGCGTCAACCCGCCTTGGTCGTCGTCCACACGAAGGAACTCCTCAACCAATGGATCGACCGGATTCAACGATTCCTCGGCATCCCGCGTTCGGAGATCGGCGTCGTTGGGAACGGGAAGCGATTCGTCGGCCCGAGGATCTCGGTCGGGATCGTGAACTCGATCTACAAATGCGCGGACGAGATCGCGCCGATGATCGGCTTCGTGGCCGTGGATGAATGTCACCGGGCGCCGAGCCGGACATTTTCCGAGGCCGTGACCGCCTTTGATGCGCGGTTTCTGACGGGCCTGTCCGCGACGCCGTGGAGACGGGACAAGCTCGGCCGGCTGATCTATTGGGCTCTCGGGGATCTCGCTTGCACAGTCGACTCCGGCGTCCTCCAGCGGTCCGGCGATATTCTTCGCGCGGTCGTGAAATGGCGCAGGACTTCGTTCGAGACGAGGTTCGACCCTTCCGAAGAATACAGTCGCATGTTGTCCGAATTGACGGCGGATCCGGGACGGAACGAACTGATCGCCCGGGACGTGGCGCAGGAAGCGAAGAACGGAAACGGGATCCTCCTCGTTTTGACGGACAGGAAGGATCACGTCTCGGCCCTCTCCGCCCTCCTGGAGGATCGTCGAATCCCGGTCGTTACGTTGACCGGGGACATGTCACAGACGGCGCGGGCCGAATCCCTGGAGGCCGTCAAGAACGGATCCGCCCGTGTCCTCGTGGCGACGCAACAGCTCGTCGGGGAGGGGATGGACGTTTCCGCCCTGGCGACCGTGTTCTTGAGCACGCCGATTAAATTTGATGGCCGTCTCTTACAGAGCGTCGGCCGTGTCCTGAGACCAGCGCCGGGAAAAGATCGGGCCTTGGTCGTGGATTACCTCGACGAGTATGTCGGCCCTCTTCTCGCGTCGGCCCGGGCGCGGATGCGGACTTATGAGAAGCACGGGATGGATGAGGCATGACGACCGATCCGCAGAGGCTGATTTCGAAGGCGTGTCCCTATTGCAAAGGATGGGATCTCAACGTCGTGGAACTCGTCGTCCTCCCGGCCAGCGATGAACCGCGATCCTACATCTCAGATTTCTTTGTCGGGTGCGGGTTCTGCGGATCCCTCGGGCCGCCCGCGTCGAGCGAAATCGAGGCTGTCGAAAGTTGGAACCAGAGGAGCGAATGAAGAAGAAAGGGGAGACCATTGATCTCGACCGTATCGTCCTCCTGATCGCAGAGCGTCTCCGGGACAAGGCGACAGCACACGGGAGGATCCCCTTCGAGTCCGGAGATCTCCGGAAATCGATCCAAGTGGAACACATCGGGAAGGGGAAGGCCGTCGTCGGGTCGAACCTCGTCTATGCGCGCGCGGTCCATGACGGACGTCCTGCGATCACGATCCGCCCGAACGTCGCGAAGAATCCTCCGCGCGGGAAGCGGAAGCACAACGATCCGAAACGGGCGCGGCTGAGGTTCAACATCGGGGGGAAGACTGTCTTCGCAAAGAAGGTCGATCAATCGGCGCGCCCGGGGAATCCGTTTCTTCGAGACGCCGCGGAGGAGATGGTACACGAGGGATTCGATTGGCTGGAACCCGTCCTAGCCGATGAGGTCGGGGAGGCCATGGTGAAAGAGATCTCGAAGAGGATCAAGCTGAAGGTTGAAATCTGATCGCTGATTTCAAGCGCACAATGCTCTTTGAACAGAATCCGCGGCGCGCTAACGGCCCGCCCGAAACGGATGTAAGTCGCCCAAGACAACGAATTCTGCGACAGACGGGAGGGATGAAACAGGGTGTTCTGTGAGGCAGGTAGGAAGCCGAACCGAAAATCGACATCGAATTAAAACTGAATAGCTGCAACGTCTTCAAAATTCCGATTTTATACAAAAAGTTATGCAGCAAGAACCCCTTTCGTAATCCAATAGGCTGGATCAATGGCAAAATTAACGGTTTTGTTTCCATTCGTGTCGTATCGAATGGTAATCCAGCCACATTTGCTTGGATTTTGAATAATTTGCATTCTATCGGGAAGCCTTTTAGTTATCGTGCGGGTATAGATATCAATAGGGCGCAAATAGTTTGTCCTAGAAGTAATCCCGAGAGACTTGCTTAGATCACTAACCCGTTTAATATCATCTTTGGTTGGAAGTGGGTGAGCACCTTTTGCGAAAGGAGTTATTACGGAAGTAACATTTTCATCCTTGCAATGAACACGCCAAGCGGTTTTGGAGTGAGCGTTTTTAGATCCATGATGAGCAACCTTTAAGAAGTCTACTTTGAGCTCTGGTACATCATGCGAACTCATTATCCCTCGCCAACCGCTTGAGTTACAGTTTCCTCGTTCAACATCACTTCCGATTAAGGCATGAACATTTCCAAATTTGATGCTGATTGCGGAAGCAATTAAATTATGATCTCTATCTGGAAGTTCAATAAATTCACGATTAAGTTTTGGAAACACTTGTTTCAATAGGCTGACATATTTTTCGACATCATATGCTGATGGAGATAATGACAGAACATCGATCTCAATATCTCTACCTTCAATATTAACAGTTTTCCTGGGAATAATATGTGTCATTGCGCCTAGGCGCCTAAATTCGGCGCCTGCTTCTCTCGCTGCCTTCATTGATTCAAAGGCTTCTTTTAATCGTTTAACGCCTTGTCTGGCTTTAGTATATTCACATGTCATATAGTAGGCTAGTTCTCTAACACCATCTCCATCATACCTGCATACCCGTTCAATATTGCCCCGGTAGTAATTAATGATTCTATCTATTCCGCAAATATGATCTAGGTGAGGGTGGCTCAATACGAGAAAGGCTAGACTTTTTGCTTTTTGGTATTTAAGGTATTCTAAAGGGGGAACAAATCGATGGTCAAAGGAACCAAATTCACAGGAATCAATAACACCCCACCCGATTCCGGGAATGTAGACTACTACTGATTCTCCATACCCAGGACCAAATACAGTTATTTCAAATTCATCGGCCTTGGGGTAGGTAAGTTCATCTTGTTGAAGGAAATGACTATTCAAATATCAAAAAGCTCCTCTGGAAATAAATCCTGATATAGCTCTTTCGCCTTTTGGTCATCATACTCAGTCCATATTGCAGGTCCGCTGATGCTTAGTTTTGAAACATATTCTCTACCTGAAAATTTATCGACTTGCAATATTCTATATGAAAATCTAGCATCCGGTGTTAATAGATGCTGCTCGGAGGGCGTTACTTCGTTTATGTCAAATTCAACTATGCTATGATGACCCTTGGCATCCTGCATGCTAGCATTAAAATAATCATCGTGTACTTCTTCAATGCGACCAATCCACCAGCCAATTTGTGACTGGGAAGAATCATTTAGCACAAAATCGCTAGTATTTCTTGTCAGTAAATATTTGTTGGTCTGTTTGTCGAGGTCAATCAAATCCGGCGATTCGATCTCCTCTTTATTAAAAGACTTATCAAGCTTATTAACAAACAGACTTTGATCATCGAGCTCATAATTGGTTATATCATGCAATTTAGCTACTGAATCGCTCTTCAATTGTTGCCTCCATTGTCAGGATCCCCGAATAGAGCCCTGATAACTTTATCAGATTCATTCATCATCTCATTACAATTGTCTAATAAATATCTTATGGCATCATCGGTGTCGTCGTTTTCATCAAAAAGTTTATGATAATTAAAATTGATTCCAATTTTGTCGTCTTGCTCTTTCAGCTCAACAATTAGTTTAACTTCAGAATCTCGAAATGAATACCTAATTCTGCTATCAATGTAAAATTTATTCTCACAGAAGTCGCCGATTTTGGACGCATCTGCGCAAAATAAACGATGAACCAAGTCTATAGATGGTTCTCTAAATTTAAGGATAGACACAAAGTTGATACCTATAGCTGTTATAGGAGTATGATTCAAAATACGGAATGTAGATGCAACAAGATCCTGCAGCTCAGTAAATTTATCTTTCTTGGTTGTTGTGACATCAAATCTATCCGGCGTAACCTTTATCCTGTACGATGGAAGAGCTAAATGTGCTTCCGTACCACTAACATATACGTTTGAGCCAATAAATTCAACCTTTACACCGTCAATATTGTGCTCATCTCGTCTATCAATTCTTGCAATATCCCTTACTTCATTTGGCGGAAGAATCTGATTACGGTCATACCATTCAGGATGATGTATTGCGGGATTAAAGTTGCCCAATAGGACTACATTCAATCTACTAATTGTATCCATCAAGAAAGCCTCCCTCGCATGACAGAACCGGATATGACAAGAGCGCCCAGATATTGTATAGCAAGAAACGTGCCAAGCGTAAGCGAGGATCGGATTTCAGTTTAACACCAACTTTTCATCCTGATCTTGAGGTGAAAGATCAATCACTTAGTAAAATGTCAGTTGGACGTCAATGCTAAAATATAAGAGATAGTATAAGGAAATGCAAGTCGGAGGAGGAAAGCCCTTGACTCTCCTGGCATTTTCCGATATAAACTCTCTGTCTAGAATATCCAAGGCGGAGGGCACCCGAAAGTGCCATTTCTATTCGTACATCTCGTAAAATCGCGCGGGAGAAGCCGGTTGTCGCGAGGCGCCGGGGGGTTTCTTTGGAGCCCTTAGACCTTCTCCCGCGCTTTTTTATGGGAGGTGCACCATGGAACAGTCCCGTATCGGTCGTATCGAGGTATCGATCACATCGCGAGAGGCGGATCTTCAGCTGGAGTACCCGAGTGAACACTCCGTCTCGTTTCACACCCCACAGACGGCGCTTGAGGAGGGGCTCCTCGGTTCCGCGGAGGCCGAAGCATTGGAGAGGGTTCGTTGTGCGCTTCAGGAAACCGTCTGTCCACTCCTTACATCAAAATTCGGTTGGTATCAAGCCCGTCTTGAAGAATG
>CAYYVD010000100.1:0-14419 GCA_964475045.1 uncultured Desulfobacterales bacterium | reverse complement strand
GGAAAAGCGAAGGCGAAAAACCAAACACCGATAAGCACAGACACATTCGACACCGATTAGGGAGCTGGACATGAGCGATCGGGAACCCATCATCGTGGCCTTTGTGTGCAACTGGTGCACCTTCACCGCAGCGGACCTGGCCGGGACCTCCAGGCAGAAATACCCGCCCAACGTCCGCTTGATCCGCATGATGTGCAGCGGCATGGTGGACCCCAAGTATGTGCTGAAGGCGTTTTTCGAGGGAGCCGACGGGGTGCTCATCGGCGGATGCCACCCGGGGGACTGCCACTACATCAACGGCAACTACAAGGCCCGGCGCCGTGTCGCCCTCATCAAGGAGGTCCTGGCCCAGTACGGCGTGGAGGAGGACCGGCTGTGGCTGCGTTGGATCGGGGCGAGCGAGGGCAACGTGTTCGCGGAGACCGTGCGTGAGATGACCGAGAAGGTGGGTTCGCTGGGGCCGACGGAGCTCGAGAAGGAGCTGGTGGCCTGAGGACGCTCTTAGGGAGTTTCGGGGACACCATACGAAATTCCGTTTTTTCGGAATTTCGTATGGTGTCCCCGAAACTCCATCCCCGAAACTCCCCCATGACCAGGCCGGGAGGGAAGGGAGCGGAGGAAGACCTCACCCCCGGAGCCGGGCGTTCCTATGCTGGGTTGCGGGCGTCAGCCCGCCTTAGGGAGGATGGACGAACGATGACGACTTGTGCGAGGCTTCCCGTCGAATCGGGAGACATCAATGACGCGTTGAAAGGGTTCTTCTCGGGCCTGCTGGAGGAGGGGGTGGTCCAGGCCGTGCTCCTGCCCATGCGCCAGCCGGACGGCGTCATGGTCATGCACACCCTGGTGCGGGACCCGGAACGGCTCGAGGGACTGGACCCCCTGGCTCCGGTCACCGCCACGAGCGCCGCCCGCCTTCTGAGTGCGCTCACCTTCCAGAAGCCCGGCTATCGAATCGCCGCGTTTCTTCGCCCCTGCGACTACCGGGCCTACGTGGAGCTCGTGAAGCTGAAACAGGCCGACCGGGAGCAGATCCTGGTGGTCAGCACGGACTGCGAAGGGCGTCTCGAGCCCAGGGACTTTCTGGCGCTGGCCTCCCAGACCGGAGATCGCTCGGCCATGGCCTTTCACGAACGCGCCGTCCAGGAGGACGACACCCTCCCCCTGGTCCAGGCCTGCCGGGTCTGCGAGCACCCCGTCCACGAGGGCCCGGACATCGCGCTGCGCCTCTTCGGCGCGGACCTCGCAAACGAGCTCGTGCTCTGCGCCCAGACGGACGAGGGAGCCGAAGCCCTGGAGACCCTGGACCTGGAGGAAACCGGGGAACCGCAGGGCCGGGCCGAGGCCCTGGCGGACACCGTGGCTCGGCGGACCGCGGAGCGGGACGCCATGATGCACGAGTACAGCGAACGGAGCGGGTCCTTCGCCAAGCTCCGGGACCTGCTCAAGACGTGCATCAACTGCTACAACTGCCGCGCCGCCTGTCCGGTCTGCTACTGCCGGGAGTGCGTGTTTCTCACGGACACCTTCCGCCACGATCCCGAGCAGTACTTCCGGTGGGCCGGAAAACGCGGTCAGGTCAAGCTTCCCACGGACACGGCCTTCTTTCACGTCACGCGCATGCTCCACATGAGCACGCTCTGCGTGGGCTGCGGCCAGTGCTCCACGGCCTGCCCCATGGACCTGCCGGTCATGGAGCTCTTCCGCGCGGCGGCCCATCGAACGCAGGGCCGTTTCGAGTACGAACCCGGTCGCAGCCCGGACGAGCCGCTGCCCCTCTCCGTGTTCGAGGACCGTGAGTTCCAGGACCTGACGGCGGAGTAGAGGACAGGAGGTCACATGAGCGAGCAGAACCTGGGTAACGTCCTGGTGGTCGGCGCCGGCATCGGCGGCATCAAGGCGGCCATCGACCTGGCCGAGAGAGGCTGTGGTGTGATCCTGGCCGAGTCTTCGCCGGCCCTGGGAGGCATCCTCTCCCGGCTGGACCAGCAGTTCCCCAACAACCACTGCGGTCTCTGCCGCATGCTGCCCGCCTGGGAACGGGACGCCGCTTCCGAGTACTGCATGCGCAAGGGGCTGTTCCACGAGAACATCCGGATCCTACCCATGACCGAGCTGACGGGACTCGAGGGAGAGGCCGGGCGGTTCGAAGCGGTCCTGCGGACGCGCCCGAGGGGTGTGGACCCGGCACGCTGCATCGGCTGCGGCCGCTGTGAAGCCGTCTGTCCGGTGGACGTGGCGGACGGGTTCAACGAGGGCATGGGAACCCGCAAGGCGATCCACCGTGAGGTCCCCCACAACGTCCCCTTTTCCTACGTCATCGACGCGGTCCACTGCACCCGGTGCGGCGAGTGCGTGGAGGCCTGCCCCACCGAGGCCGTCTCCCTCGAGGGGGAGGAGACCGAGTCCGTTCACCATGTGGGCGCCGTGATCCTGGCCCCGGGTTGCGGACTCTACGAGCCGGGGCCGCCGGACGCTTACGGCTACGGCGCTTTTCCGGACGTGATCACGAGCCTGGAGCTGGAACGGCTCCTGAGCGGGTCGGGTCCCTCCTCCGGCCGGCTCCTTCGACCTTCCACGGGGGAACCCGTGGGGAGCGTGGCCTGGATCCAGTGCGTAGGATCGAGAAACGCCAGGCGGGGCCGGGATTTCTGCTCCTCCATCTGCTGCATGTTCGCCCTCAAGGAGACCCTGCTCGTCCAGGAGCATTCGCCCGGCACGGAAACCGCGGTGTTCTACATGGATCTGCGCGCTTACGGCAGGGAGGGGTTCCGCTACCAGCTCCAGGCCGAGGCCGCCGGCGCGGAGCTGATTCAGAGCCGCGTCCACGCCGTGGAGGCGGGTCCGGACGGCCGCCTCTACCTCAGGCACTACGTGGAGGCGGAGGGTGCCGTCCGGGAGCGGGCCTTCGATCTGGTGGTGCTCTCCACCGGTCAAGCGAGCACCCCCGAGATGCGCAGGCTCGCCGAGACGGCCGGTGTGGAGCTCAACGCCTGGGGCTTCGCTTCGGGGAGCGGCTTCGATCCGGTGGCCTCGAGCCGTCCGGGTGTCTTCTGGTGCGGGTCGGCCACGGGGTTGAAGGACATCGCCGAAACGGTGCTCCAGGCCGGTGCCGCGGCCGCCGGGGCGGCCGGCCTCGCCGGAGCGCCGCCGGAGCCTGCGGAGGAAGCACCCGCTTCGACCCGTGACGTGTCCCGGGAGCGCCCCCGCGTGGGGGTTCTCCTCTGCCGCTGCCTGGACGGACAGGAGCAGGACCTGCCCTGGAAGGATCTTCGCGAACGCCTCGAGGAACGCCCGGACGTGGCCCGGGTCTTGGAGGCGGACCGCCTCTGCGGGTGCTCGGGGTTCGAGGAGGCCGCCCAGCGGTTGGCCGGGGAAACGGACCTGAACCGCCTGGTGATCGGGGCCTGTGCACCGTACGTCTACGACCGCCGCCTGCGCAGAATCGGCGCGTCCCTGGGTCTTTCCGAAAACCTGGTGGAGGTCGTGGACCTGCGCGGCGCCGGGCTCGGCCCCGGGGAGCCCGAGGAAAAACGCCGCCTGGCAGAGTCCGCCCTGGCCTCAGCCGTGCTCAAGCAGAAGCACCGGGCGTTCCCGGGGGGGGGCGAGGTGCCGGCCGTTCAAGGGGCGATCGTCGTGGGTGGCGGGCTGGCCGGTCTGACCGCGGCCCTGGACCTGGCGGACGGCGGGGTGCCTGTCCAACTTCTGGAACGGGAAGCGCACTTGGGGGGCGAGGCCGCACGACGGAGGTTCACCCTGGACGGATCCGACCCCGCCGCCTTCCTCGGCGAGCTGGAGGAACGGGCGCGAGGGCACGAGCGGATCCGGGTACGCACCGGCACGGAGCTGGCCGGCCTCAACGGGGAACCTGGCCGTTTCGTCGCCCGGGTCCGATCCGGCGACCGGGAGGAGAGCCTGGCTTGCGGGGCCCTGATCCTGGCCACGGGGGCCCGGGAGGTCGAGACGGACGAGTACGGCGCGGGGCGAAGCGAGCGCATTCTCCGCCAGGGGGACCTGGAGTCGCGCCTGGCCTCGGGGGCGCTCTTCGGGGAAGACCTCGCCCGGGTGGTCATGATCCAGTGCGCCGGGTCCCGGGAACCGGAGGGGCGGGCCTACTGCAGCCGGATCTGTTGCGCCTCGGCCCTCAAGAACGCGGCCAGGATCCTGGAGATTCACCCCGAGGCGAACATCTACGTGCTCTACCGGGATCTCATGAGCTACGGATTCATGGAATCGCGCTATCGGGAGCTTCGAGAGCAGGGCGTCCAGTTCATCACCTACCGGCCGGAGGAGAAGCCCGAGGTGGAGGTGGACGGCGACCGGGTGCTCGTCCGGTTTCAGGAACCGGTCCTGGGGAGACCCGTGACGATCCACCCCGACCTGCTGGTCCTCAGCACCGGGCTGGAACCCGCGGACAACCGGGCCCTGGCCCGGGTCGCAGGCCTGGAGCTGACCGAGGACGGCTTCTTTCGGGAGATGGATCCCAAGTGGCGTCCCGTGGACCTGGAGCGTCCCGGACTCTTTGTCTGCGGCACGGCCCATGCCCCCAAGAACATGCGGGAGACCGTGATCCAGGCCCGGTCCGCCGCCCTGCGGGCCCTCAACCTGCTGGGCCGCGCCGTGATTCCCGCCTCGCGGGCGGTCTCGGACGTCCGCCGGGTGCTCTGCTCCCTTTGCGAAACCTGCATTTCCGTCTGTCCCTTCGAGGCGCGGTACCGGGACAGGGACCGCATCCGGGTCATTCCCTCGGCCTGCCAGGGATGCGGGATCTGCGCGACCGCGTGCCACAACGGGGCGGCCTGGCTGCCCCTGTTCACCGACCGCCAGGCCATGGGCATGATCGAGGGGCTGATGGATTAGAAGGTGGGAGGTGCGGGGTGAGCAAAGGCGGATCCTCGCTTGCGCCGGGCACCAGGGTTGTTGAGTTATTTAGGGACGTCCCCGAGAAAGGCGGTCGTTCATGATGGATACGGAAACCATTCAGCTGGACGGCGTGGACTCCGGCTTCAAGCGCGAGCTCGCCCGCCGGCCCGAGGCCCGTCACCTCATGGCCTGCTTCACCTGTCTGACCTGTGTGGCCGGCTGCCCGGTGGCCCAGGTGAACCCCCGATTCAACCCCATCCGGATCATCCGCATGGCCCTTCTGGGCCTCCGGGAGGAGGTGCTTCAAGGCGACGAACTGTGGCTCTGCTCGAGCTGCTACACCTGCCAGGAGCGGTGCCCCAACGATGTGCGTATCACGGACTTCCTGACCCTGCTCAAGAACATGGCCCTCGAGGCCGGCCACGCGCCCCAGGGCGTTCGGGCCCAGGAGGACCTGGTGCGGACCCACGGCCGGATCTATCCGCTGGACGATTTCGACAACAAGAAACGGCTGAAGGTCGACCTTCCGGCGCTGCCCACCTCCTGCGAGGTGCTCGGAAAGCTGTTCCCCGAGGACCCCTCCCGGGCGTGAGGAGCCAATGCGGCTCAGCCCTTTCTGGACCGCCCGTCCCGTCCGGGAAGCGGCAGGTCGAGCCGTTTGATTCGACGCCACAGGGTGCTGGGGTGGATGCCCAGGGCGGCCGCCGTGGCCGCGCGATTCCAGTCGTGGCTCTCGAGGGCCTCCATCAGAAAGTTCCCCTCCACCCGCTCCCAGGAAAGATCGCCGGCGGGATCGCCGGTCTCGCCCTGGCTCACGCCGATCTTTCGGCGGAAGTCGTCCGGAAGGTGCTCCACACCGATCCACTGTCCCTTGCACACCACGGTGGCATACTCGATGATGTTCTCCAGCTCCCGAACATTCCCTGGAAAGTCGTACCCCATGAGCAGGGAAACCACCTCCGGAGCGACCCCCTGAATGTCCTTTCCGTTCAGGCGGCCGCACGTCTTGACGAAGTGCTCCACAAGCAGCGGGATGTCCTCGCGCCGCTCCCGGAGGGGGGGAAGGTCCAGGCGAACCACATGGATCCGGTAGAACAGGTCCTCGCGAAACTCCCCTGTGCGCACCCGCTCCTCCAGGTTGCGATGGGTTGCGGCCACCACCCGCACGTCGGCCTTCTCGGAGCGGGTGCCGCCCAGGGGCTCGTAGGTGTGATCCTGAAGAAACCGAAGGAGACGCACCTGAAGCGCGAGCGACAGGTCCCCGATCTCGTCCAGGAACAGGGTGCCGCCCTCGGCCATGGCCACGCGGCCGGGTTTGTCCTTGCGGGCGTCGGTGAAGGCCCCGGCCTTGTACCCGAACAGCTCGGACTCGAGCAGATTGTCCGGCAGGGCCCCGCAGTTGATGACCACGAAAGGACGGTTCCTGCGGGGACTCAGCATGTGGATCGCCCGGGCGAAGAGCTCTTTCCCCGTGCCGCTCTCCCCTCTCAGCAGCACCGTGCTGTTGCTCTCGGAGACCTGCTCCATGATGCCGAACAGGCGCTGCATCTCCCGGTTCTTGCTGATGATGTCCTGAAAGGAGTGCCGCCCGGAGAGCTCCCTGCGAAGGGCCTCAACCACGCTGAGGTCCCGAAACGACTCGACTCCCCCGATCACCTTGCCGGCCCCATCCCGCAGAAGGGCGGTCGAGATGCTCACCGGGATGCGATCCCCTCCGGCGCTGACGATGAAGATGGACTGGTTCAGGACCGGAGCGCCCGTCTCCATGGTGTGGCAGAGGCTGCAGCGGGTCTCGCAGATGCTGGCCCGAAACACCTCCCAGCAGGGACGGCCGATGGCCTCCCGGCGGGGGATGCCGGTGATGTCCTCGGCCGCCCTGTTGAAGGACGTGATCCGCCAGTCGGCATCCACCGTGAAGACCCCATCCGCGATGCTGTCCAGGATGATGCGGGTCTGCTGCTCGAGTGTGTCTTCCTTCAGTGAGGTTTCCATGCTGAATCCTCGGATTTTTTCCAAAAAGGATTGACCTTCGCACCGACTCTTCTTTAGTATCGTCTGCTGTCACCTACCGGTTGAACGTCACAGCATCATCACAAGGAGGCCGTCATGACCAACACCTTCCGTCTGGGGGGAACCCTTGCCCTGGTCGCACTGGCTGCAGCACTCAGCGGCTGCGCAACCGGCGTGACCAAGCGCATCGACACCGATGCCGAGCTGGTGGACGACCAGCACGCGACCGCGGTCCAGGACTACCGGACCGTTGCGGACCAGATGGCCCGCTCGCTCATCCAGCTTCCCATGATCCACCAGGCCGAGTCCCCTCCGACCATGGCGTTTCTCGAGGTGGAAAACCGGACCAACCGGTTCATTGACACGGTCGCATTCCAGGAAAAAATCCGGACCCTTCTCCTGAAGAACTGCCGCGGGAAGATTTACTTCCTGGATCGTTCCGCCGTCAAGGAAATCCTCGCGGAGCGCAAGAGAAAGAAGAAGGGGCTCGTGACCGCCTCCGAGAAGTCCTCCCGCAAGATCTTCGGCGCAGACTACTTCCTGACCGGATCCATCCATTCCCTCAACCGCGTGATGGGGACGCGGAGAACCGAGTACATGCGCTACTCCTTCCGGCTGACGGACGCCGACACGTCTCTCATCATATGGGAAGATGAGTATGAAACGCGCTATTTCAAGAGCAAATCGCTAATGGACCAGTAGCCTTCCGCGAAAACCAGACACAGGGGGACCATGATGAAGCGGTTTGGAATGTTCCGTCGCCTGTTCGCGATCACCGGGTTCGTCCTTCTCCTGGGCGCTCCGTGCGCCTGGGCCCTTCCTTACTTCGATCACGCCGAGATCCCCGGCGACAGCAACGCCGTGGCTTACGATCAGTACCTCCTCGACCTCAAGGAAAAGGAAGCCTATCTCTGGCCCGATGCCGTGTACACGGAGAGCCAGATCAAGGCGGTCCAGCAGAACACCCTCCGGGACGCCTGGATTGCGAGCAACCTGTCCTACGGCCTCCAAAACCTGCCCGAGGAAGACAACAGCTGCGTGCTCGCCATGCTCAACCGCGCCTTGCTGGACTTCACGGTGGGCAACTACGACGCCGCCTTTCAGACCATGCTCACCGCCAAGCAGACCATGGACTCCATGCGCCAGAAGGGGTTCACCCTGGGAAAGGAGCAGACCAAGATCTTCAAGGGCGAACCCTACGAGCAGGCCCTGGCCGCCATGTACATGGGGCTGATGCTGTACCAGAAGGGGGACTACCAGAACGCGCGCGCCATGTTCGCCCAGGCCCTCGAGAGAGACCGGGAGACCATCCCGGACCAGGAGGACCTCGAGGACATGGACGCCGACAAGCAGGCCCTCTACTCGGTGCTGGGCAACGACAACCGGCTCGCCTACTACCTGCTCGCCCGAACCTTCAAGCACCTGGAAGATGACCAGAACGTGGACGTCAGCCTGAGGAACTGCGGCAACTGGGCCCAGGTGCCCGAGGACCTGCAGAAAGAGGCCTGCGGTCAGTTCCACCAGACCGCGGCCCTGCTGGACAGCAAACCCGTGGGAGAAAACCCTTACGCCGCCCGCGAGGCCGTGGACGGGCACAACTTCGTGGTCCTGGTGCAGATGGGTCACGCCCCGAAAAAAAACATCTCCGGCCTCGAGGGTCAAAAGGACGTCCTGTTTCCCCGCCAGTACCCCGAGAGAAAGGCCAAGGTCTTTGTCGGCGGCCGGTTCGTGGCCGAGGCCTATCCCATGTTCAACCTGTTTCACCAGGCCTCCGGCGCTCCGAGGACCGCCAAGGACAGCGCCCAGACCGGGAAGGCCGTGGGCAAGTTCGCGGTGAAGCTTCTTGCCGCAGTGGTGAGCGACGACCTGGCCCGAAGCATTGACAACGCCTGGAGCGTGGCGGCCGACACCCGCAGGTGGGGCACCCCACCCAACGAGTTTCACATCGCCTCCGCCGACCTGGAGCCGGGCCTTCACGACGTGACCGTGCTGTTTTACGATCTGGCCGGCAACCCCCTTCCCCACCTGGAGCAGACCCACTACTACGTGCCCGTCCGGGAGGGGGAAGAGACGTTCCTCATGGTTCGTTCCCTGAAGGACCGTTGCAACACCGTCCGCGACTTCTACGGGTCCAGGATCACCTCCTACGACGCCAAAGAAAACCGGGTCGTGTTCAACCCCTACGATCTCGTGCTCGAGCCCGAAGAGGCCATGCCCCAGGTCAAGGACATGGATGCGTTCACGGCCTCTCGGCTCCCCCAGGGAACGACCCTGAACCTCTTCACCGTGGAGTTTCCGACGGCCGAGCAAGAGACTCAGTTTCTCGAGACCGGGGTTCACCGGGGCGCCACGGCCCATTACAACCAGGCTCAGCAGATCATAGGCTCCCTCATGTCCTGGGAAAAAGACATGACCATCCGGAAGGTGGGAACGGCCAGGATCGTTGAGCTGGAAGGCAGGAAGGCCACGGCCGAGGTCCTGGAGGGGGCCCTCGTTCCCGAGGAGACCTACTTCGCCACCACCTACGATCTTCCGGAAGACGAAATGCGCCAGCTGACCAATCACGACGTCCTGGATCAGGGCATCTGACCATTCCATTGGGAGGGGACCCATGAACCGAAGAGAATTCCTGCTCGCCCTCACCGGCACAGCCGCAACCGCCGCCCTTGCCGCGCTGAGCGGCTGCGCGCCGCCGAACACCAAGTACTACTTCAACACGTACAAGGCCAAGAACGTGCAGAGCCCCGACGTGGTTCACTGCTTCACATCCATCGGCCACAAGCGGGGGACCCAGCCATTCATCCTGGGGGGCACCTGCTGCTGCACCCCGTCCGAGTCATTGCTCGCGATGTATCACAAGGACGGTTTTCTCCTCGACTACGATATCGCCGCGCTCCTGGACGAGTACGACCAGCGCGGGATCATCCTGGCCCACGACAACGGATGGCAGTGCAACAATTTGTGCGATCACGGCCCGCACGTGGTCTTTGGAGGTACGTGCATGGTGCCTCCGACCCTGGGAACCCAGAACTGGGAAAACGTCATCACCGGGAAACGCCCCAAGGCCTAACCTTTCTCTTCAAGGAGAACACCCCATGAAACGAGTTCTCTGCCTCCTGCTGACCCTTTCCGTGCTGCCGCTCGCCGGCGCCTGCTCACCGGCCGTGGCCCCCAGGACGGGGTACCAGTCCGTGGCGTCCCAGAACCGGATCATCTACATTCGGCGGGACGGGCAGCATGCCACCCTGAGCCGCTACCTGAAGGTCGTCCGCGAGCTGAGCAAGTATGACGAAGAGACCGGCCTGTTCACAGGCATCCTGGTCCTGAACAACGACCGCTACAAGGTCAAGGGAAGCCCCACCCTGGTGTGCGACGTCCAGTTCGTGTTTCTCGACGAAAACGGGCTGGAGGTGGAGAAAACCAACTGGCAGCCCGTCCAGTTCACGCCGGGCGTGGACGTCATGGTGAAGCAGGTCTCCATGAGCCAGGACACGCGTGATTACAAAGTCTATGTGCGGGAGCCCAAAACCCCCGGACAGTAACCTGTCCGGAGGCTTTCTCCTGTTCTCTTTCCGCCACCCATTCACCATGGGGGATGCCATGACCAAGCACCTTTGGAGCCTGCCGGCTCTGGCCCTGCTTCTGCTCACGCCGGGCGTCGCCTCGTCCGACGATCCCATGAACCCGACCCGGTTCTCCCACCAGGTCCGCAAGGAGAGCACCCGGTGCAACCCGCGCCTTCGCATTCAGGCGGCCGTGGCGCGGGTGCACGACAACCAGCCCGTGGGAACGCCCTTCGGCCGAAAGGTCGGGGGCATGACGGTCCAGGGGCTCAAGAGCTCCTCCCCCAAGGTCCTCGAGCAGCCGGAACGCTACGACACCAGCCGGGACGAGCAGGGGTACGGGAAACGGGTGCGGGAGCTCCTCCTCTTCAACCTGGCCTCGGTCCGGTTCCTGCAGGTGGTGGAGCGGGAGGACATCAACGCCATCGTCCGGGAGTGGGATTTCGGGGACACCCGGTACGTGAACAAGGCCGGGAAAGCCCCGGCCATCGAGATGCCCCGGTACATCGTCAAGGGCTTCATCACGGCCAACGACGGGTCCTGCGAGCTGGAGGACGATGCGGAGGAGGACGCGTGGGATGTGGATGACGACCAGGGCGCCGGCGACCGCCTCCTGTTCCTGCTCCGCATGTACGACATTCAGACGGCCCGGGTGAAGCTCGTCGCCTGCGGGACCGGAGACAACGCCTCGGAGGCGGTCAAGGCGGCGGTCAAAGACCTCAAGAACCGGCGGGACCTTCTGTTCCCCTCGGTTCACGTGGTGGCCGCCACGGAGGAAACCGTGGAGCTCGACGGCGGGACGAGCCAGGGGCTGGCTCCGGGAGCCCGTTTCTATCTGGTGCGCACGGACCAGCCCAAGGAGTTCATCGAGGATCGCGACCTGCTGCACTACGTGGCGCTCTGCAAGGTGACTCAGGCTACGGAAGGAGGGGCCACGGCTGTGATTCAAACCCGGCTCGACGGGACGCCCGAGGCGGGGGACCTCGTCTTCTATGCCTATCCCGACGAATCCTGGTGAGACCCGCCCGCTCCTCAAGCGCCGCCTTCAGAAGGCGGCGCTTTTTTTTCGCGCTGTCATCCGGACTCCGGAAAGGTGCCTCGGACCCTGCGCGATCGAAGGAGGTAGACGTACCAGACGCCGAAAAACACGCCTGCCGAGGCCATGCGCCTCAGCGGCTCCCAGGCCTGAAAGGCGGCGGTGTCCACGTCCGGCGGGCCCTGCACCCACGCCCACCCCGCGGGGATCAGGGCGGCGATCAAAAAGGCCCACAAGGTCGCCTTGGCGAGACGAACCGCGTTGGGTTTCCGCCTCAGCAGCGAGCTCCCGGCGAGCACGCTCAAGGCGGCCAAGCCGATCCGGACCGCCACGCCGGGCATCTCCACCGGAGACAGGCCCCCCCCTCCGCCCCCCACGAGCCCGATCTCGAATGCCACCCGCAGGAGGGCGGCCGCCGGGACCACGACGATCAGGATCAGAACGAACAGGGCCAGCCACCCTCGAATGGGGCTTTGCGGGTGAAAGGACAGGGCCTCCTCCTTGGGCATGGTCGGCTCCCCGGCTGCGTCATCTCCTGCGCAGCGAGATGCCCCAGATCTCCGGGTCCCCGCTGCTCGTGGTGATGACCGCCCGTTTGGCGACCCCCAGGACCCGCTGGGTTACGTCGGGCATGGCGGCGTTCAGGTAGGACCGAAGCTCACCCATGGTCACCACGCCGTTCTTCGGGCCCGAGCTCTCGAACCCGTCGGCCTCTCCCTTCAGACCCTTCAGCAGGCAGTGGGTGAAGGCGCCGTTCGTCCAGGATGTGTGCTCGATGGCCTGTCGGTCCGTGTCCGCGCCCACCATGAAGATCCATCCCTTGGGGACCTTGTTCTCCCGCCGCATCTTCTCGATCTGGGGGACGATGGAAACCCCTTTACCACCGCGGGTGATGAGCTTTCCCGCGTGACAGGTGTCGGCGAATACCAGGACGTTCTGGGCCTTCTTCTCCTCCAGGGAGCGGTGGACGTGGTCCATGCGGTACCCGGTCGCCGGAATGCGGATGTCCGTGTCGTGACAGGCGAAGTACACCTTTTCCGGGTCCTCGGGATCCGCAAACCCGTGCCCCGACCAGAACAGGACGATGACGTCCTCAGGCCCCGCCTTGGTCAACCAGGAATCCAGCGCGATGGTCACGTTTCTGCGGGTCGCCTGCTCGTTGATCAGGACACGGATGTTGTCCGGGTTCCATCCCTGGCCCTCGAGCGCTTTGGCAAAGGCCCGGGCGTCCTGATCGGCGTAGAGCAGGTTGTCCAGGGTCCCGGGGCTTTCGTGGGCATAGATGGAGATCCCGATCACCACGGCATAGCCGCGGCCTTCGGCGAGAACGGGCGGTTCCTCTGTGACGGGAAGTGCGGTGATCGCGGGTTTCGGCTGTCCTCTGGAGGCTTGGTGCTCGCCCCACATCACATCGAGGCCCTCTGAGACCTTCGGACCCTTCGTCTCCAGGGCTTGACCCGCGTACTCCGCCTGTTTGGTCCCCGGGTAGCCCTTCACGATCTCGGTAAAGATGCGATGCGCCTCTACCTTTCGCCCGATGCGGCGGAGGGCGTACCCCTTTTTGAGGAATGCGGAGAGGTACAGGCCGCTCATGGAATGCTTCTCGATCACCGCGTCGTAGTAGCGCAGGGCCTGGGGGTAAACGCCGAGGTTGTAGAAGCACTCCCCCTGGTGGAACAGGGCCATGGGGACCGAGGGGTGGGCGGGCTCGGAGCTGACGAAACGCCCGAAGAGCAGCTGGGCATCCTGATACCGCCGGCCCTTGAACGAGGCCATGGCGCGGTCGAAAATCGCCTCCGCCCCTTCGGGTTCCCGGGCGTCCTCGTACTTGGAGGTGATGGTGACGTAGTTCTCCACCATGCCGTCCCAGACATCCCCCCGTTCCGTGACGCAGGACGCCAGCAGGAAGAAGAGCAACCAGGGAACGAAACGGAGCTTTCCGGCCGGGTAGCGCATGAGACCCCTGGGGGGCCGCTCCCCTCTGTGGCGGGCGGCCTGCATTCCTTCGGACCAATTTGGGGCATCCTATCAGACCTGTGAAGAGAAATGCGAGCCCTTTTCCCTGCGGGTTCCCCGGGCCGGTGTTGACTCGAAGGCCCCCTTGCCGTACAATTGAGTCAATGACCAGCACGGCCTGCAGGCCCTGCCCCTTCACCGAGACCCTTCTCACCGGAATGTCCGACCATGTCAGAGCGAATCCTGATCGTTGACGACGACCCGGACGTGACCCTGTTTCTCTCAACCGTCCTTCGGGACCACGGGTACCAAACCGAGTCCGCCCGCAACGGTATCGAGGCCCTGGAGCACATGCGCAACGCACCTCCGGACCTGATCCTTCTGGACCTCATGATGCCCCAGAAAAGCGGAATCAGCCTCCTGTCCGACCTTCGAAACGAGGTCCGCCTGCGCGACATCCCCATCGTCATGGTCACCGGGGTCGCCGGAGAGACCGGCATCGATCTGGGGGCGTTCCTGAAACGGGATGAGCAACCAAAGGACGCCCCCCCGCCCATTCGCATCGATGGGTACATCGAGAAGCCGGTCGACCCCGACAGGCTGCTGAAATGCGTTCGAAACCTTCTCAGCTGAGCCTGCCCGGTGAGCAGACCGTCGCCCTGGCAGGAGATTGCGAAGCTTTTCCGGCCCCACTGGGCGGATTTGCGGCCGACCTGGAGGCGGTCCTGGGATGGCGCCTGGCGGCCGCGGCTGGCCCCGGACTCGACACGGTCCCGATGCCGGACGACCTTCGGGCCTCGCTCACCCTGGTCCCGGAGGCCCGGGATCTGTGCGCCCTCCCCCGTCTGGACCTGATCATCGTCGCGGGGGAAGACCCGGAGGTCCTGTCCCGAGTCCGGGCCCAGGCCCCGAGGTCCGTGGGGGTGATGGACCTGATCTCCGTTCTCCGTCTCATGGATACTCTGGACCTATGAACATGTTACAAAATTTC
>CAYYVD010000099.1:0-14689 GCA_964475045.1 uncultured Desulfobacterales bacterium | reverse complement strand
AGGAGCTGCTCAACGACGACCACGTGCGCCGGGTCTACCTGGGCGTGGTGGACGAGCCCGAACCGGCCGCCCCCTGAATCGGATTCCCATCGAACAGAAGCACCTGGCGAGGGAGGCCGAGGACCCGGCGCCGGCGCCCGATGCCATGGGCCGAAGGCCGGGATGAAGGTGCGGATTGCGCCTCGAAGCGGCGCGGGGCCGGCCCGGAGGGCCTGGTGGCCGGCTTCGATCGAGAGGACGTTCGCGGGTGCGTGGGCACACGAACGGGGGGAAGACATGAGCGATGTGGATCGAGTGGTTCGAGGCGGATGGGTGGTGTCGGATTACGAGACCGAAGCGCTGCCCGACGGCGCCGTGGCCTTGTCAGGACAGACCATCCAAGAGGTCGGGCGCTACCGCGACATCCGGAACCAATACCCGAATGCAGAGGTGCTGGGCGGGGAGCGGTTTCTGGTGATCCCCGGCCTGATCAACGGGCACAGCCACGGACGGGGGTTGACCTCGTTTCAGCGAGGCACCCGGGACAACACCCTGGAGACCTGGATCCTGGGTACGCAGCAGCAGAAGGCCGTCCCGGTGTCCGACGACGTGTCTCTTTCGGCGGCGAAGCTCCTGAGGTCCGGGGTCACCACGACCATGCACAACCACATCGTCCGGGACCCGCTGCAGTACGAAAAGGAGTTCGAAGAGGCCATCGGCGCTTACGCGGGAGCGGGGATGCGGGTCCTGTTCTGCCCGTCGATCCGCAACGACAACCTGCTGGTGTACGGGGATGGCCGCGGATTCCTGGAGAGCCTTCCAGGTCCTCTGCGGGAGTACCTGACCCGCCCTTCGCCGGCGGGAGGCTTCTCGGACAAGATCTACGTAGAAACGATCAGCCGGCTGCACGAAGCCCATCACGGCCCCCTGTGCCGGCTCGGCTTCGGTCCCCTGGCGCCCCAGTGGTGCACCGAGGCGCTGCTCCTCGAGGTGAAGAAGGAAGCCGAGCGTCTGGGCCTTCCCATACACATCCACACCCTGGAGTCGGTCTTTCAGAAGATCTACGGCTTGAGGTTCCTCGGCAGGACGCTCATCGAGTCCCTGAACGCGCTGGGATTTCTCGGCGAGGGCACCACCCTCGGCCACTGCGTCTGGCCCACGGAATCGGACATCCGCCTCCTGGCTCGAACCGGCACCGGGGTGACGCACCAGCCCTGCTCCAACCTTCGGCTTCGAACGGGCATCTCCCCGGTCGCGGAGATGCTGGAGCAAGGGGTGTGCGTCGGCCTGGGCATGGACGGGACCACGATCAACGACAATGACGACCTCATCCAGGAGATGAAGGTGTGCTTGCTCCTGCAGCGGCTTTCCTCGCTGGAGCCGGATTCCCCCTGCCTGAGTCCCCGCCGGATCTTTCAGATGGCGACGGTGAACAACGCCGCTCTCCTGGGCTACAAGGGGGAGCTCGGCCGAATCAGGCCGGGGTATTTCGCCGATCTGGTCCTGCTGGACTACCAGGAGATGTGCCACCCCTATGCGGATCCCACACACGACCCCATCGACGTGCTGCTGTGCCGCGGATTGGGCCGTCATGTCCACACGGTTCTGGCGCACGGGAAGGTGGTCGTCCGCCAGGGCGAGCTGACCACCCTGGACGAAAGCGCCGTGGCGGAGCGTCTGGCCGAAGCGGCCTCCAAGCCGATGGACGAAGACGAAAAAGTCAGAGCCGATCGGCTGGAGGAGCTGAGAGGACACGTTGGACGCTACTACAGCCCCTGGCTCGATGACGTGGCGTTCGAGCCCTACTGGCCCGTGCACTCGCGCATCGATGGTATGAAGCGACGAGGACCCGCCTCCTGACATCCTCGAGGTCTTCTCTGACGTTTCTTTTCGGGCCCTGAGAAAAGGCTTGACAAAGTTATCATGTGCTAATATTATAACAACAATCTCAGGGCAATCCAGCGCTCGTACTGCTTCTCGGCATCCTTCCTCCAGCGCGATCTCGACCTCGAGCCCTTCAACGCCCGCGAATGGAAAGCGTTCACAAACGAGTTTGTCGTCCTCGAGCAGAAAGTCCTCGAATGAGCAAAGAGGCCCCCGATGGACTTGAGGCAACGCGTCGATCCTCCTGCTTCCTTCTTTACCCACAAGTCGCTCAAGTGGCGGTTTCTTGATCGATATCTTCGGTGCTCACAGCTCCCGGTTCGAGAGAAAGCACCGGTCTACACGGCATGCGTCCCGCATTGAAATGGTCGGCATCATGCTTTTCGGCATGTCCGGCTGTTTTTTTATATCGGTTGGACCATAAAGCCAAAGAGCAGTCACAAATTTCATTCTAAAACTTGAAGTCACTGTAAGCGGAGAATTTCAGGGTTTTCACTCTTTCTTTCTAGTGCTTTCAGGGAATTTGTTTGCTTGCGAGGCAATCAATCTTCAACATAACGACAAACAGGGGGGGATGATGAAATCGATTCAAAGATTGACGGTGTTGTTTGTCTGTCTGGGGGTGGCCTTTTCCTTCAACGCTTTTGGGACGAGCGCCTTTGCGGAATCCAAACCCATCGTTTTCAAGTTCGCATGCGACAACCCGGAGCCGACCCCTTACTCCCAAGGCCAGGATTGGTTCTTAAAGGAGGTGGAAAAGCGCTCTGAAGGCCGCATCAAGTTCCAGCGGTTCTGGTCGGGGAGTCTGGCCCCCAGCAGCGCCCTGATGGACGGCGTGTCCACGGGGGTGGTCGACATTGCCGCCCTGGTCTCCGGGTACTGGCCGGCCAAGGTGCCCCTGTCCACGGTGTGCACCATGCCCGGCCTGAACTGGGATCTCTGGGTCGGCTTGCGGGCGGGACAGGATTTCTTTCGACTGCCCGCACTGGAGGAGGAGTGGAACCGATTGAACCTGAAGGTGGTCAGCGTCATCAGCACCTCCAACTATCAGATCCTGAGCACCGAACCCATCCAAGGCCTGAGCGATTTCAAGGGGAAGAAGATCCGCTGCATGGGGCTTCAGGCCGAGCTGATGAAGGCCCTGGGAGGGGTGCCGGTCGGCATCGTCGCCCCGGAGATCTTCGACGCTCTGGATCGAGGGACGATCGACGGCGTCGCGGCGCCCCCGTCGTTCGTCACGGCCTTTGCCTTTCACCAGGCGGCAAAAAACTACTCCAACCTCGGGCTGGGCACGGGCGGGGCGTGGCCCCTCGCCATGAACCTCAAGAAGTGGAACAGCCTGCCCCCGGATCTACAACAGGTCTTCATGGACGTGAACCAGGAGATGGCGGACGCCTTTACTCGAATCTACCAGGAGGAAGGGGATGGGAAGTCCCTGGAAAAAATGAAGAAAGAGGGGGTGGCGTTCGTCAACGCCCCGGAGTCGGATCTGGACAAGATCACCGAGGCCGCCCGTGCGAATGTATGGAGCAAGTGGGCCTCGGAACGAGAGAAGGAAGGGTTGCCCGGCAATGAAATCCTGAACCAATGGGTCGATCTCTGCAAGAAGTACAAAGAAGAAAGGAAATGACCACGGAACAAGGACAATCGGTGACGGGTCAATCCTTGGTGGGTGAGGCCCTTGGTACGCATGCTTGACGACTCGATGGCCTTGAGCTTGGAAAACCCCAGTGCGGGTATCGCTTCGCTGAGTACGAGTACGACCACCGACAATGGGGTTCGATTCGTTACCGATTGTCTGTTTTGTCCAATCATTCGGGTTGATTGAGGTCGACATGGACGGGATGCTCCTGCGGGCCTATCACATGGTCGAAAAATCCATGGTCGTTTTGTCGGCCATGATCGTGGCTGCCATGATGTTGTTGACGACCACCGATGTTGTGCTGAGGTATGTGTTTAACAGCCCGATTCAAGACTCCTTCCAGCTATCCCAGTTCATGATGGTGGGCATCGTCTTTTTGGGAATCCCCTACATGCAGTCCATTCGAGGGCATGTGACGGTAGAGTTTCTGACGTCCAGGTTGAGCCCCAGAGCCAGAAGCATACTGACCATCTTCGGTCTTTTGATCGGGTTGTTCATCTATGCGATTGTCACTTGGAAAAGTGGATCGTACGCATGGTCCTCTTGGAAAATCAATGAGTATACCATGGGGATTATTCATTATCCATTGTGGCCGGCGAAGTTCATGGTCCCCATTGGCACAGGAATACTGTGCGTGAGACTGGTTCTCGATATTGTGCATGACATTTCAATGCTCATCAGCGACGATCATTTCGAAGAGGTTCAATAGATCATAGGAAGCGCATATGGAACTCAGTCCGCAATTCATCGGTTGGGCCTCTCTCATCCTCATGTTCGTGTTGATCGGGCTTGGAATCCCTGTCGCGTTTGCCATCACTTCGGTCGGTTTTGTTGGATATTATCTTTTGGCCGGCAGTGAGCCCGCCTTGGGCATCATCGGCTTCGTCCTCTACACGAAGACCGGGCTCTATGCATTCACCGCCGTGCCCCTCTTTCTGGCCATGGGGAACCTGGCGTTTCACTCCGGCTTCGGCGGGGACATCTTCCACACGGCGCGCCAGTGGGTGGGGCGCTTTCCCGGAGGTCTAGCGCAGGCCACCGTCGCCGGGTCCGCCGCCTTTGGTGCGGCCTGCGGTTCGGGCATCGCGAGCTGCGCCATGCTCACCAAGGTCTCCGTGCCCGAGATGACCAAGCACGGCTACGACAAGCGGCTGGCCTTCGGGTGCGCGGGCGCGGCCGGGCCCATCGCCCAGATGATCCCTCCCAGCATCATGATGGTGCTCTACGGCATCCTCACCGAGGTGTCGGTGGCCAAGCTCCTGATCGCCGGCATCGTCCCGGGCATCGTTTGCACGCTGAGCTACATGCTCCTCATCTACGGCCGCGTGAAGTGGAACCCGGCCCTGGCACCGCCCCCCGAGCGCGTGCCGATCAAAGAGGCCCTCATCTCCACCAAGAGCTCCTGGCCCATCGCGGCCCTGGCCCTTCTCGTCATGGGCGGCATCTACGCCGGTATTTTTACGCCCACCGAGGCCGGGGGCATCGGGGCCTTCGGGACCCTGGCGCTGGGCTTTGTCATGAAGCGGTTTCGATGGGGGGACATCACCTCCGCCTTTTTCGACACCGCCAAAACCACCTCCATGCTGTATCTCATCATCTCCGGCTCGTACGTGTTCGGCTATCTGCTGACCATCACCGGCCTGCCCACCCAGCTGTCGGAGCTCTTGACCGGGCTGGAGGTCTCCCGGTTCGTGGTGCTGGGCCTGATCATGGTGTTCTACTTGATCATCGGCTGCTTCATCGATCTCGTACCTGCCATGTTCATCACCCTTCCCATGATCTTCCCCTCCATCGTCAAGCTGGGGTTCAACCCCATTTGGTTCGGCGTCCTCATTGTCCAGCTGGGAGAAATCTCGCTGCTCACACCGCCCTTCGGGCTCAACCTGTTCGTCATGAAAGGCCTCATTCCCGGGGTCTCCATGTCGGACATCATTCGAGGCGTCTTTCCCTTCGTGATCACAGCGGCGGCGACCCTCTTGATTTACATCATCTTTCCGGAGATCACCCTGTTTCTGCCCAACCTGATGTTGGGGGAGTGAGGGGTGGTTCTTCTGATAACGGGTGGTCCATGGTCGAGAATGCGGTGATGGTCCGGGCGAGGGAGGTGATTCCGGCCTTTGATCGACCCTCCATACGGGATGGGGCGGTCCTCGTCTCGGGTGAGCGGATTCAAGCGGTGGGTCCTTACTCGGAGCTGTCCTCGAGATACCCGAATGCCGAGGAGATCGGGGGCAGCCGGTTCCTGCTGATTCCCGGGCTGATCAACGGCCATGGGCACGGACGGGGCCTGACGTATTTTCAATGCGGGACCTTGGACAACGCTTTGGAGTCGTGGATTTGGCACACGCGCAAGCACAGAAAGCTCCCTGTGTATGACGATGTCCTGTATGGTGCATTACTGTTGCTCAAATCCGGTGTCACGACGACCATGCACAACCACATTTTGAAGCAACCCTGGGAGTATGAAAAAGAGTTCGAAGAATCCCTGAAGGTCTACTCGGATGTCGGAATGAGGGTGCTGTTTTGCCCCTCGATCAAAAACAAGAACATGTATGTCTATGGGGACAACGAGGTCTTTCTGGACTCCCTCTCAAGAGAGCTTCGCGAGTATCTTCTTCAACCCCAGCCTTCTGGAAGCTTGAATGAGCGGAATTTCGTGGAGGTCGTCACCGATCTCCACTTCCGGTACGGCGATTCCATTCACCGGATCGGTTTCGGACCACTGGCGCCGCAGTGGTGTACCACCGAGCTGCTCGTGGAGGTGAAGCGAGAAGCCGACAGGCTGGGGCTGCCCGTTCACATCCATGCGCTGGAGACCCCGCTGCAGTTCGACTACGCCCTGAAAGGAAGCGATGGGTCGATGATTCGGTGGCTGAAAAACCGCGATCTGCTGGGGCCGGGCCTCGTGATCGGCCACGGGGTCTGGCTGACGGAGATGGACATCGAATGGCTTGCAGAAAGCGGCACCGGCGTGGTGCACAATCCCTCATCCAACCTGAGGTTGCGGGCCGGCATTGCGCCGGTGGGCCGATTGGTGCAGCACGGGGTGCAAGTCGGCCTCGGTCTGGACGGGAATGGCATCAACGATCGCGACGACATGCTTCAGGAGATGCGGCTGTGCTCTCTCCTTCACCGCCCTCCCTCCATGGCCCTCGACACCCCCTACCTGACGAGCCGGCAGATCTTTCAAATGGCGACGGAGAACAATGCGGCGCTCTTGGGCTTCGGCGATGAGATCGGGCGCCTGGAGCCTGGCAGGTGTGCGGACCTGGTGCTGTTGGACTACGAGGACATGTGCTCTCCTGTGGTGGATTCCGATCATGATCCGCTGGATGTCCTCCTGTATCGGGGGTTGTCCAGCCATGTGCACACGGTCATTGTGAACGGCTCCATGGTGATTCAGGACGGAACTCCGGTCCATATCGATGAAGCTTCATTGTGTGATCGTCTGCGTGCTTCGGCAAACAGGGAAAAGAGTGCGGAGGAAATCGAACTGGAAAGAGCAATGGAACAGCTCCGGCTGGAGATCGTTCGCTATTACAATACGAAGAAGAATCAAACGGAGTTACGGAAGTATCAGTATAACATCGTCGATTCTTGATCGATTGTGAAACGGGTCGAGTCCGGCTTTTCTATTTCAGGGACAAGAGAGGAGGTGAGGAACCATTTGATTGCGTCCACACTTTGATCAATGGAGGGTGTTATGAAGAAAACAGCAGTAAAGGCCGTCTTTCTGGTTTGCATGATCTCCTTTGCTTTTTCACTGTCTGCCGTGAGCGACCATCGCGTGTGGGCGGCGGACACCGTGCAATGGGACGTTTCTCTCTGGGGAGGCCCTCGGGAGTGGACCTATCCGCTCGAGCGCTGGGCCGCGGACATGGAGGAGGCGACCAACGGGGGCTGGAAGATCAAAATCCACTATGGTGCGACCCTGTCCCCGCCCAAAGAGAACCTGGATGGATTGAGGGCCGGCATGTTCGATGCCTGCCATTTCTGTGCCCTGTACACCCCCGGCAAGCTCCCCCTCCACACGGTGATGGAACTGGCCTTCATCAGCCCGGAGGACCCGCTTCAAATCAGCCAGATGATGGCCGCCCTGTGGGAACACCCTGCGCTCCTGAAGGAGCTCGAGGGCTGGAACGCCGTCCCCCTGCTGCCCGGACCGGCGCTCAACTACAACATCATGGGAAATGTGCCGATTCGTACCGTGGAGGACTTCAACGGCGTGCGCATTCGAGTCGGCGGTGAAATGGCAAGGGTCCTCAAGCAGTTCGGGGCGGTCCCCACCATGGTGCCGGCTCCGGAGCTCTTCGAGACCCTCGAGCGGGGCACCATCGACGTGGCTGCTTTTCCCTGGGACGCCTGTGCGAACTTCGGCCTCCATGAGGTCTCCAAGTACGCCATTGCCAATATCAGCCTGGGGACCTCCACCTGCAGCTACGTTGCGAACAAGGACTCCTGGGAGTCTTTGCCGGAGGAGTACAAACAGCTCCACAAAGAGTGGCAGAAAAAGGCACCGCAGGAATGGGCCAAGGACTACAACGCCGTGGATGCCAAGTGGGTCCCGGTCTTCAAGGAAAAACTCGAATGGATCGAGTTTCCGCCCGAGGAAAGGGCCAAGCTGATCGACAAGGCCGAGGTCACTTGGAATGAGTGGGCAAGCTCCTGGGAAGAAAAAGGTCTCCCGGCCAAAGAGGTGTTGAACTACTTTCTGGAAAGACGGAAAGAGATCTGCGGATATTAACGTGTCATGTGGGTGAAGATGATTCGTCTTCACCCACATGATGAATCAGAAAGCTCATAGGCATATTCTCAAGAGTTCGATTGTTGGAACCGAAGGGGAGGATCGTGTCTGCTCAATCCCAGTCAACGCCGGTTTGGAAGCGAAGTCACGCGTTCGTTTTCTTCGAAAAAATCGTGTCTTATGTCGAAACCGTCTTGAATATGATAGGCGCCATTCTGGTTATGTTCATCATGTTTATGGCGGTTGGAGAGGTCTCGGGCCGCTATTTCTTCAACGCCCCCATTCCTGGGCATCTCGAGATTGTTGAGTTGACAATGGCCGCCATTGTCTTTTTGGGGATCTCTTATACACAAAGGATTGGCGGCCATATTCGAATGGAGATCTTCATCAATTCACTCAAAGGAAGGATGTACCACATCTTTGAGATCATCAACATCGCTTTACCCCTCGCGGTCTTTGTCGTGATCGCCATCCATTCATTCGAGTTTGCCTATCAGGCCTTTCAGTACGGGGATATCACCCCGCACCTTCATTGGGTGACCTGGCCCTCGAAAATCTGTGTCCCGATCGGTGTCGGTCTGTTGTGCATTCGCTTTGCAATCCAACTGGTCCAACACATCCTTCAGGCCGTGTACGATCCGTTTACGGAGAATCTGGAGTAGGCGTGAAGGTCCTCATTCAAAGAGATGGCGGAGTCGTAACCACCTTGTTTTCTCGCAGAGATGCCGAGAGCGCCAAGAAAAAGCCCATGAAATCCAGTCGGTTCTCTTTGCGTTCTTTGCGGCTTTGCGAGGGCATTCGATTTTTTGAAAGACCCTCGAAGATACGTAGGAAAGGGCCATGGAACCACTGACGATCGGGATTGTCGGCATTGGGGTGCTGTTCCTGCTGTTGTTCATCGGCATGCGAATCGCCTATGCAACGGCCATTGTGGGTTTTACGGGGATTCTCATTCTGCGGGGGTGGTCCGCGGCCTCCTCCGTCAGTGGCTACATCCCCCACGCCGCAGTGACCCCTTACTCGCTGAGTGTGATCCCGCTGTTCATCATCATGGGCTACTTCGCCTTTTACGCCGGGCTGACCCGGGACATCTATCACACGGCGCAGAAGTGGCTGGGCCATCTCCCCGGGGGGTTGGCCATTGCCACGGTGTTCGGGTGTGCCGGCTTCGCCGCGTGCACCGGGTCGAGCACGGCCTCTGCCGCCGTGATGGGCCGGATCGGGATCCCGGAGATGACCAAGCACGGGTACGACCGCGGGCTGGCCGCCGGGGTGGTGGCTGCCAGCGGTACCCTCTCGGCCTTGATTCCTCCCAGCATCATCCTCGTCATCTACGGGATCATCACCGAGCAGTCCGTGGGCACCCTGTTGATCGCCGGTTTCGTCCCGGGGGTGCTGTCGGCGGTGCTGTATGCCGTCATGATCTGGGGCCGGGTGAAGCTCCGTCCGAGTCTGGGCCGTCCGATCGAGCCGGTCCCGCTCAGAAAAAAGATCATTGCGCTGAAAGGGACCTGGGGCATGATCGTCATCATCGGTCTGATCCTGGGAGGCATCTATGCGGGCTGGTTCACCCCCACGGAGGCCGGCGGGATCGGGGCCTTCGCCGCCTTCGTGATGGCCCTGAGCCTGCGCAGGCTCAGCCGCGCGGACCTGAAGGAAGCCCTCCTGGAGACCGGCAAGACCACGGTCATGATCTTCTCCATCATGGCGGGCGTGCTGATTTTCATCTACTTTCTGGCCCTCACCGGGGTCCCGGACGCCTTCGCGCGGTTTGTCATCTCTCTCCCTTTGAACCGGTACCTGGTGCTGATCGCCATTCTGACCGTGTACGTCCTTCTGGGCATGTTCCTGGACGGTCTCGGCATGCTCATGCTGACCCTGCCGATCGTCTTCCCTGCCGTCATGGCGCTGGGTTTCGAGCCCATCTGGTTCGGCATCATCATTGTCAAAATGGTCGAGATCTGTCTCGTGACACCCCCCGTGGGCCTCAATGTCTACATGGTCCGAAGTGTCGCCCCCGACATCCCCCTGGAACGGATCTTTGTGGGGGTCCTCCCGTTTGTTGTGGTGGATATCTTGACCGTTGCCTTGCTGATTGCTTTTCCGGAGATTATCACGTTTTTGCCCTCGATGATGGCCTCATCGTGACCCGAATCAAGGGATTTTTCGTTTGAACATCGAAGACGGTCGTGCATAGAATTCGAACATTCGAGTGCCGCCGGACAGAAGGAAACCGAAGAAAGAGAGGAACAACCATGTCGCACTACCTGGACACCGTCAGCCGGTTCGTGGCCGAGCTCACCGTGGACGACCTCCCTTCCGGGGTGGTGGAGCGGGCCATCGAGGTCACCGCCGACACCCTGGCGGTGGTCGCCGCCGGGGCCCAGGAGGAGGAGATTCAGCGCCTCACCGCGGACCTCGTGGAAGAGGGCTCGAAGGGGCCGTCCACCCTGCTGGCGGACGGACGAAAGGCCCCGCTTCTGGAGGCGGCCCTGGTGAACGGGACCGCAGGCACGTTTCTGGAGCTGGACGAAGGCAACCAGTTCGCGCGCGGCCATCCCGCGGTCCACGTGGTCCCGGCGATCCTGGCCCTGGGCGAGAGCCTGGGGGCGAGCGGCCGGGAGTACATCGCCGCGCTGGTGGCGGGGTACGAGATCGGGTCCCGCATCGGCATGGCCGCCAGGATCCGCATGACCATGCACCCCCACGGCACGTGGGGGACCGTGGGCGCGGCCGTGGCGGCCGGACGGCTCGCCGGGGTGGACGCCCGGGGCATTCGGGAGCTCATCAACATCAGCGCCTCCCTGTCCCTGGCCACCAGCCGGCGGACCATGCTGGAGGGGGCCACGGTGCGAAACGTCTACTCGGGCGTCAGCAACCACATGGGCCTCCTGGCCCTGAAGCTCTACCGGGCGGGGTTCACCGGGGAGTCCGACGGGCTTCGGACGGTCTACGGCTCGGTGATCTCCGAGGTGTTCGAGACCGAGGTCATGACGGCCGAGCTGGGGGAGCGCTACGAGATCGCCCGGAACTACTTCAAGCGCCACGCCTGCTGCCGGTACAACCACGCGTCCATCGACGTGCTCGAGGCCCTGGCCGGGCGGTTCCCCGGCGGGCGGATTCCGCCCGAGGAGGTGGAGGAGGTCCAGGTGGAGACCTACTCCCTGGCGGCCCAGCTCTGCGACCGAAGCCCGGACAACATGCTGGCGGCCAAGTTCTCCATCCCTTTTGCCGCGGCCACCTTCCTCACCCACGGGCATGCGGGGGTGGACTGCTTTCGGCGGGAGCGGGTGTCCGGTGAGGCCATTCAGGCCCTGGCGGACCGGGTCACCGTGATCGAGGACCCGGCCATGACCGCCATGATGCCGGACAAGCGGCCCTCCCGGGTGACGGTGCGCATGAAGGACGGAACCGAGCACACCGGCGAGACCGACGTAAACCAGGGGGACTTCGAGGCCCCCTACGGCCCGGAGGTCCTGGTGGCCAAGTACCACGAGCTGGCGGACCCGGTCTGGGGCAAGGAGCGGGCCCAGGCGGTCTACGACCGGGTCCGGGCCCTTCCGAAGCTCGAGCGCCTGGCCGAGCTCACGGCGCCCCTGAGCCCGTCGTGACCGGGTTTCCCTGGGAGCCCTGGCTGGACGACACCGACCGGGAGGTCCTTCGGCGGGCCGGGTACGGAAAGCGGCGGGGGCTGGGGCGCCGCCCGGCCCTCCTGCTGATCGACTGCCAGTACAACTACTTCGGCCTGGACCGGCCGATCCTGGAGCAGCTGGACGCCTACCCCGCCGGGGTGGGCGAGGCGGCGTGGGCCGGGGTGGAGCGGCTGGCCGGGCTCGCCGGCGCCGCACGGCGGGCGGGCCGACCGGTCATCTACACCCGGCAGGTCCAGCAAGAGGGGGCCCACGACCACCTGGCCGCCAAGACCGGCCGGGACCCCGGCTACGGCCTGGCCGGAAGCCCGGGGACCCGGATCGTGGAGCCCCTCTCGCCGGCCCCCGGCGACATCGTCCTCGACAAGACCACCCCCGACGCCTTCTTCGGCACCCCGCTCATCGCCCACCTGATCCGGCTCCGCGTGGACACCGTGGTCATCGCGGGCGCCTCCACCAGCGGCTGCGTGCGCTCGGCCGCCCTGGGAGCGGCGGGCCGGCAGTTTCGCGTCGGCGTGGTCCACGACGGCGTGTTCGACCGCATCGGGCTCTCCCACCGGGCCGCGTTGCTGGACCTGTGGATGAAGTTCGCGGACCTCCTGAGCGCGGAAGAGGCGGGGTTCTATCTCGAGACCGGTGAGGAGAGGCCCCGCTCGAAGCCGTCCGAAGGCCCGGACGGAGCGGGTTGAGGGGGGGCGGCGCCGGACCGGGGCGCATCCGGCGCCGCGGAACGTCTACTTCAGGCCGTCCACCCGGGAGTTGATGGAGAAGTAGGGCTCGGGATCCACCCGGTCCGGCCATCCCCGGTAGTAGTCGAGGACGTGCTTCTGCACGGTGTCGAGGCCCTGGAGCATGGCCTTCTCCTGGTCGCTGCGCGGGCGGGCCGAGGCCTCGGCAAGGCGTCGCCCGATCTCCCCGGTGTCCACCGAGGTCAGCCGTCCGTCCCGGACCACCACCCGGCCGTCCACCAGGACCGTGTCCACGAAGTGGCGGGTCCCCCGGTAGAGGAGCACGTCCACGGGGTCCTGTCCGGGGTCCGTGTAGGGCCAGCACATGGCCTCGTAGTCCAGAAGCGCCATGTCGGCCTTTCGCCCGGGCTCCAGGCGGCCCACCTCGTCCCCGAAGCCCAGGAGCGCGGCCGAGTTGGCCGTGGCCATGCGGAGCACCTCCCTGGCCGAGAGATGGTCCGAGTGGAGCTCCAGGGAGGGGATGCGGTGGAGCAGGAAGCACACCTTCATCTCCTGGATGAAGTCGTCGTCGTCGTTGATGGACTTTCCGTCCAGGCCCAGGCCCACGTTGACCCCGGCTCGAAGCATGTGGAAGGCCGGGGCGATCCCGTTTCTCACCCGCAGGTTGCAGGAGGGGTGATGGGTGACCCCGGCCCCGCTGGAGGCGAGCCTGCGAATGTCGTCCTCGGTGGGCCAGACGCAGTGCCCGATGACCAGCCCCGGACCCAGGAGCCCGATGCGGTCCATCCACGCGATCAGGGTCTCGTTCAGGTGGGTCAGGCCGTAGACCTTCTGAAAGATGGACTGGACGGCGTGCACGTGAATGGGCCGGTCGAGCTCGTCGGCCGCGGCCCGGACCGAGCGGAGCAGGTCCTCGGTGGCCCACTGGGGCGCCAGGGGGCCGAACCCCACCCGGCACATGGGCCCGTCGAACCGCTCGTGGAGCGCCCGGACCGCCTCCACGAAGTTGTCGCCCGTGAGGGCGCCCTCCGGGGCGGGCCGGGTCAGGGCCTCGCGGAGGCCCTCGGGGAGCCCCTCCAGGAAGGAGGCGTTGTCGCCGTAGACAAAGGGGTTGTCGTTGCGGACCCCGGGGTTGAACTGCAGCCGGATGCCCGCGTCCCCATAGGCCTGAATGACCTGGGCGTGCTCGTTCTCGTGATCCGCCGGGTTGGAGAGGATGTGGTTGTGCATGGTGGTGGTCACGCCGGAGGCGAGCAGGCGCGCCGCCGACAGGGCGCAGTCGTCATAGGGCGAGACCGGCTTGTACTTGCGGGTGTCCAGGAGCCAGCTCTCCAGGGTGTTGTCCAGGGCGCCCCGCTGAAAGTCGGTCAGCCCCCGGCCGTGGCTGTGTCCGTTGACCAGCCCGGGAATCAGCAGGTGGCCCGGCCCGCCGATCTCCTCGGCCTCGGGGTGCTGCGCGCGCAGCTCGGTGTACGGCCCTGCGGCCTCGATGGTGGAGCCGTCCACGACCACGGCCGCGTCGGTCACGGCCGGCCGGTCGAATGCAGGGACCATCCATCCCGCTCGGACCAGGGTCTTGTTCTGAGACATATCGCCCTCCGTTCATGAAAGTAGGTTCGAAAATTGGGTCAGGTCTTTAATTTTGACTTTTTCAGGCTCGAGGAGGGGGCCGAGTCTCGAATTTCGATTCATCTCGTCCAGGGGTTTTCAAAAAAAGTCAAAATTCAAGACCTGACCCCATCTGCCCTGCCCTCATTTGCATCCCATAGGTCTTCTTGTATACACGACCATACAACCGGACTCAAGCGGCTTTCAGGGGAGTTTTGGGGACACCATACTTAATTCAACAGTGGCCCGCCAAGGCCCAAAAGAAACGAGAGCCCCTTGCTGTTCCCAGAAGCCGGGGCTCGAGGAGTTAAGTATGGTGTCCCCGAAACTCTTCCCAAAACCCCCGCCCCAACTCTCCCGGGCTTCGTCCCCAAAATCCCCGGGAACTCGGCCTTCGAAGCGTTCCGGGATCGAATTGGCTTGACTTTCGATGACTGGTTGTAATAACTTCAATACAACAATTTTTCGGGAGGTGCACGATGGCGGCATACGA
>CAYYVD010000098.1:0-14843 GCA_964475045.1 uncultured Desulfobacterales bacterium | reverse complement strand
CAAGCCTCTGGACATCAACCGACAGGTAGAGGGCATCCACCAGATCCTGAAGCGGACCATTCCGAGGATGATCGCCGTGGAGCTGGATCTGGGCGAGGACGTGCACGCCGTGAACGCTGAGCCGGCCCAGGTCGAGCAGGTCCTCCTGAACCTGACCCTGAACGCCCGGGACGCCATGCCCGAGGGGGGGACCCTGCACATCGAAACGCGCAACGCCCGCCTGGACCGCGATTTCTGCGATCGCCATGTGGGGGCCAGGCCCGGGCGGTATGTCCGGATCCGGGTGTCGGACACCGGGCAGGGGATCGACGCGGATGTGGTCGAGCACATCTTCGAGCCCTTCTTCACCACCAAGGAGACCGGAAAGGGTAGCGGGCTGGGGCTGGCCATGGTGTACGGAATCATGAAGAACCACCGGGGGTACGTCACCTGCGCGAGCGAGCCCGGCCGGGGGACCGAATTCGAGGTGTACTTTCCGGCGGTCCGTGATCCGGCTTCTCTGGAGGACGCTGCGTCGGCCGGCGACATGCCCGGAGGCAGCGAGCTGATCCTGCTGGTGGACGACGACCGGAACGTCCGGGAGCTGGGGCGGGAGATCCTCGAGAAGTTCGGCTACCGGGTCTTGGCGGCCGAGGACGGCGAGCAGGCCCTGACCTTGTATGAACGATTCTCCAGGCGGATCGACCTGGTCATCCTGGACCTCATCATGCCGGGAATGGGCGGCATCAAGTGCATGGAAAAGATCGTCGACGTGGACCCCGGGGCCAAGGTGCTCGTGGCCAGCGGGTACTCGCCCTCCCAGGACGAGGAGGCGCTGCAGGGCCTTTCCTGCGGGTTCATTCGAAAACCATACGACATCGGTTCGATGCTCTACACGATTCGAGAGGTGCTGGAGGAGGACGATGTCGAGGCACGGGATGGAACGTTCGGGATTCAAGAAGAAACCCGGGTTTTCCGAAAAGGACCCATGGAGGCGGACTGACCCGGAGAAACCGTCGAACGCCCGCTGCTTCCCAAGGGGGAGCAGATTGCGTCGGTTCTTCGGGGCGGCGAGGACCTGGGCGGCGTGAGGCAAGGTCGAGCGCGGAACGGAGTCCTTCGTACGGAGTGATTTGGAGTTCATCTACAAGGAGGGTGGGGACATGGCAGAGGTTGCAGAAGCCGTGAAACAGACGGAAGAGGTCAAGGCCGATCGAGGGGGAAAGTACCTGACCTTCACGCTGGCCGAGGAGGAGTACGGCATCGGCATTCTGAAGATCAAGGAGATCATCGGAATGATGCCGATCACCCCCGTGCCCCGGACGCCGGAGTTCGTCAAGGGCGTGATCAACCTGAGGGGCAAGGTGATCCCGGTGGTGGACCTGCGCCTGCGATTCGGCATGGAGGAGATCGGGTACACGGAGCGGACCTGCATCATCGTGGTGGAGATCTCCGGGGACACGGGCACGGTCCAGACGGGCATCGTGGTGGATTCCGTCTCCGAGGTCATGAACATGAAAGGGGCCGACATCGAGGATGCACCCACGTTCGGGGCCGACCTGGACACGGACTACATTCTCGGGATGGCCAAGATGGAAGGAGGGGTCAAGATCCTCCTGGACATCGACAAGGTCCTGAGCGCCGAGGAGATCGCAGAGCTCAAGCAGGCATCCTAGATCGTTGGGACAGGAGCAGAGGACGGGTCGATGAAAGCAAAGCGCGGGCTGACGTTCAAGATGATGGCCGGAGGAGTCGCCATTGCGGTGATTCCCCTGCTTGTGGTGGGGTTGTTCGCCGTGCACCAGGCGTCGAAGGGGCTGAGCGGGATGGCCGAGGCGCAGGCAGTCCAGCTTGCGGACAACCTGGCCGAGATGGTGGACCTGGTCCTGATGGAGGAGCAGAAGCTCTCCGTAAAGCTGGCCTCGGGCGGCGCCGTGATCGAAGCGGCCAAGATGACCAAGGGCTACGGGATCCAGAGCTCCCTTGCGTACATCGACAAGCTCCAGAACGAGCTGGCCCAGGCCATGAAAGGCATCGGGAGGGACTACGAGCTGATGCTGGTGACCGGCCCCGAGGGAACGGTGTTCGCGGACAGCGCCGGAGGCGCTCAGCGAGGGGCCTCGGTGGCGGACCGGCCCTACTTCCAGAGAGCCGTGTCCGAGAAGACGGCGGTCATCGCGGATCCGGTGAAGTCCAAGTCGAGCGGGCTCCCGGTGGTGCCGATCTGCGCCCCGGTGACGGGGAAGGATGGTGAGCTCCTCGGGGCCATGGTGGTGGTCCTCAAGATTGATTTCCTCACGGATCGGATCATGTCGGTGGATCTGGGAGAGTCGGGCTACCCGTTCATGATCGCCGAGGACGGCACCACCCTCGCACACCCCAACGCCGACTTCATCCTGGAGCTCGACGTGAACTCCCTGGAGGGCATGGAATCCCTGGTGGCGAGCATGACCGCCGGGAAGCAGGGAATGGAGCGGTACGTGTTTCAGGGGGAAGCGAAGGTCGCGGGGTACGCGCCGGTGGAACGGAGCGGCTGGAGTGTGGGGGTCACCCAGAACCGGGCCGATTTTCTGGCCGATGCCCACCGCATTCGCAACCTCACCCTGGTGTTCGGCTCCGTGTTCCTGGTCGTCACCATTCTCGCGGTGCTGTTCTTCGCCAGGACCCTCACCCGCCCCATCAACCGAATCGTTCAGGGGCTGAACGACGGAGCGGACCAGGTGGCCTCGGCCTCCGGCCAGGTGTCCACCGCCAGCCAGACCCTGGCCGAAGGGGCGGCGGAGCAGGCGGCCTCCATCGAGGAGACCTCCTCATCCCTCGAGGAGATGGCGTCCATGACCCGGCAGAACGCCGATCATGCCGGCGAGGCGGACAGCCTCATGAAGGAGGCCAAGTCGAGCGTGGAGAGCGCCAACGTCTCCATGAACGAGCTCACGTCCTCCATGGAGTCCATCTCCCAGGCAAGCTCGGAGACGTACAAGATCATCAAGACCATCGACGAGATCGCCTTTCAGACCAACCTCCTGGCCCTGAACGCGGCCGTGGAGGCGGCCCGTGCGGGCGAGGCCGGGGCCGGTTTCGCCGTGGTGGCGGACGAGGTGCGGAACCTGGCCTTGCGCGCGGCCGAGGCCGCGAGAAACACCTCGAAGCTGATCGAGGACACGACCGTGAAGGTCAAGAGCGGCTCCGAGCTGGTGGAGAAGACCAACCGGGAGTTCTCCGAGGTCTCGGACAAGGCCGCCAAGGTGGCCGGCCTCCTCGGAGAGATCGCCGCGGCCTCGAACGAACAGGCCCAGGGGATCGAGCAGGTGAACAAGGCCGTGGCCGAGATGGACAAGGTGGTTCAGCAGAACGCGGCGAGCGCCGAGGAGTCGGCCTCCGCCTCCGAGGAGATGAGCGCCCAGGCCGAGACCATGAAGGGCATGGTGGACGACCTGGTCCGGTTGATCGGCCTGGCCGGCCGCCAGCGCCGTGAGATCGGCACGCCTCCGCCGAGACACAGAGAGCCGCAAGCCGCCGTGCCCCCTCCGGAGCGAAAGTCCGGCCGTTCCAAGGAGATCCAGGCCAAGACCGACAGGAGATCCTCCGCCTCGGAGGTCAAGCCCGAGCAGGTCATCCCCATGGGGGAGGACGACTTCCGCGACTTCTGAGCGCACCCGCCCCCGGGGAACTCTGACAATGGGGTGACAATGGGGTGACAATGGGGTCAGGTCTTGAATGTTGACTTTTTGGCGTCAGGGGGAATTTCGGGGACACCATACTTCATTCGGGATGCGAAGCCCGATGTGCGACACAGCATGTTTCGAATTAAGTATGGTGTCCCCGAAATTCCGACCTTCCCGTCGGGTGGTTTCCCAAAGGTCAACATTCAAGACCTGACCCCATTCCCAGGTGCTTTTTTTCGGCCCCAGCTTCCCATTGAAAACATGCGCCTTTGGGCTTACCATGCCCCTATGCGCAATGCATGCGAACCCATGACGAACCCGCAGGGGGGACCGCAGTCCCTCGAGTCCCGGCGCCCCGGCCCGCGGTCCGCGCGCACGGGTATGCGGCGACTGGCCGGTGCCCTGATCCTCTGGGCCGCCCTGATCCCGGCCTGGAGCGGCTGGGTCCTCACGGCGCGGGGAGCGGACCGAAGCTTCTCCCATGCGAAAGACACCAAGGAGGGCGACATGGCGGAACCGGAACGATTGACCCCGGAGGAAGGGCGGCAGCTCATCGCCGCGGCCCGAAAGTCCATCGAATCGAATCTCTTTGGAAGGCCCCTCGAGCCTCTGGAGGAGCCCCCGGAGAAGTTTCAGCGCAAGGGGGGGACCTTCGTGACCCTCACCATGGACGGGGGGCTGCGGGGCTGCATCGGACACATCGTCGCCCAGGAGCCCATTCTCGAGGGGGTCCAGGAGAACGCCCTCAATGCCGCATTCCGGGACCCCCGGTTCTCTCCGCTCAGGCCCGAGGAGTGGGACCGCATTCACGTGGAGGTGTCCATTCTCACGGACCCGGAGCCACTGGAGTACCACGGGACCGAGGAACTCCTGCAGAATCTGCGCATCGGGGTGGACGGCGTGATCCTTCGAAAAGGCCCCCATCAGGCCACCTTTCTTCCTCAGGTCTGGGAGCAGCTTCCGGACAAGGAGTCGTTTCTCACGCACCTTTGCCTCAAGGCCGGTCTCGACGGGGATGCGTGGAAAAAGGAGCCGCTGGAGGTCCTGACCTACCAGGTTCAGGCCTTTGAGGAGTAGCCGGGCGCACCGGCCCGAAAGCGGGTGGGAATGCGTTCTCTCCGACCGCTCATCATCTGGACCGTGATCGGGACGGGCGTCTCCACGGTCCCCGTTCAGCTGCTCACGGTTCGAGAGTTCCTGTCCCAGTTTCACGGCAACGAGATCACCATCTCCCTGGTCCTGTTCTGCTGGCTGGTGCTGACCGGGCTCGGCAGCCTGGCGGCCAGGGCCTTCCGTTCCCCCGGTCCCGCGTTCTATGGCGTGCTGTGTGTGGTTCTGGGGCTCTGGCCCCTGCTGCAGCTGCTCGCCATTCGCATAGGCAGGGAGACGGTGTTCCTCCACGGGAGCGCGCCGGGCTTCTATGCCGTCTTCGCCTTCGTGCTGGTAACCGTCGCACCCTACTGCCTGATGGCGGGCTTCGTTCTGCCCTGCGCCCTGGAGGTCCTTCGAGGCCGGGACCGCCCCCTCAGCACCGGGGGGCTGTACATCACGGACGGCATCGGCGACATTGCCGGCGGCGCGCTGTTCAGCTTCCTCCTGGTCTACTGGCTCAGGCCGTTTTCCATCGTGGCGTGCACCTCCATCCTCCTGCTGCTCCTCGGCATGGTCCTTCTCTCCTCGGCCGGCAGAAAGGGGCTCGCGGCGATGCTGGCCGTGCCGGCCGCCTCGTTCGTGGTGCTGGGGCTCCACCCGGGCTTCGAGGTGAGGACCCTGGCCCGAGGTGTGGGGGAGATCGTTCGCTACGTGGAGTCGCCCTACGGCCGGATCGTGGTCACCCGGGAGTCCGGGAAGTACACCTTGTGGGAGTCGGGCGTACCCTTGGCGACCGGGACCGACGTGTCCGCGGTCGAGGAAAAGGTGCACTACCCCCTGAGCCAGCTGAAGGACGTGGGCCGTGTGCTCCTGGTGTCCGGCGGGATCGGCGGGGGGCTGGAGGAGGTGCGCAAGCACGAGCCGGAACGGGTGGACTACGTGGAGCTGGACCCCAATCTGACCCGTTGCGCCAAGGCGCTCGGTCTCCTCGAGCCCGCTCCGGGCGTGTCCGTCAAGAACACGGACGCCAGGCGATACCTCCGGACCACGGACCATCGCTACGACGCCGTCATTCTGGACCTCCCCGACCCGGACACCTTTCAGCTCAACCGGTTCTACACGGCCGAATTCTTCTCCCTGGTCCGGCAGCGGTTGACGCCTGGCGGGGTCCTGTGCTTCAGCCTGGAGTACTACCCGAACCACCTGACCGATCTCATGAGGGAGAAGCTCTCCTCTGTGTACAATACGGCCCGCCTTCACTTTCGCAACGTGCTGGTCATTCCCGGAACCCGGGCGTTCTTCCTCTGCCGCGACGGGCCCCTGTCCCGGGACATTCCGGCGCTGCTCGAGGCCCGGTCCATCGAGAGCCTGTATGTCTCCGGGTACTATGACGGAACGGCCACCCCGGACCGGTTCGCAATGATCGAGGAGGCCCTGGATCCGCGCGTGCCCGTGAACAGCGACTTTCAGCCTCGGGTCATCCGCCTGGTGTTCCAGGAGTGGTTCCTTCGGCACGATTCCTCTCCTCGCGCGTTTCTCGCAGGGCTGGCGCTGTTCACCCTGGTCTATGTCCTGCTGTTGAAACGGGAGGAGGTGGTGCTGTTTACCACCGGGTTCGCCACCATGGGGGCGGAGATGCTCGTGGTGTTTTCCTTTCAGGTCCTCCACGGATACGTGTACCTCCAGATCGGGGCCATTGTGACGGCGTTTCTGGCCGGTCTGCTTCCCGGTGCGCTTCTGGGGGAGGCCCGGCGGCGCCGGGGAAGAGGCACCCTCCTGGCCGCGGATTGGATGCTCCTGCTTTTTCTGATAGGATGCTACGGATGGCTGCGTTTTGGCGGCGGGGCCTTACCGTCCTTCTGGTTCCTGGCCTATGCCTTCGCCTTCTCGTTTTTCTGCGGTCTCCAGTTCCCCGCGGCCGCCGCCGTGATCGGCGAGGACAAGAGCCCGGCGGCGGGCCTCCTGGCGGCCGATTTGACCGGGGCCGCCCTGGGGACCCTGGTGGTGGGGGCGATGCTCATTCCCCTGCTCGGCCTGCAGACGGCCGCCCTGATCCTGTTTTTCGTCAAGGCGTCAAGCCACATCTTGCTCTTGCTCAGGAGAAAAGCCCTTGGATAGCCATCATGTGAGTCGGAAGGAGCAGCAGGGAACCGCGCCTTCCCGGGCGCCCGGTTCCGAAGACGCGTGCCCCACCGCGGGGATGACCCGCAAGACCTTTCTGAAAGCGCTTGCGCTCGGCGTCCCCGGCGTTTTGATCGGCGGATCCGTCCTGGCCGGGGCCGGGAGCCCGTGCAGGGGGAGCGTAGAGGGGCACGTGTTCAAGGGGGATGCACCCGAGAGGCCCTGGAAATGGTCGGTCGAGGCCTATGACTACGCCGCGGACGGCACGAGCGTGCAGTGCGGAATCTGCCCCAACCACTGCGTTCTGGAGCCCGGGGACCGGAGCGTCTGCCGGTCCCGGGTGAACATTGGGGGCAAGATGTACTCCCTGACCTACGGCAACCCCTGCGCCGTGCACGTGGATCCCATCGAGAAGAAGCCCCTGAACCACTTCCTCCCCGGCAGCCCGGTCTTCTCCATCGCCACGACCGGGTGCAACCTCCGCTGCCTGAACTGCCAGAATTGGGACATCTCCCAGCGCCGGCCCGAGGACGTGCGCCACGGCGAGATGTTTCCCGATGCGGTGGTCCGGGAGGCCCGAAGGCAGGAGGCGCTCTCCATCGCGTACACCTACTCGGAGGCCGTGACGTTCTACGAGTACATGCTCGACACCGCCGGGCTGGCCCGGGAGGCGGGTCTCGGTAACGTGCTCGTCTCCAACGGGTACATCAGCCGGGATCCTCTGCTGCGGCTCTGCCGCTGCCTGGACGCGGCCAACATCAATCTCAAGTCCTTCGAGGACCGGATCTATCGCTGCCTGAACGGAGGGCGCCTGGAACCGGTGCTTCGGACCCTCAAGACCCTGCACGAGGAAGGCGTCTGGCTGGAGATCACCACCCTCGTGGTGCCCCACTATGTAGACGATGCCGACATGATCCGTCGCATGTGCGCCTGGATCGCCGAGGAACTGGGACCGGATCATCCCCTGCATTTCACGCGTTTTCATCCCGCGTACCGGTTGACGCGTCTGCCCCCGACACCGGTGGCAACCCTGGAACGGTTCCGCGACATCGCACGCCGGGAGGGCATCCATCACGTCTATGTGGGCAATGTCCCGGGCCACGAAGGCGCGCACACCTACTGTCCCGAATGCGGCCGCATGGTCATCGAGCGCAGGGGGTACCGCCTCGGACCGGTGGCCATCGAGGACGGCCGGTGCGCCTTTTGCCGGACCCCCGTGGCGGGACGATGGGATCGAGCGCGAGCCGGGTAGACGAGCGCGGCATTGACAAACCAGGGATGATCCGTTACCTTCTAAGTGTCCGCCCCAAAAGGAAAACCCAAGGAGGGCATCTCCCGGGGCGACGCCGGGACCCGCGGACATGAAACCAACTCGAACCGAGAATATCTTCACCGGGCTCATTGCCTCCAAGCGACGGTTCGTCCTGCTGACCGTGGCCGTGTTCTTCGTGTACGTGGCCGGGTTCATCGGGTTCGACCAGCTGGTGGTGAACGAGCAGCGGTACGTGCTCTTCGCCTTCGGCCTGGTGGTCTCGAGCCTGGTCTTCTCCTGGCTGCTGGGCGGAAAGGCGGCGTTCGTCTACGTCACCTTCTTCAACCTTTTTTTCACGTTCGTGTACGCGAAGCTCCTGTTCGCAAAGGGGACCCTGTACGGCTCCCTGTTCCTGAGTCGTTCGTTCATCGTCATCGCCGTGAGCTTCGTGATCCTCATGCTCGTCATGGTGCTGGTGGAGCCTCCGGCGGACAAGGCCCGGCGCAGGCTCACGCTGGAAACCAAGGAGGAGAAGGAAAAGACCCGGCTGCTGGAGTTTCTGGTGACCGAACGAAAGATCACCCAGGACGTGGTCGCACAGTCCAACTTCGCCAAGGACGAGCTGCTGGTCCTGCAGGGGGCTTGGCGGTCCCAGATCCACAACATCATCAATGATCTCCCCGAGAGCAAGGAGAACGACATCCACCGCCGGATCATCGTGCCCTTTCAGGAGGCGATCCTCAAGCATCTCAAGGGCCTGGAACGAAAGCTCACCTTCGAGCCCGTGCCCATGGAGGTGCGGATCCTGAGCCGGGTGCTCGAGGAGGAGATCACGTCGGACCTGGCCTCCCTGCAAACGCGCTATGACCTGGATGTCCGGCTGTCCGGCCTGAACGGCTGCCGCGGGCAGGTCCTGTGCGACCCGCACAAGCTGGTGGAGATCCTCAGGAACCTCGTCAAGAACGCCCAGAAGGCCATCGAGCTGCGACAGATCGAGCTGATGAAGAACGATTTCGACGCCTATCGTTCCTTCCGGCCTTTTCTGTCGATCGAGCTTCGCGGTGGGGAGACGGCCCTGGCCCTGGAGGTGACGGACAACGGCGGGGGAGTCCACGAGGCCTATCTGGACAAGGTCTTCCGGGAGCCGATCCCGTCCTCCAAGAAGGACGGGTACGGACTGGGGACCACCTTTGTGAAGTTCTTCGCCGAGCGCATGGGGTGCGGCGTCCACGGGAGCAACGTGGTGACCGAGCACGGAAAGGGGTTTCGCGTGACCCTGGAGATGCCTCTCGAGACCGGTGCACCGAACGGTGAATCGACACCGGCCCAAGGAGCTTGAGATCATGTCGGAAGGGTATTTTGTCGTCCTGGCCGACGACGAGGAAAAGGTCCATCACACGATTCGGCTCTACCTGGAGAGGAACGCCGTGCTCGAGGAGCTCAAGTCGTTCTACACGCCGGTGGATCTCCTGGAGTACGTCAAGACCACCGAGGATCCCATCGACGTCATTCTTCTGGACATCCACTTTAAGGACTCGGGTCTGTCCGGGCTCGATGCGATTCCGTTCATTCGGGAGGAGGTGCCCTACGTCCCCATCATTCTGCTCACCGGGATGGACTCCGAGGCCATCCGCGAGGCGGAGGGGTTTGCCAACACGTACTTCATTCCCAAGCCCGTCTCCGGGGGGCAGCTCGTCAAGATGATCGACTTCTACGTGGGCAAAGGGGAGCACGAGGCCCGGGAAATCCACGAGCTGGAGAAAAGGATCCACGAGCACCTGGAGTACCAGACCCTCCTGGAGGAGGAGGTCCGCCGGGTCGAGGAGGACCGGGACAAGATTCGGGACCGGCTGGAGGGCACGGACGGGCGGAAGGCGTTCGAGAGCCTGAGGTCCATCATCGGCAACCTCCTCCGCAACTCGGAGATGACCGACTATGCCATCGAGGACCTGGAGAGCATCTACTACAAGCAGTACGACGTCTTCACCCACCTCGTGAACGAGCTGATTCAGTTCGACCGGGACAACATGACCTCCCCCGGCGCCAACATCCACAAGTATCAGGGCGTGGAGGACGTTTACTCGGTTCGGCTATCCCGCAAGACCCGGCTGTTCGTCTACAAGGGGCCCAGCACGCCCAAGAAGCGGATCCTTCGCGTGGATCTGAGTCACGACAAGCGGGCCATCGAAAACTGGTTGAAGACCCATCACAAGCATTACGCAGATCCGAAGCCCGGACGGGGGGCCCGGGCCACGTAGGCTCGACGGGCTCGCGCCCCGAACGGACAGGAACGACCATGTACAAGAACTTTTTCGGCTTCAAGGAACGGCCCTTCCAGCTGGTCCCCAACCCGGCGTACCTCTACCTGAGCCGGGGGCACGAGGAGGCCCTGGCCCATTTGACCTACGCTATCAGCCAGGGGGACGGCTTCGTGGAGATCACCGGGGAGGTCGGCACGGGGAAAACCACCCTGTGCCGCGCCTTTCTGGAAAACCTGGGTGAAGAGGGGACCGAGGCGGCCTTCATCTTCAATCCCAAGCTGGACGCCGTGGACCTGTTGAAGGCCGTCAACGACGAGTTCGGGATCGATTCGAGCGCCGACAGCATCAAGGCGCTGATCGACGAGCTCAATGCGTTTCTCCTCCAGAAACGGACCGAGGGGCACAAGGTCATCCTGCTCATCGACGAGGCCCAGAACCTCAGCAAGGACGTGCTGGAGCAGCTGCGTCTCCTGTCCAACCTGGAGACCACCACGAGCAAGCTGCTGCAGATCATCCTGGTGGGGCAGCCGGAGCTCGGAGAGATGCTCGACTCCCACGATCTCCGGCAGCTGGGTCAGCGGATCACCCTGAGCTGCCACCTGAACCCCCTTTCCTTTCGGGAGAGCCGGGACTACATCCATCACCGGCTCCGGGTGGCGGCCCGCAAGGGGACGGTCCAGTTCACGCGGCCCGCCATGCGGATCATCCATCGGTACAGCGGCGGCGTTCCGAGGCTGATCAACATCGCCTGCGATCGTGCGCTGCTCACGGCCTTCGGTCTGAACCGGAAAAAGGTGACCGCAGGGATCGCCCGGTCCGCGGTGCGTGAGCTCGCGGACCGGAGGTCGATCAAGGGGATGAACGTCTCTCCGGGCTGGAGACCGGTGGCGGTGGCCCTGGTGCTCGTGCTGGCCTTCGTGGCGGCCGGGCTCTACTTTCGCGGTCAAGGCGGAGGTCCGATCGGGCCGGAGGCCTCGGCCCCGCGCTCGGACCGGACGGCGGTGACGCCTCCCGCTCCTGCAAAGCCCGAGGTCCCTCCAGGACCCGCCCCGAAGCCCCGCCCGGAGCCGGCCCAGGCCGTGGAGGAGGCGCCGGGGACGCAGGCCGATCCCCTGCCCGTGGCGCAAACCCCCGAGGACCTGGATCAACGTCTGGCCGGGGTGGATGCCGTAACCTCCCGCAGGGCCGCCCTCGAGGCGGTGCTTCGGCTCTGGTCGCCGAAGCCCGTCCTGAGCCCCTACCTGGAGGCCATGGAGCGGGACGGGGACGTGTTCGAGTTCGCAGCCAAGCAGAACGGGCTGCGCGCCCACCGCATTCAGGCGGACCTCTCGCTCTTGAAGCGCCTGAACGTCCCCGCCGTCCTACGGATGTCCCTGCCCGGTGCGGTGGTGCCGCGTTACATGACCCTGAGCCGCGTGCAGGGCGATCGCGTCACGCTCCACGGAGGAGATCTCGAGGACGGCCCGATTCTGGCTCCCACCGAGGTGCTCCTGTCGAGATGGACGGGTGAGGCCACGTTGTTCTGGAAGAACTTCCTCAACTACGAGGGAAAGATCCCTGAGCAGGGCACCCGGGAGTCTCTGATCACGCTGAAGATGCTGCTTCAGGACATCGGGTTCGAGAGCGTCGACCTCACACCCTACTACGACGGGTCCGTCCGCGATGCGGTGCAGGCGGTGCAGAAACGCAACGGCATCGGCGTCGACGGCGTCGTAGGTCCGCTCACGAAGATCGTGTTGTACAACGAGAAGAAGGACCTGGACATTCCGAACATCGTCGCCCCCATCGCCGCCGGCCGGGTCTCGGAAGACGAGCCGGTTCCTGCCGGCGAGTAGGCGGTAGGAGAACGGCGGAGCTCAGCGCGAGGTCCGTGTCCGCACCGCGAAAGGAAAGGGGATCCCTTGAGTTCCATCCTGAAGGCCCTCAAGAAAGCCGAGGGAGCGAAGCAGCCCGAGCCCAGGGGCACCGAGGACTGGTCGCACACGTTTGAGGCGGCCGAGGCGATTCGAAAACGGGCTCGACGTTCCCGGGACCTTCGTGTACCGGCGGGGCTCCTGGCGCTGGTGCTGCTTCTGGGAGGCGGAGCCTGGTGGATCGCCGCTCAACGCTCCGCCGGAACGGATCCGTCTCCGAGGCTCGCCCGGGAACCGGCGGAGGCCGCGGAAGAGCGGGAACGGACGCGCCGGGATGCACCCCGGGCTCGGGTGGTGGTCCCTCGGGCGCCGGCCGCCGACAAGACGACCAAGACGGGGGTCGCCCCTTCCGAGCCTGTCCAGCACGCTGCGGCCTCCTCCAGGGAACCGTCCCGGCCGCCCGCAACGGAGCGGGAGGTGCCCAAACCGCCGCCGTCGGCGGAGCAGCCCCGAGCCGGGGCCCTGACCGCGGCGGCCGCCGTGCCCTCCGCCCCTGCGGGTCGTCTCGACGGCGGCCGGTTCAGGCTGGAAGCCATTGTCTGGTCCAACAACCCCGAAAGCCGGTTTGCCGTGATCAACGGGAGCATTCTGCGGGAGGGCGGTGCCGTGGACGGCGTGACGGTCACTGCCATCGAGCGCAACAGCGTGAGGATTCGCTCGGGAAACGACGTGGGCGAGATTCGGTTCCAGGTGGAATGACGGACGCTGAGTGCTCCACCGGTTTGGTTTCCTCCACCCCTTGCATCACCCGAAGAAAGCCGGTTTCTGTCGACGGCGCGGATTCGACGACCCGGCACCCGCGTCGAGGAGGGAGTGGTTCGCAGTGGCGCGGATCGGCGTTTACGTCTGTGAGTGCGGTCCGAACATCGGGCGAAGCCTGGACCTGACGGCCCTGGAGCGGTTCGCCCGGAAGCTGGACGGGGTGGTTCGGGTCGGGCGGGCCTCGGTCCTGTGCAGCCCTGAGGGACGGGCTTATCTGGCCGAGGAGATCGCAGCCCACCTCCTGGAGCGGGTGGTGGTGGCGGGATGCTCTCCCGGGGAGCATGAATTCCCCTTCCACGGGGTCCTGAAGCGTGCGGGACTGAACCCGTTCTTCCTTCGGAGGCTCAAGAAGCGATTCGACGTGGAGGGCATCGAGATCCCCTTCCCCCACGTCACCCTGTACATGGGGCAGGGCAAGGAGGGGGGGTGCACCGCCCCTGCGGGTCAAGATGCAGGAGCCGGGTTCCGGGACCCCCGATGCCACCATGGGCTGAACGGCTGACCCTCGCCTCTCCCTGGAAACACAAGGGGGCACGAGCACGCGCCCCCTTGTGTGTTTGAACGTGCCGGCGGCCTGCTAGTACCTCGTCCCAAAAATTCGGGACGACTATTTGGTAATTTATAATAAGCGCTTTTTCCTCTTGCATTACACCTCAAAAGCCCATAAAATTGCGCGAAACCTTTAGGGAAACAAATGGCGATTTTCGTTTTAGGGGTTTAATATCAAGGGGAGGCCTCAATTATGGATTGCCGCCAACTCGATTTTAATCCAAAAAAATCGAAGGAACGAATCGAACGAGCCTTAAATGTATTTAGTCCAAATCTACTCTACCGATTGATCGCCTTTGCCCTTTACATGGTAGGAGCAAAACGAAAGGCTGTTGCCTTGCTGGCCGGCATTCCCGAAGAATCTTTGAAGACCCTGATCCGGGTCGTGCTGCAAGATGGCTATGAAGCCCTTTTTGATCGAAGAATGCGAACACCTCTATCGAAACCAGAACCCGTGTTGTTTGCAAAAGAGATCAACGTGCAATTAGATGGCGACCGGGTGATCATCGAGTTTCCGTTAAACGATACAATCATGAAAATACCTGCGAAACATCCCATTCAAGTCCGAGCAGTTCTTCTCACAATGGTGAACTCTGGTCTCCTTTCAGCGAAGGAAGTTGCTCCATTCATTAACATTTCAAATTCCCGATGCCGGGATTTAGCAAAGCAATTATTACATCAAGATGTCGATAACGTTCTTATTGATAAAAGAATAGGACAAAAAAAGGATTATAAAGTTGGGTCGCACGAAAAAGCCACAATGATTCAGCATTTTGTCGCTCGTGTTGTAACGGGGCACTCAGCATCCAGCGAACTGCTGGCAGATCTGATCAATCAAGAAACCCAAGCGAATCTGTCGCCACGAACAGTTCGTTGGCACATGAAAAAGCTGGGGCTACTCCATATGAAAAAGACGCTACCTGCGATGGTCTATGAATTAAAAAAAAATTATTGATGATCCTACTCAATTCAAACACATTCATATCGAGCAATAAAGACACTCCGATGCTCGGAGAATATACAGATGAACGAAGTCATTCATTGACACCTTGCACATGGCTTCATTCCTTGCAATCTACGCTGTCTTCACGTGATCGAGTAACAATTAGGAAAACGGATCCAGGAAGATCAGGTTGGCCCCTTGCTCCGTTTTCTCTAGATCCATGGTGTTCCCGGCGACTGCGTCGCCGGGAATGCGCGGCGCTAATCGTTGAGTCGCCTGGTCCCGGCGCCGCTAGCGCCGGAACCA
>CAYYVD010000097.1:0-14858 GCA_964475045.1 uncultured Desulfobacterales bacterium | reverse complement strand
GACGAATCCCGTCCGCTGTGGGTTACCAGCCCACCCTGGGAACCGACCTCGGTGAGCTCCAGGAGCGCATCACCAGCACGAAGAAGGGGTCCATCACCTCGGTGCAGTGCGTGTACGTGCCCGCGGACGACCTGACCGACCCGGCGCCGGCCACCACCTTCGCACACCTCGACGGAACGGTGGTGCTCTCGCGCCCCATTGCCGAGCTGGGCATTTACCCGGCCGTGGATCCTCTGGACTCCACGTCGAGGATTCTGGATCCAAACGTGCTGGGTGAGGAGCATTACTACGTCTCCCGACAGGTGCAGCAGATTTTGCAGAAGTACAAGGACCTGCAGGACATCATCGCCATCCTCGGCATGGACGAGCTCTCGGACGAGGACAAGCTGACCGTGGCCCGCGCCCGGCGCATTCAGCGGTTTCTGTCCCAGCCGTTCCACGTGGCCGAGACCTTTACGGGAATGGCGGGCAAGTACGTCTCCGTGCAGGATACCATCCAGGGCTTCAAGGAGATCATCGAAGGCAAGTACGATGATCTGCCCGAGGCCGCGTTCTACATGGTCGGCAGCATTCGAGAGGCCCAGGAGAAGGCCGAAAAGATGTCCGCCGAATCATAAACAGAGGGAATGGAATGGCAGTCTTACATCTGGAAGTGGTGACCCCTGAGAAGGTACTGGTGAGCCGGGAGGTGGACACGGTGGTGGCCCCGGGCACCGAAGGCGAGTTCGGCATTCTACCCGGCCACATCCCTTTCCTGTCGGGCATCATGCCCGGAGAGCTTCGATACGAGGCGGACGGAAAGCGGGAGTTCCTCGCCGTGGCCGAAGGATTCTCCGAGGTGTCCGATGATCGCGTCTCCGTGCTCGTGGACGCCGCAGAGCGTGCCACGGACATCGACATCGAGCGCGCAACGAGCGCCCTTGAACGGGCCCGGGAGCGGCTGGCGCGAGAGCGCGGGGCCGAGGACGTGGATTTTCTCAGGGCGGAGACCGCCCTGCGCAGGGCCATGATCCGGCTCAAGGTGGCTGAGAAGGCCTGATCGCGCATCGACGACACCATCCATACAGGCGGGCCCAGGGGGGCTCGCCTTTTTTATTGACTTTTCAACTGCACGGGATATATTCAAAATTTCAGCAAAATCGGCACTTGGCGGCTTGTCCGGTCCGTGACCGGGCCTGAATGAAGATCATGCACAACACCCGGTTCCACAGGGTGAATCAGGGGAAGACCATGGAAAAGGGAGAAGAGCTGGACCAGTTTCACGTGCTCGAAGAGAAGCTGGATGGTCTGATCGGGTACGTGCAGTCTTTGAAAAAGGAAAAGGACGTCCTGGCGGAGAAGGTTCAGATTCAGGAGGAAAAGATCGCGGACTTGACAGACGAAATCGAGAACCTGCGTTCGGCCAGGGATCAGGCCAAACAGAAGATCATCTCTCTGCTCGAGAAGATCGAGCAGGTGAGCGTATAGCTCGAGGGACGGCAAACGCCTGAGGTGTGACGTTCACAGTCCTTCGTGGATGTCTTCGAGAGGGTGGGGCGCCGGGCCGATGCAGACAGTCAAAGTCAAGATCCTCGATCAGGAGTACCTTGTTCGGAGCCTGGACAGCGCGGAAGACGTTCAGCGCATCGCCGCCTACGTGGACCGGGTTGCCGGCGATATTCGAGAGGCCTCGGAAGGTTTGAGCGAGCGCAAGGTTGCGATTCTGGCCGCGATGCACATTGCAGGAGAGCACTTCCAGGCCCTGAAGGCCCTGGATGAGAAGGAAAGCCGAGAAAGCCAGCGTATCAAAGCCATGATCTACGACATTGATTCCACCATGGGATCCTAAGCGCTGATGAGTTCGGCCGCGGCGGCCATGGTCGTGGGCCGCCGGGCGAACGCCCCGCTGACCTTACCCTTCACCGATCGAGCAGGATCTCTAGGCTTCAACCCGTCTGAGGTCGTCCGCGTTCCGGGTCTTCCATTCCCAGGAGCCGCCCACCCACTCTGTGCCCTGCAGCGCGCAAGCCCGATGGATGCACAAACTTCTTTCGGTTTGGAACGTTTTCGTCTCGATCGCAGCGGGCGGCCCATGCCGCCGGACATCACCTTGAACACCTGTTGCGGCCCGGGCCTAGACGCCTTCGGCGCCGCAGCGGAACGACATAGAGAGGTAAACGCGCATGTCCACCATCACGTATGTCCTGGTCAGTGTGGCCGGGGTGATCCTGGGATTCCTGGTCGGGTTTTGGACACGAAAACGGATTGTGGAAAACCAGATCGAATCCATCAACAACTACTCGAAAAAGATTATCAATGATGCACACAAAAAGGCGAAGACCATAAAAAAGGAGGCGATGCTTCGCGCCAAGGATACGCTGTACCAGATGAAGCTGGATTTCGAGACGGACACCAATGAGAAAAAGGAGCAGCTGCAGCTTCAGGAAAAGCGTCTCTTTAACAAGGAAGAGAACCTGGATAAGAAGATCGATCAGTACGACAAGAGGGAGAAGAAGCTCGCAAGCCAGGAAAACCGGCTCGAGCAGCTGGAGCTGGATCTGAGGGAAAAGGAGGCCCAGTACCATCAGATGGTCGCCGAGGAGCGCGAGCGGCTGGAGCAGCTCGCGGCCATGTCGTCCCAGGAGGCCAAGGAGCTCCTGCTCAAGTCGATGGAGGAGGAGGCCAAGCACGAGGCGGTCAAGTTCCTTCGAAGGATCGACACCGAGGCCAAGGAGACCGCCAAGCGCAAGTCCGAGGAGATCATGGCGCTGGCCATCAAACGATATGCGGGGGACTACGTGGCGGAAAGGACCGTTTCCGTGGTCAACCTCCCCAACGAAGAAATGAAGGGGCGGATCATCGGCCGCGAAGGGCGGAACATTCGAGCCATCGAAGCGGCCACGGGCATCGACCTGATCATCGACGATACGCCGGAGGCGGTCATCCTGTCAGGATTCAACCCGGTGCGGCGCGAGGTGGCGAAGGTCGCCCTCCAGCGGCTCATCGAGGACGGGCGCATCCATCCGGCCCGCATCGAGGAGATCGTCCAGAAGGTGAATGAAGAGATCGAGGCCGGCATCAAGGACGCCGGAGAGCAGGCCACCTTCGATGTGGGGGTTCACGGGATCCACCCTGACGTGGTCAAGCTGATCGGCCGCTTGAAGTACCGCTCCAGCTACGCCCAGAACGTGCTTCAGCACTCCAGGGAGGTGAGCTTCATCTGCGGGATGATGGCCGCCGAGCTGGGCGTAAACGTCAAGAAGGCCCGGCGCGCAGGCCTCCTCCACGACATCGGCAAGGCCGTGGACCACGAGGTGGAAGGACCTCACGCGCAGATCGGGGCGGAGCTCGCCAAGAAGTACGGAGAGGCGCCGGAGGTGATCCATGCCATCGCCGCCCACCACGAGGAGGTCCCCCCGGAGACGACCCTGGCGGTGCTGGTGCAGGCGGCGGACACGCTGTCCGGAGCCCGGCCGGGAGCCCGCCAGGAGATGCTCGAGTCCTACGTGAAGCGGCTCGAGGATCTGGAGAAGATTGCCTTGTCCTTCAAGGGGGTCAGCAAGTCGTACGCCATTCAGGCCGGACGGGAGATCCGGATCCTCGTGGAAGGGGAGGCGGTCAGCGATGACGAGGCCTTTGTGATCTGCTCCGACATTGCCAAGAAGATCGAAAAGGAGCTCACCTATCCAGGGCAGATCAAGGTCACGGTGATTCGCGAGGTCAGGGCCGTAAACTACGCGAAGTAGATGACCTGCAAGACGGGGAAGGGGGCCCGGGGGACTGACATGGACCGAAGCCTGTTTGATCGAGCCGGCCGTCCGGCGGCCTATCTGCATCATGACTACCACGACAGCATCTACCTCTGGGACGGCCGGGCCGTGGCGTACATCCACGAGCAGGAGCATGTCTACGGCCTCAACGGCAAGCACCTGGGCTGGATGATCGACGACGTGCTCTACACCCATGACGGGGATCGCATCGGGTTCACCTCCGCCACCTGTCCGGTGCCCGTGGGCCGGGAGCCGGCCAAGGTGGAGCGAAGACCGGTGGACCAGATGCGGCCGCGGTGGAAGGCCCCGCCGACGCCGAAGCTCGGGCACCGGCCCGCCGAGGGCGACCTGGTGGAGTTCCTCTCCGAGGGGGGCATCCCTCCACTGCCCTCGGGAACCGGGGACACCGCTTCGTGAGTCCCATTCCCTCACGCTCCCTTGCGGTGGAACCGGCCTCCTCGTATGCCTTTCGATGCTTTCGCTCGAAAGGTCCCCCGGGACGCTGACCTCTTCTTTTCCCCGACAAGGGAGGGTTCACATGGGCGAGAACGAACCGGTCTATCTGGTGGACGGCAGCTCCTACATCCATCGCGCCTACCACGCCATTCGAAACCTGGCCAACTCGAACGGGTTCCCGACCAATGCGGCGTACGGCTTCGTCCGAATGCTCCTCAAACTCATCAAGGACCGGGAGCCTCATTCCTTGGCCGTGGTGTTCGACGCCAAAGGGAAGACCTTTCGGCACGACATCTACGAGGACTACAAGGCCAACCGGCCGCCGGCGCCCGAGGACCTCGCCGTCCAGATCCCCTACATCCAGCGAATCGTCCGCGGGCTGCGCGTGTTCATGCTCCAGCAGGAGGGATACGAGGCGGACGACCTGATCGGAACCCTGGCCCGCCGCCTGGAGGAGCAGGGGTGCGAGGTGATCGTGGTGACCGGGGACAAGGACTTTCGACAGGTCGTGTCTCCCCGGATCACCCTTTGGGACCCCATGCGGGACAAGGTCACGGACTACGCCTCCTTCAAGCAGGCTTACGGCGACCTGGAGCCCGCCCAGGTCGTCGATCTCATGGGGCTGGCCGGCGACAGCTCGGACAACATCCCGGGCGTGCCGGGCGTGGGCGAGAAGACCGCATTGGCCCTGATCCGCGACCACGGGAGCATTGAGGGGGTCTACGAGCACATGGACGGCATCAGACAGAAGAAGCTCAAGGAGAACCTTGCCGGGTCCCGTGACAAGGCCTTTCTGAGCAGGCGCCTGGTGTCCATCGACTGTGATGTGCCCCTGGACGTCACCCTGCAGGACCTGAAGATCGGAGAGCCGGATGCCGAGGACTTGGCCTCGGTGTTTCAGGAACTGGAGTTCCGCGAGCTGTGGGATCGGTTCGCTCCGAGGTCCGGCCCGGTGGAGCGGGAGATCCGTGTCTCCACGTCCGAGGCGGCGCTCTTTGAGCTGATCCGCGAGATCCGGGAGTGCGGCCGGGTCAGCCTGGACACGGAGACCACGAGCCGGAACCCCCACGAGGCGGACCTCGTGGGGCTGTCCTTTTCCTGCAGGGAGGGGGCCGCAACCTATGTTCCGGTCGGGCACGAGGAAGTGCCCGAGGGAGGACAGGTCGGGTGGGATCGCGCCCGCGAGCTGCTTCGGGATGTGCTGGAGGATGCGAGCGTGAAAAAAGCCGGTCAAAACATCAAGTACGATGCCCTGGTTCTCGGGCGTCACGGCGTGCGTCTTCGGGGCATCGATTTCGACACCATGGTGGCGTCCTACGTGATCAACCCGGGCCTACGCCAGCACGGCCTGGACGCCCTGGCCCAGCACCACTTGAATCACCGGATGATCCCGTACCACGAGGTGGTGGGGCGGGGCAGGCATGAGGTTCCGTTCTCCAGGGTCCCGGTGGCACGGGCCGCCGAGTACGCCGGCGAGGACGCCGAGGTGACCCTTCGCCTCATGAAGGTCCTGGAGAAACGACTGGAGGAGGACGGCCACCAGGAGCTTTTTTTCCATCTGGAGATGCCTCTGCTGCCGGTTCTCGTGGACATGGAGGCCGCGGGAATCCGTGTGGACACGGACGTGTTTCGCCGCATGTCGGCGGAGATCTCCCGACGGGTGGACGCCATTCGGGACGACATCTTTCGGGAAGCGGGCACGGAGTTCAACCTCAACTCGCCGCAGCAGCTCGGGTTCGTGCTGTTCGAGAAGCTGGGTCTGCCCACCCAGGGGAAGACCTCCAAGACCCGGGCCTACGCCACGGACCTTCGTGCCCTGAAGAAGCTGGCCGCTATGGCCTTCACCATTCCCGAGATGCTGCTCACCTATCGAAGCCTCACCAAGCTCAAGTCCACATACCTGGATGCGCTCGTCAAGATGGTCCATCCCGGGACGGGCCGGATTCACACCTCCTTCAACCAGGCCGTGGCCGCCACCGGAAGGCTCAGCAGCAGCAATCCGAACCTGCAGAACATCCCGATCCGCACGCCCGAGGGGCGGGAGATTCGAAAGGGGTTCGTGGCCGAGACCGGTTGCCTGCTCCTCTCGGCCGACTACAGCCAGATCGAGCTTCGCGTCTTCGCCCACTACTCGGGGGACCGTGCCCTGATCGATGCCTTTCAACGGGACCAGGACGTGCATGAACGGACCGCCTCGGAGCTCTTCGAGCCCGCAGGAGGGCGGCCCACACCGGAGATGCGGCGCATCGCCAAGGCGATCAACTTCGGCATCGTCTACGGCATGGGGGCCAACAAGCTGAGCGACGAGCTCGGCGTGGACCACAAGACCGCCAAGGGCTACATCGAGGCCTACTACCGGAAGCACGAAGGGGTGCTCCGCTTTCGAGAGGCCATGATCGAGCGCGCCAAGCAGGACGGGTACGTGTCCACCCTGTTCAACCGCAGGCGGTACCTGCCGGACATTCATCATCGCAACCGCTTCGTTCGAGGCGAGGCCGAGCGCATGGCGGTCAACACCCCGATCCAGGGCACGGCCGCGGACCTGATCAAGATCGCCATGATCCGCATTCATCGGCGTCTGGCCGCAGAAGGCCTCAGAGCGCGCATGATCCTCCAGGTGCACGACGAGCTCATCTTCGAGGTGCCGGAGGAGGAGATGGACACGGTGGAGGCCCTGGTGCGGGAGGAAATGGAGGGCGTGCACGCGCTGGATGTGCCCCTCAAGGTGGACGCGGGCATGGGAAAGAACTGGGCCGAGGCACATTAGGCAAAGGGGGTCATGGGGGTCATCATGGGGGTCACATCTTGAATTGTGAATTGCTTCATGAGTGACCCCCATGATGTTGACCCCATGACTGCCCCCCTGATGACCGACCGGAAGGATGGATCATGGGAACGGTGTTCGGACCGGTGCCGTCGAGGAGGCTGGGACGGTCTCTGGGCGTGGATTTGGTCCCCCTCAAGACCTGCAGCTACGACTGCATCTACTGCCAGGCGGGCCGGACCACGCACAAGACGGCAGTGCCTGCGGAGTTTCATCCCACAGGGCCGGTCCTCGACGAACTGGAGACGCGGCTTCGGACCACGGCTCCCGACGTGGTGACCTTCTCGGGGTCCGGCGAGCCCACCCTGCATACGGGAATCCACCGTGTGATTCGCAGGGTGAAGGAGCTCACGGACATTCGTGTGGCCGTGCTCACGAACGGCTCCCTCCTGTGGCGGCCTGAGGTCCGCAAGCGCCTCCTGTCCGCGGACCTGGTGATGCCCACGCTCTGCACGGTGTTCGAGGAGACTTTCCAGCGCATTCACCGGCCCCACGAGGACCTGCGGCCTGAGGTCGTGGTCGATGGACTGAAGCGCTTCCGGCGGGAATTCCAGGGGGAGCTGGCCGTGGAGGTGCTTCTGCTCCACGGGATCAACGACCTCGATTCGGAGATCGAAGCCTTGAGTCGGACCTTGCAATCCATCAAACCGGACCGGATTCAGCTCAACACTGTGGTCCGGCCACCGTCGTCGAGCGAGGCCGTGCCCCTTGACAGGAAGCGACTGGAAGAGATAAGAGGTTTCATGGGTGAGAAGGCGGAGATCGTCGCAGGAGCCCGTCTCGCCCGGGGTAAGGCGGATCGGGCGGATCAGCCGCGGGCGGTTCGGGGGATGGCCGAGCGGCGCCCCATCCGGGTTCGCGATGTCGCCGATTCTCTGTCCATTCCCCTGAAGGAGGCCGCTGCCATCGTGCAGGGGCTCGTGGACCAGGGCGAACTTCGATCTCTGGAGCACGAACGGGAGACGTACTTCAGCGCGGTTTGAACGGGCCGGAAGGGCACCTCGACCGAATGCGGGACAGGCGCGTGACCATGGGAGACAGGGCCAAGAAAGATCTGTATGTGGTGGGAATCGACGCGGGTTCGGTCAGCCTGAACGGCGTGGTGATCAACGAGCGGGAGGAGATCGTCTACGAGCTTCCCTACAAACGGCATTTGGGAAGACTGGAAAAGGAGATCCGTCAGGTCCTGGAGGATCTGTACAACATGTTCGGCCGGGAGCGCATTCGGGCGGTGGCCTTCACCGGCAGCCACGCACGGGGGTTCAGCGATCACCTGGGCGCCTTCTTCGAGTTCGAGACCATTGGTCAGGTTTTGGGAACCGTACACATTCGACCGGAGGTCCGGACCATCGTCAGCATGGGCGGGCAGGACACCTCCCTGTTCCAGATCAACCACGGCCCGAACGGATGGGAGCTCGAGAACTTCAACACCAACGGCCCGTGCGCCTCGGGCACGGGATCGTTCATCGATCAGCAAGCCCAGCGACTGGCCACCGCCATCTACCGCCGCGAGGAGATGATCTCCCAGGACCAGGTGGACCGCATCCTGGAGGACTTCATTCGATTGGGGCTCACGAGCGATCAGGCGGCAAACGTGGCCTGCCGCTGCACGGTCTTCACCAAGAGCGACATGATTCACCTCCAGAACAAAGGCGAACGGCTGGAGGACATCATCTACGGGCTACACGTGGGCAATGCACGCAACTACATGAGCACCATCGTGTCCAACCTCGTGCTTCAGGTGCCCGTTCTGTTCGTGGGAGGGCTGTCCCTGAACGAGCTCCAGGTCCGGGCCCTCCGGGCCTACCTCCCCAACCTGGTGGTGCCGCCCCACAACACCTCCATGGGCGCCCTCGGGGTGGCGCTTCAGGCCCTGAGGCAGGGGGTGAGGAACGCGCCGGACCCGGAGTCCTGCCGTATGGCCGGGGAGGTGGCCTTGGCCAACCTGCCGCTGGCCTCCCGGCTCCGGCTTCGAGAGACGTGCTTCCCGGAGTCCAACGAGGTGGAAAAACGGGTCATCCCAGCGGGCACCCCCGTGTATGTCGGCGTGGACATCGGGTCGACCACCACGAAGTACGCCGTCATTGACGAGGCCCGGAGCATCCTTCACAAGAGCTACGTCCACACCCGGGGCAAGCCCATCGAGGTGACCCAGGCCCTGCTTCAGGAGCTTCGAGACGCCCTGGGGGAGCGGATCGTCATTCGCGGAATCGCCACCACGGGATCAGGGCGGAACGTGGTGGGCACCTTTCTCGACGCGGACCTCATCATCGACGAGATCACCGCCCACGCGCGCGGTGCCACGGAGATGGATTCCGAGGTGGACACCATTTTCGAGATCGGCGGGCAGGACAGCAAGTACATCTGCATCGAGAACCGCTACCCGCTGGATTTCGACATGAACAAGGTGTGCGCCGCGGGCACCGGGAGCTTCCTTCACGAGCTGGCCAACAAGTACGGGATCAGCATCGTGGACGAGTTTCAGGACATCGCCCTGTCCTCGGAGCTTCCGGTGAAGCTCGCCGAGCGGTGCACCGTGTTCATGGAGTCCGATCTGGTCTCCTATCACCAGCAGGGGGTGGACACCAAGGACCTCATCGCCGGGCTCTGCTACGCCGTGGTGCACAACTACCTGAACCGTGTGGTGGGCAAGCGTAAGATCGGACGCCGGGTCATGTTTCTCGGGGGACCTTCCCTGAACAAGGGGGTGGTGGGGGCCTTCGAGAAGGTTCTCGGCCGCGGGGTGACCGTGCCCGTGCACCGGGAGGTGCTGGGCGCCTATGGGGCGGCGATCGCCGTCCAGGAGCGCATGCACAAAGACGGCGTCGAAACCGGCCGGTTTCGAGAGCTCGAGAGCGTGATCTCGGACCGCATGGACTACGAGGAGAAGGTGTGCCGGGCCGATCCCAACTGCCACAACCGGTGCAAGCTCAAGATCTACGACTTCGGCGGAAAAAAGACGGTCTGGGGGGGCGAGTGCGGCCGGTACGAGGTCACCGGCGGCGGTGCCGAGAGGAAGGAGGACCTGTTCCGTCTCCGCGAGGAGTTGTGGCTCGGCGCCATGGATGGTCTCTACCGGGAGCTCGGCCGGGGGGAGTCCCTCGATGAGGTGGACGGTCGTCCCACGGTGGGGATGCAGAGGAGCCTGTACCTGTTTCAGACCGGGGTCCTCTGGGCCCACTTTTTCGACCGGCTGGGGTACCGTCTGGTGCTCACGCCGCCAACGAACGGCTCCATCTCGAGCGCCGGGATCGAGAGCGTGACGGCAGAGACCTGCTATCCCGTCAAGATCTCCCACGGGCACGTGAAGGAACTGCTGGGCCGCACCCGGTACCTGTTCCTGCCCACCATCGTGGACATGTCCACGCCGACGCCCCAGGAGCGGGGGTTCTTCTGCCCCCTGGTCCAGGCCAACCGCTACATGCTCCAGATGGCCCTGGATCTGGACCAGCAGAAGGTGCTCCACGCCATCCTGCACATGAAGAATGACCCGGAAACCGTGGCCCTCGATCTGGAGGCGCAGCTCTCGCCCGTTCTGGATCGGAAGCGCTCCGACATCCTTCGGGCCCTTCGAGCCGGTCTCGAGGCGGAGGCGGCGTTCGCGGCCGAGCTCAAGCGCGCCGGCCGGGAGCGTCTGGACCGCTACGATCCGTCCGAGCCCCTCGTGATCGTCACGGGACGGCCCTACAACCTCTACGACGAGCGGCTGAACCTCCGGCTGGGGAAGAACTTCGCCAAGATCGGCGTCTCGGCCATGCCCATGGACTTCGTGGACATGGACGGCGTGGATCTGTCGGACTTCCCCTCCATGTACTGGGGACTGGGCGCACGCATTCTTCGGACCGCCAAGTTCATCCGCCAGCACCCCGGGGCTTTCGGGCTCCACATCACCAACTTCAGCTGCGGTGCGGACTCCTTTATGGAGCACTTCTTCCGCTACATCATGGGCGACAAGCCGTACCTCATTCTGGAGCTCGACGAGCACAGCGCCGTGGCGGGGGTCATGACCCGGCTGGAGGCGTTCAGAAACGTCATTCAAAACGCCGTGGATGAGATGAACCGGGACCTGTCCGGCGCTCGAAAAATGTCCAACTGAGGCCATCATGGAAACCCAGTCCCTGCCGACCTTTCACAGCTTGTCCCGGAACGTGGGCACGTTCAGCGTACGGGGCAAGACCTTTCTGATTCCCCAGATGAACCGCATCGGGTGCCATCTCCTGGCCGCGGTGTTTCGGGCATTCGGCGTGAAGGCCAGAGTCATGGACACCTACCGCGGGCTCGAGCTCGGCCGGGAGTTCACCTCGGGCAAGGAGTGCTTTCCGTGCCAGGTGACCACGGGCGACATCCTCCAGTACATGAAGGAGGAGAAGGAGCGGCTGGGGGAGGCCTTTGAGCCGAAGGACTACATCTACTTCATGCCCGAGGCGGGCGGGCCGTGCCGGTTCGGCATGTACAACAAGTTTCAGCGGATCGTGCTCGACTCGCTGCCCGGCCTGGAGAACCTGAAGATCGGTTCCCTGACCTCGGACAACGCCTACTCGCCGGCCGGCATGATCGAGAAGGAGAAGACCACGGACTTTCGCAAGGCGGCCTACGTGTCCGTGGTCGCGGCCGACATCCTGGACCGGCTTCTTTGGCGGATCCGCCCCTACGAGCGGGAGCCCGGTCTGGCCGACGCCCTGATCGACGAGGCCGTGCAGGACATGTCCGAGGCCTTTGTCCGGCACGGGGAGAACCGGGAGTTCGACGCCGTTCTCGACCGCCTGGAAGCCATCGTCCGCAAGGGCAAGGCGCTCATGGACCCGTCCATCCCCCGCAAGCCCCTGATCGGCATCGTGGGCGAGATTTACCTCCGCACCCACACCCAGGCCAACCAGGACGTGATCCGGGTGCTCGAGCGGTACGGCGCCGAGGTGGTCAACGCGTCCATCGCGGAGTGGGTCAACTACACGGCCTACGACCGCATGCGCGAGGCCCGCATCGGACTGCGAAGAAGCTTGAAGCTGCTCCGGTTCCGCGAGATCCGCGACTATGCCTCCAAGATCGTCACCTACGGCATGGATCTCCTCTACCAGCAGGCCAAGCAGAAGCAGGCCTATGGGCGGTTGAAGCCGGTCCTGGACCTTCCCGGGGATCACCGGGTGGGCCGCCTCGAGGGCGTCCTCCGAGAGCACGATCTGTTCTCCTTCGAGGTCGGAACCGAGGCCTGCCTGAGCATCGCGGGCATCATGGAGTACCTGCACCAGGGCTTCAACGGCGTGGTGAATGTCTATCCCTTCACCTGCATGCCCAGCACCATCACCTCGGCGATTGTTCGGCCCATTGTGAACCGGCACCGCCTTCCCTACCTGGACACGCCCTGCGACGGGACGGTGCAGCCGGGAAGGGAGGCGGCCATTCGAACCTTCATGTACCAAGCCCATCAGCACAGGGATCGAATACAACGGGAAAGGGCGCAACCGGTTTGACACGGTCCCGCATTCACCCACAAGGAACCCTATGACGACAAAAATGCTCATCAACGCGGTGGACCCGGAGGAGTTCCGGGTCGCTTTTACCAAGGACGGCATGCTGGACGGGTTTCACATCGAGACCACCATGGCCGAGCAGCGTGTCGGAAACATTTACAAGGCTGCAGTGGAGCGCATCGAGCCCAGCCTTCAGGCCTGCTTCGTCGACTTCGGTGTGGAGAAGAACGGTTTTCTTCCGGCCGGCGAGATCCACCCGGAATACTTCCTGGGGGGGGCGGAGGAGGACTCCGCAAAGACTCCACCCATCGAAAAGGTCCTCCGAAAAGGCCAGGAGCTCCTGGTACAGGTGACCAAGGAGATGCCCGGCCGAAAGGGTGCCCACCTGACAACGTACATCTCCATCGCCGGCCGGTACCTGGTGCTCACCCCGGGGCGCACCATCAACGGGGTGTCCAGGAAGATCGAGGACGAGGAGGAGCGGCAGCGTCTCAAGGAGCTCATGAACCAGATGTCCCTGCCCGAGGAGATCGGCTACATCGTGCGCACCGTGGCCGCGGGGCAGAACAAGCGCGAGCTGTCCAAGGATCTGAACCGACTCCTCCGCATGTGGCGCGACATCAAGAAGCGGGTGGGCCAGGCTTCTTTGCTCTCCCTGATCCACAAGGAGCAGGACCTCTGCCTGCGCACCCTTCGTGACTACTTCACGAGCGATGTGTCCGAGGTCCTGGTCGACGACAAGGAGACGTACAGCAAGATCAGGGAGTATATGAAGATCATCTCTCCCATGCACCAGCGGAGGGTGAAGCTGTACAAGGACTCGGTCCCCATCTTCGACCGCTACGAGATCGAGGACCAGATCGAGAGCATCTACCGCAATCGCGTCCGCCTCAAGGCCGGCGGCACCATCGTCATCGACCCCACGGAGGCCCTCATCGCCATCGACGTGAACTCGGGCAAGGGCAAGGTGGGCAAGGACGTGGAGAGCATGGCCTTCCGCACGAACATGGAGGCGGCCCGGGAGATCGCCAGGCAGCTCAGGCTGCGGGACATCGGCGGGCTGGTGGTCATCGATTTCATCGACATGAAGGACCGCAAGCACAACCGCGAGGTGGAAAAGACCCTCCGGGAGGAGATGAAGAAGGACCGGGCCAAGACCGACACCTCGGCCCTGTCCAAGTTCGGGATCCTGGAGCTCTCCCGCCAGCGGCTGCGGCCCTCCATCGAGTCCAAGACCTATCAGATCTGCTCCCAGTGTCAGGGGCGGGGCATGGTCATGTCCGTGGAGTCCGCGGCCGTCTCGGTGATGCGCAGAATCTGGATGGGACTGTCCAAGGGGCACGTCACCCAGGTCAACGGCTGGGTCTGCGAGGGGGTGGCTTCCTACCTGCAGAACCGGAAGCGCAAGGAGCTCCTGGACCTCGAGCACCGATACAGCGTGAAGATCCTGCTCCACGTGGACGCGGGACTGCCTCCGGGGGAGCCGAGGCTGGAGTTCGTCAAGTAGCCGTCGGGAGGAACGCCAATGAAGCTCAAGACCATCCTGGTTCCGGTGGACGGCTCCGAGCACGCCGAGCGGGCCGCCGCCTATGCCGCGGACCTGGCCGCGGCCATGGGAAGCGAGGCCATCCTCATGCACTGCCACCGCCGCTTCCCCAGCGTGCTCGGCGAGCCCTACTACCAGAAGGTGGTGGACGAGATCCTCGAGGGCGCCAACGAGCTCCTGGAGCCCCATCGTCAGATGCTCCGGGAGGCCGGGGTTTCCTTCACCGAGAAGATCTTGGAGCGGCCGGCCGGAGGGGCCATCCTGGAGGTGGCCGAGACAGAAGGCTGCGACATGGTGGTCATGGGGTCCCGCGGCCGGACCAACCTGGAGGGGCTTCTCCTCGGAAGCGTCACCCACCGGGTCCTGGAGGCGGCTCCCTGCCCGGTGCTGGTGGTGCGCTGATCCGCACTCAGGAACCGCCGGCCAGCACGAAGGTGTCCCGTCCCATGGCCTTGGCCCGGTAGAGAGCCCGGTCCGCCTCGAAGACCAGCTGCTGCAGGTCGTACGTTGAGCCACCTGCTCTGCGGGGAGATCCATGTTCGTCTTCAGAACCCATTTGCCATCGAATCGGGCTTCATATTCAATTTTCTTGACATCAATTTGAGCACTATCTTTGCTTATCTTAAGGTATTTTCGTTATCCTTTGTTCCCGACAAGGCTCTTGGCTCCACGCTTCAGTTGATCCCTGAGGGGCTCCACGATGGCTTCTCGATCCCGAGCATCCTTCCGGGCCTGGGCCGGGTTGAAGCACACCACGTAACGGTTGCTCCCCACCCGCACCTCCTTGACCTTCAGAGGCGAAGGGTCCTGGCTGC
>CAYYVD010000096.1:0-14873 GCA_964475045.1 uncultured Desulfobacterales bacterium | reverse complement strand
CGCGACGCCGGCCTGCACCGCCTTCTCCGCCGCGTGTTTGGAGCCGAGCGGCGTGCTCTGATTGTCGATGAGCAGGAGCTCCAGAGGGCGGCCCAGGACACCTCCCGCCCGATTGACCTCGTCTGCGGCCAACCGGGCCGCCCGGACGGCGGGCCGGTTGTCCTCTGCGGCGATCCCGGTCCGGGCCAGAATGAGGGCGATCCGGACGGGATCCCCGGCGAGCGTGCAACGGGGGTGCACCCACAGGCCCGAGCCCAGAAGAAGCAGGAGCGCCGCCAGAACGAGGCTCCGTCTGCTGAACAATTCCATCATGGTTCCTTTCTCCATTTCCGGGCTCGACCGGGGTTTTCTCCCCGCCTACCGGTTCTTCATACGAACGGTCTTGAGGTACTGCGGCGTCCCGTTCGAGATTTTCATGATCACCGCGTCCTTGATGGGATCGCCGTGCTCGTCGAAGCCGATGGGTCCCGTCACACCCTCGAACGTCCTTGTCTCGGCCAGGGCACGGCACAGGGCGGAAGGATCCGGCGATCCCGCGCGCCCGCCCGCCGGGCCAGCTCGACGAACCTTCGGGACCCTTCCGTGCCGGAGCGCTCGTTCCAGTGCGTGCAGTAGTAGCCGGTCTCGAGGAATCGACCGCCCCGCTCCAGGAAGCTCTCGGTCACCCAACCGTCGCCCCCCAGAAACACCGCCTCGACCCCGGCCTCCAGCGATTCCCGAATGACCGCCCCGCTCTCGTCGTGCCCTGGAAGGAACACCAGATCGGGACGGAGACGCCGAATCCCCGCTGCGATCTCCCGAAAGCTCTCCTGGGAGTGTTTGTAGTGAAGCTCCCGGCGCACCCGGCCCCCGGCCGCCTCGAAGTTCCTGCGAAACTCCCCGGCCAGCCCGATGCTGTAATCGCTGGACAGGTCCTTGACGATCACGGCGGTCCTTTCCCCCACATCCTCCACGGCGAACCGGGCCATGACCTGTCCCTGGAAGGGATCCGTGAAGCAGACCCGGAAGATGTACTCTCCGATGCGGGTCACCTCGGGATGCGTGGCCATGTTGGAGACCAGGGGAACGCCCTGCTTCTGTGCGACCCGAGCGGCCGCCAGGCAGTGGGAGCTCCAGGGTACTCCCACCATGGCCGCCACACCGTTTCGCACCGCCCGGTCCGCCGCGACCTTGGACCCGATGGGCGTGCTCAGGTTGTCGATCTCCACCAGCAGGAGCGGACGTCCCAACACCCCTGCGGTCCGGTTGGCCTCCTGAACGGCCAGGCGAGCGCCCTCCAGGGAGGACGCATTGGAAGGCGCCGCAGGGCCGGAGAGGGCGAAGATGCCGGCGATGCGAATGGGTTCCACGGCCCTCCCCTGGCCGGGGGGGACAACGGCCGTGAAGAGGCACAGGATGAACCATGCCACCCGAATGTGCTTCATGCGCTTCCTCCCGCAAGATCCGCCGCAGGCCCGCCTGCGGCGGAAGGGGCCTTCGTCGCGAAGGCTTCGACCCGTTCGCGCGTTCGTCTCGTTGTCCTAGCATAAGGCAAATGCAATGCCAACAGGAACAACCGGGATCAATCTTGGAAGGGGTGAAGAGAGGCGGAACCCTGATCATGCGCGTTCATCCGGAACGCGGCAGATCATCCCGGTTTTCCAGGGCCTCCCTCAGTGCCCGGCGAATGGCCTCGATGCGCTCGGGGCTCTCCACCTTCTGCCCGTCCAGGTCGCGGAGGTAGAACGCATCGGCCACCTGGTCCGCCTTGGTCGAAATCTTGGCGATTCGAATGTCCAGACCGAGCCAGGTCAAGGTCCGCGTGATGTCGTAGAGCAAGCCCACCCGGTCGTTCGCAAACACGTCCACCAGGGTGAAGAAGTCCGAGGTCTGGTTGTCCACACGGATCTTCACGGGACGCCTGGGCCTCCCGGGCCGGCTCAGGATGGAAGGCGCGGCCTTGCGCTCGAGCTTTTCGGAGAGAGGAAGCCGATCCGCGAGCACCTCCCTGAAATCCCGCTTCACTTTGGACCACACCTCTTCGGCCGGGCGGCCGTAATCGGGGAGGGACACGCGAAACACGTCGACGGCCGTGTGGTCCCGCCACGTGTAGATCTCCGAGGAGAGGATGTTGATGTTGTTCAGGGCGAACACGCCCGCGGCCTTGAAGAACAGCCCCGGACGGTCCAGGGCGAGGAACGAGGCCTCCCAGCAGCCGGCGGCCTCGTCCAGACGGGTGGACAGGACGAAGGGCGGGTCTTCCCCGCGCCGGGCACCGTCGAGTCGACCGAACAGCTCGATGTGACGCGCGATCGCCTCGGCCGGGGTGTTCAGAAGGTAGCGGGGGGTCATGACCTCGAGGGCGTGGCCGAGCAGGCGCCGATCCACCCTTTCACGCGCCGCTCGAATCACCGTCCTGCGCAGATCCGCCGCTCTCTTGGACACGTCCGGGGAGGCCAGCTCCCCCCGTTCCAGGATGTGCAGAACCTTGAAGAAGAGCTCCTGCACCAGCCCGGCCACCCAGTCGTTCCACGCCCGGGGACCGGTTGCGCGCGCGTCCGCCCAGGTGAGCAGGGTGAGCATTTTCAGCCGCTCGACCGTTCCCACGGTCCGTGCGCAGTGCACCACCACCTTCTCATCGCCCAGGTCCCGCCGGGTCGCGGTCTCGACGAGCAGCAGATGTCGATGGATCAGGAACCGCACCGAATCCGAGCGTTGCTCGTCGAGCCCCAGCCGCTCGAGGACCCGGCCGGCCAGGGCGGCCCCCTGCCGGGCATGGTTCCTGGACGTCTTTCCGATGTCGTGGAGCAGGGCGGCGAGCAAAAGCGCCTCGGGGTCCGGCAGGTCGAGGTAGATGCTGGAGAGAAGGATGTCCTGCTGCCGGGCGACCTGCTTGAGCGCCCGAACCGTCTCCAGGCTGTGCCGCCCCACAGGAAACAGGTGATAGGTGTCGAACTGGACCCGATCCCGAATGGGCTGAAACTCCGGGATGTAGACCTCGAGAAATCGCGTCTCGAACATCTGGTCCAGGATCTCCGGAGCATGCTCCGAGCCCAGAATGAAGCAGAACCCTCGCGCCGCGACCCAGGAGCTTCGAAAGACGTCGTCCACGAGGGGCAGGAACTCCCGAACCCGCCGCATGGCATCCAGAGACAGGGGGGCGCCGATGCGGGCGCCGGCCTCGAACGCCTGCATCAGCAGCAGCGGGTTCTCCAGAACCTTCTGGCCCGACCGAATCCGGATCTCGTTCCCGCGCACCTCCAGACCATCCTCCAGATCGTCCCGAGCCATCGGGGCGGTTCCACGTATCCCTTCGGGACGACCGGGGGCCTCTACAACCCTGCGCAGGGCCTTGATGGAGGCCATGGCCGCGTGGAGATCGCCCATGAACTGCTCGACGGCCGGGTGGTGCACTCGATCCCGATAGCCCATCCTGCGCGCGATCTCGGGCTGCTGCTCGAAGGTCAGCCGGTCGTTCTTTCTTCCCGAGAGATCGTGGAGATGATTGCGGACCCCGCGAATGAGGGCCGCGGCCCGGTTCAGGTCCCGGTGCTCCAGACGGGTGAGCCTGCCCGAAGCTTCCAGATCCTCGAGCGTGCTCAGCCCGAGCTCGGCCCGGGCCAGCCACAGGATGTGGTGGACGTCGCGAAGCCCGCCGATGCCTTTCTTGAGGTCCGGCTCCAGCAGGTGGCTCGCGTCCCCGAAGGACTCCATTCGAACGGTTTCCGTGTCCTTGAGCCACCGCGCAAACCGGTCCCGCTTTCTGGAGAGCAACCCCTGCACGTCTTCCGCCAGCTTCAGGAACAGGGGGGAATCGCCCCCGACGAAGCGTGCGTCCAGCAAGGTGGTCAGGACCTCGAAATCGCCCCCGGCCAGCCGGAGGGTTTCCTTCAGGGAGCGGACGGCGTAGCCCAGGTCCAGGCCCAGGTCCCACAATGGGAAGAGCACCTCCTCCACAAGGGGTTTGGCCCCCTTCGGGACCCGCGAAGGAAACAGCAGGAGGAGGTCGATGTCCGATCCCAAACACAGGTCCCCTCTCCCATAGCCGCCCACGGCGATCAAGGAGAAGGGTGTCCTGCCCCGAAACAGCCGCTCGCCGGCCCGGCTCTCCTCGAGGCTTCGGCGAAAGTAGTGATCCACGGCCTCGGTGTACTGCTCGTGAAAGGCCTCCGAGAGCGCCCCGGTCCGAACCGCACCCTTGAGCCGCCCCCTGGCCTCGCCGAGCTCCTCGAGAACAGGGTTCCCCCCGGAATGCCCGTTCTGCTTGAGACCCGCCATCACTGTTCTCCAGGTCCCCAGGCCCTTCCAAGGGCCCGTCCCACGGATTGTCGCCCGAACCTGCCCGAAAAAGCCGTTTCCCGGAATGAGACCGCTCTCAGATCGCCTCCTCACCGGTCTCCCCGGTTCGAATGCGGACCACCTCCTCGACGGGAACGATGAAGATCTTTCCGTCCCCGATCTGTCCGGTCCAGGCCTTCTCTCGAATGACGTCCACCGCCTCCCGGACCAGACCCGAGGCCACCACCACCTCGATCTTGATCTTGGAGACGAAATCCACCTGGTACTCGGCACCCCGGTAGATCTCGCGGTGCCCTCTCTGCCGGCCGAACCCCCGCACCTCACTCACGGTCAGGCCCTGCACACCCAGTCCTGAGAGCCCGTCCTTGACGTCGTCGAGTTTGAACGGCTTGATCACGGCCTCGATCTTCTTCATGATGCACTCCTCTCCGCCTTCCCGCAACAGCATCACAGGCTGTAGCCGGTCTCGTTGTGGAGGACCAGGTCCAGCCCTTTCTCCTCGTCCTCCCGGTCCACGCGAATGCCCACGACCAAATCGACGACCTTCAGAATCACCAGGGTCATGACAAAGGCGAAGGCCATGGTGGCCGCCACGGACACCAGCTGGATCCAGAGCTGCCCGGGGTTCCCGAAAAACAGGCCGTCGGCGCCGTCCGGGTTGACGGCGGTGCTGGCGAACAGCCCCGTAGCCAGAGCCCCCCAGGTTCCTCCGAGGCCGTGGATTCCGACGACGTCCAGGGAGTCGTCGTAGCCCAGGGCCGTCTTCAGCAGGATTCCCCCGTAGCAGACGACCCCCGCGATGCCCCCGATGATCAGAGCGGACACCACCCCCACGAACCCCGAGGCCGGCGTGATGGCCACCAGACCCGCAACCGCGCCGCTGGCCACCCCCAGCGTGGTGGGCTTTCCCCGGTGCACCCATTCCACGGTCATCCACAAGACCGCCCCCGCCGCCGAGGCCACGTGGGTCACCACAAAGGCGTTGGCAGCCAGCCCGTTGCAGGCCAGAGCGCTTCCCGCGTTGAACCCGAACCATCCGAACCACAGGAGCGCGGCTCCGGTCACCGTCATGGGCAGATTGTGGGGGATGAAAGCTGTGCTGCCGTAGCCCAGCCTCGGCCCGATGTACAGGGCTGCGGCCAGTGCGGAAACCCCCGAGCTGATGTGCACCACCGTCCCGCCGGCGAAGTCCAGCGCGCCCATCCCGCCCATCCAGCCTCCCACGCCCCACACCCAGTGGCACAGGGGATTGTACACCAGGGTCGCCCAGGCGAGGGTGAAGAGAAGAAAGGCGCCGAAACGGACGCGCTCGGCAAAGGCGCCCGTGATCAGCGCCGGCGTGATCACGGCGAACATGCACTGAAACACCATGAAGGCCACATGGGGAATACTGCTCCCGTAATCCGGGCTCGGCGCCGTCCCCACCCCGGCCAGGGCGAACCAGTCGAGCCCGCCGACGATTCCCCCGAGATCCGGGCCAAAGGCCATGGAGTACCCCCAGAGCACCCATTCCAGGGTGATGATTCCCAGCACGATGAAGCTCTGCATCAGGGTCCCCAGGACGTTCTTCCTTCGCACCATGCCCCCGTAGAAAAGCGCCAGCCCCGGGGTCATGAGCATGACCAGGGCGGCCGACATCAGAACGAACACCGTATCCGCTGCATTCATGATGGAAACCTTCCTTTCGTTGGTTTTCCCGCCAGGAGAGCAAGGCATGTGCCAGAGGACCGGTACCGCAGAAAACCAATTATTTCAGCTTTTTATCAGCAGTCCGCTCCTTCCGTCTTGCTCTGAAAGCACAAAAACGTGCAGAGAAAGGCGGCTATTGACAAAAACGTAAACTCCAAGGGCTCCCGGTACGGAGGGAGCCGAGCCTCTCAAACCCGTTGACAGGTCGGGCCCTCAAGGCCTAGGATAGCCCTGAACCATCGCTTTCCCTCCGCTTGCCGGCATCCCGGGCAGGAAGCCGCAGACCGAACGCCACACAGAGAGGAGACCATGAAGAAAATCGAAGTGATCATCAAACCCTTCAAGCTGGACGATGTGCAGGAGGCCGTGCTTCAGCTGGGCGTCGGCGGAATGAACGTTTCCGAGGTCAAGGGCTTTGGACGGCAGAAAGGGCACAAGGAGATCTACCGGGGCGCCGAGTACGTGGTGGACTTCGTTCCCAAGATCAAGGTCGAGATGGTGGTTCCGGACGAACTCGTCCCCCGCGTGGTCGAGGCCATTCAACAGGCGGCCCGCACCGGCGAGATCGGGGACGGAAAGATCTTTCTCATTCCCGTGGAAAAGGCGGTCCGCATTCGAACCGGAGAAGAGGACGAGGACGCCATCTAGAGCCGTCGCCCCCACCTGAAACCCCATTATCACCGTGAACCCGAAACCCGAAAGCATTCAGCAGTTCCTGCGCGACAGGGACCTCCTGATCCAGGAAGGGCGAGAGCGCGGATTCGGAATCCACACCACGCGCCGATACACCGACCTGGTGGACCGATTTCTGCTGCGCCTCTTTCAGGAAGCCGGCTTGGCGGAATCCCCGGACGGCCGGGGCGTGTCGTTCGCCGTCCTCGGGACGGGAAGCTACGGCCGGAGGGAGCTGTGCTTCGGATCGGACGTGGATCTGATGGTGATCCACGAAAACGACCTGCCGGAGAGGGTTCGCAAGACCATCGCCCGAGCCCTGTACCCGGTCTGGGACGCCCACCTGGAGCTGGGGTACGCCTTCTTCACCCTCGAGGAGCTGCCGCGGCTTCTCCAGGAGGAGTTCTCCTTTCTGACCTCCACCATGGACCTTCGACTCGTTTTAGGGGACAAGGACCTGGAGCGCACCTTCCGGTCGCGCATTCTGGAGGAGATGCGGGAAGACCGCGAGAAGCTTTTCAACCGCTTCCTCCGGTACCAGGAGAAGCGCGACGGCAAGTACGGCAGGGTGGACTTCTTTGTCGAGCCCGAGATCAAGGAAGGGCTCGGAGGCCTCCGGGACCTCCACTTCATGTCCTGGACCGCCCGGGTGTTCCTGGATGTGCAGCGTTTGGGTCGAATCAAGCAGCTGCCCGATTTCTCCCATTTCGGGCTCAGCCAGCTGATCTACTCCAAGGGCTTCCTCCTCAAGATCCGCAACCACCTGCACCTCCTCTGCGGCCGTCGTGAGGACCGCCTTCTCATCCCCTACCAGCGGGACGTGGCCCGCATCCTGGGGTACAATGATCGTCCGTACAGCACCGGCCCGGAACGGTTCATGAGAAACCTGTACTTTCACCTGAACCGGGTTCGCTACGGCCGGGAGCAGTTCCTCACCAAGGCCCTGGACACCTTGCGTCCCCTGTCCTCGGCCGTCTCCCCAGGCCCGGTCTCCGACGGGTTTCGAGTGTACAAGGGCAACCTGGTCCTCGTTGAAGGAGGGGTTCAGGAGAAGTCCCCCCTGGTGGTGCTCCGGGCCTTCAAGGAGGCCAACCGGCTGGGCCTGCCCCTGGGCTCGGGGTTCACCTGGGAGGCGAGAAAGAAGCTGATCTACGAAGGGAAGCGGCTCACAGCCATGCCCGAGGCCCGCAAGCTCTTCCTCGACCTCATTCTGGACCCCAGGAACCCCAAGATCATTCGGCTGGCCCTGGAGATCGGGCTGATCAGCCTGTTCATTCCCGAGTTCAAGCGCATCCGTCACCTGGCCCAGTTCGGGTACTACCACGTGGAGACCGTGGACCTGCACGCCCTGAGCACGCTGCAGATCCTGTACGACATCTCCAAGGGGGCCTTCGACGAGCGATGGCCCCAGTTCAGAAAGGCCTTCGACAACCTGAAGAACCCCTACTGGCTGTATCTCTCCGGTCTGATCCACGACATTGGAAAGGGCTATCGAGGGGACCACGCAACAAAGGGGGCTGCGATCGTTCCCCGTGTTCTGGGTCGGTTGGAGGTGCCCGAGGAGGGCATTCGAACGGTGGCCTTTCTGGTGGAACACCACCTGCTCCTGGTGAACACCAGCCAGAAGCGGGACCTGAACGACGAGAAGACGGCCGTCCATCTGGCACAGACCATTCAGCACACCCCCCTCCTGGACAAGCTCTTCCTGCTCACCGTGGCGGACTGCTTCGCCACCGGTCCCACCGCCTCCAGCGAATGGAAGATCACGCTCCTGACCGAGCTCTACTCCAAGGTGAGGAAGGTCCTGGACCGGGGAAGGCTCGCCTCGCCGGACGCCACCACGAGGCTCCGCGAACGGAAGCGCTCGGTGTACCGTTCGTTGATCAAGGATCACCACAAGAGGGACATTCTCTCCTTGATGGAGCAGGCCTCTACACGATACTTCCTCAACACGCCTCAGCGGGACATCGAGCAGCACTTTCGCCTGTACCTGCGCTTCGGACAGGCCACCCTGCGGTGGGCTCTGAACAAGTTCGAATCGGCTCCGGTGACCCAGGTCACCCTGTGCACGCGGGACCGTCCCGGGCTCTTCAGCCGAATGGTGGGCGTGTTCACCGTGAACAACCTGCAGGTGCTCTCGGCGAGCATCGCCACCCTGAAAAACGGCTTCGCCTTTGACATCTACCGGGTGACCAACCCTCTGGATCCCTACCGGGAAAAGGAGGTATGGGAGAAGATCCATCGAGAGGCCGCTCTGGCCATCGAGGATGGGGCCGACCTCGAGGCGCGGCTCGAGAAGAGACGACGCCGCAAGCTCGAGACCGACCAGACAAGGGTGGACTGGATTCGAACCGTCCGCATCGACAACCAGACCACGGATTTTTTCACCTGCATCGAGATCTCGGCGGGCCAGCAAGAGGGGTTTCTGTACGGGCTGGCCAAAGAGATGTCCGCGCTGGATCTGAACATCCGGTTCGCCACGGTGTACGCAGACCGGGAGAAGATCACCGGGGTCTTTCACGTCCGCGACCAACGCGGACAGAAGATCCTCGAGCCCTCCCGGCTGAAGGTCATCCGCGAAACCCTGCTTTCCGTAATCGGCTGATCCCGGCCGCCCAGCCGCCGTCGAAAGCACCAGACGAGGGAGGATCGTCCCATGGGAGGAAAAAGAAGCGTCAGCTCCGGGGTTCCGTCCCTCGATGCCCTGCTCGACGGGCTCCACATCGGGGACAACGTCGTCTGGCACGACGATGCCGGCAGCCTGGCCTCGGTGTTCTGCCTGAACTTCATCCGGGCCTCCCAGGCCCAGGAACGGCCCTTGATCTACGTCACATTCGATCGCTCACCCAAGAACCTCCTGGACAAGCTGGGACCGCTGGGCGATCACCCCATGCTGACGATTCTGGACTGCTTCACCCACGGCAAAGGCGCCGGCGCGGAGGTGTTCCTGAAGTTCTACCGGGATCGCCGTACCCAGAACGGGTGCCGGGTGCTCCCGGTCGATGCTCCTCGAAGGCCGGAGGCCGTCATGAGCTCCCTGTACGATGTCCACAGCGGCCTGGAAGGGGATGTCCGCTTCGTGTTCGAAAGCCTGACGGGCATGCAGGAGCTCTGGGGAGGGGAGGAGCAGACCCTGAGCTTCTACTCCCACTCCTGCCCCCGCCTCTATGAGCTCAACACGATCGCCTACTGGGTGATGGAGAAGCGGGCCCACTCATCGCGGCTCCGGGCCCAGATCAACCAGATCGCCCAGGTGGCCTTGGAGATGAGCGTCAAGCGAGGCACGACCTTCCTGACCGTCCTCAAGGCCGAGGACCGAAGTCTGGACACCCTGAACAAACCGGTCCGGTTCTGGAACCGGGACCTTCAGGTGACCTTCGACCCGGACCGGGGGACCACGGGGCGGCTGGATCTCGGCATGCGCCTCAAGACCTTTCGCACCAAGCGGGGGCTCAACCAGAAGGAGCTGGCCGAGCGGGTCGGGGTGACGCCCAGCACGATCTCCCAGGTCGAAAGCAACCTGATCTACCCCTCCCTTCCCGCCCTCCTCAAGATGGCCGAGGTCCTGGACGTCCATGTGAGCTCTTTTTTTCAGGACCGCCCGGACACGCCGGCCAACGTGGTCCTCGCGGGCGCCGAGGCCGCAGACACGGCGCTTCCCTGCGGAGCGGAAGGCCGGGTCCACGCCAAGCTTCTCACCCCCCTGGATCTGGACTCGGGCGCGGAGCTCTACCTGATCGAGCTGTCCTCCAAGCAGGGGCTTCCCTCACACTTCTTCGTTCACAAGGGGGAGGAGCTCGGCTATGTGCTGAGCGGCAAGCTGCGGATCAAAATGAGCCACGGTGTGTACACGGCCGGTGCGGGGGACGTGATCTACCTGGGCACGGAGACACCGCTCCAGTGGAAAAACACGGAGAGCCGCTCCGCCAGGCTGCTGTGGGTCAAGCGCCGTTGAACGGAGGGAGCCGCGAACGGCTGACCGCCAGGTTCCTGCACCCGGCCCGCAGCCGAGGAAGCGGCCGATCCGGTCACACGTGGTTGCGCAGCCGGAGGTCCAGCGGGTGGGGTGTCAGGTAGGTCTGACGGGCGAGGTAGTCCTGACCGTACTTTCGCACGTAGTGCTTGATCAGGGTGACCGGCACGATCAGGGGAACGAGCTCTCGATGATACTCGCCGATCACCTCGAGGAGCTCCTGCTTCTCGTCGCTGGTGAGGTCCTGTTTGAAGTAGCCCATCATGTGCTGCAGCACGTTGGTGTTCTTTCGGATCGTGGCCTTGAGGGCCAACGCCTCCATGAGGAGATTCTCGTACGCCTCGTAGAGGCTGTCCACGGGCATGGATCGACCGCCGGCCACCAGCTTGCCCATGGCCCGGTAGTGCCGGTCGCTGTGGGCCAGGCAAAGCAGCTTGTTCCGGGTGTGGAAGTCCACCAGCCGTCCCACGCTCCGGCCGTCCCGAAGTCCATCCCGCCAGCGCTTCAGGGCAAAGATACGTTCGATGAAGTTCTCGCGCAGGCCGGGGTCGTGCAGGCGCCCGTCCTCCTCCACGGGAGTTCGAGGGAAGTGGTCCATGAAGGCCCGCGCAAAGAGGCCCCGGCCCTTCTTGGCGGGTACGCCGTTCTCGTCGTACACCTTGACCCGCTCCATCCCGCTGCTGGGGGACCCCCCCTTGAAGATGAAGCCGCACAGGTCCTCGGTCTCCAGGGCCCGAAGCCGCTCCCGGGCCCAGCCGAGCATGCGGTCGGTGAGGTCCTCCTTCGAGCGGATGGTGACCAGCCTCGGGGCCTCGGGATCCCCGACGAGCCGCATGGCCTCCCTCGGGGTCGGCAGACCGCACCCCACCTCCGGACAGACCGGCACGAAGTCCAGGTATCGCCCCAGGGTGTCCGTGATGTAGCGGTCCCTCTGGTGACCGCCGTCATAGCGAACGTTTTCTCCCAGCAGGCAGGTGCTGATCCCGATCTTGATCTTGTCCTCCATGGTTTCCTCTCCTTTGGCGCGAGGCAGGAGTCGATTCAGGGACAGGATACCGGGAAACACCCCCAATGCAAACGTCCTTTTGCGAACACCCCGGAAATCTGTTATGACACCACAAAGACACAGATTCGGTTCAAGGATGAGGAGGATGCCCATGCTGGCTCGCATGAAGGACCTGCTTCGGTCGAAGGCGTTTTGCGTCCTGGCCACAGTCGCAGACGACGCGCCCCACTGCTCCCTCATGGCCTACGTCGCGGATGCGCCGTGCCAGCACCTCTACATGGTCACCAGGAAGGACACGACCAAGTTCAGAAACCTCCGCCAAAATCCCAGGGTGAGCCTTCTCGTGGACACCCGGGACGAGCCGGAGGAGGAGCGAAGGACCCTGGCCCTCACCGTGGCGGGAAGGATCGAGCCCGTGGAGGGCACCACCGAGCTCCGCCGGTTCCGGAGCGCCCTGCAGGAACGGCACCCCGGCCTCGGTCCCATCCTGGAGAACACCGAAGCGGCGGTCCTGTGCGTTCGCATCGAGTCCCTCCTGCTCCTCGACGGCCCGAACGAGGCCCACTTCGAGGAGCTGTGAGGCGCATGTCCATTTGCAGGCCGCCGGCCTGCCCGAGGGTTTTATGAGCTTGCCGGACCTTCGCATCCACACCGCCAACCAGGCCCCCATGCGTCCTCGGGGCGACTTCGTCCTCTACTGGATGACCGCCGCCCGTCGCATCCCCTGGAATTACGCCCTGGATCGCGCGGTGGACCTGGCCCTGGAGCTGCAAAGGCCGCTTCTGATTCTCGAGGCCCTGCGCTCGGACTACCCCTGGGCCAGCGACCGGCTTCACCGCTTCATCCTGGACGGTATGGAGGACAACCGCCGGGAGCTTCACGACGCTCCGGCCCGGTACTACCCTTACGTGGAGGACGCTCCCGGAGCGGGCAAAGGGCTGCTGCAGGCCTTGTCCCGTCAGGCCTGCATCGTGGTCACGGACCTTTTCCCCGCATTTTTTCTTCCGAGCATGACGGCCGCGGCCGCCGGCCAGTCCGCGGTCCGCCTGGAGCAGGTGGACGGAAACGGCGTCATTGCCCTGGACGACACGGACCGGGCCTTTCCCACGGCCTACGCCTTTCGACGTCGCCTGCAAACCCTCCTTCCCCACCGTTTGAAGGAGCGCCCTCGAAGCAACCCATTCGAGGGCGTGAGCCTGCCGAGGCTCCGGGCGATCCCCGGGAAGATCGCCGAACGCTGGCCCCCGGCGGAGCTCGAGCTTCTTCAAGGCGACTCATCCCGGCTGGCGCGTCTCCCCATCGACCATGGCGTCCCCTGCACCGATTCCCGGGGCGGATCCCGCCGTGCGGAGGCGCTGCTGGACGACTTTCTGGACCATCGCCTCCAGCGGTACGCGGAAGCGCACAACCAGCCCGAGGCGGACGTCACGAGCCGCCTGTCCCCGCACCTTCACTTCGGGCACATCTCGGCCCACCATGTGGTCGGGCGGGTGCTGGAGAAGGAAGGATGGAACGAGAAACGGCTCGCGCACCAGGCCACAGGGAGCCGAGGCGGCTGGTGGGGCGTGAGCGAGGGGGCCGAGGCCTTTCTGGACCAGGCCCTCACATGGCGGGAGCTCGGCCTCAACGTGTGCCGGCATCGCAGCGACTACCAGAGCTACTCATCTCTTCCGGACTGGGCCCGGGCCACCCTGAAGGCCCACGCCGGAGATCCCAGGCCCCACCTGTACGACCTGGAGGCCTTTCAGAACGGCCGCACCCACGACCCCCTGTGGAACGCAGCCCAGGGACAGCTCCTGTCCGAGGGACGCATCCACAATTACCTCCGCATGCTGTGGGGGAAGAAGATCCTGGAGTGGGCCCCGTCTCCTCGAGAGGCCCTCGAGATCATGCTCGAGCTCAACGACCGCTGGGCCCTGGACGGACGGGATCCCAACAGCTACACGGGTATCCTCTGGGTGCTGGGACGTCACGACCGGGCCTGGGGACCGGAGAGGCCTGTGTTCGGAAAGGTCCGGTACATGAGCTCCGAGAACACGGCGAGGAAGGTCCGCGTCAAGCAGTACATGGAGACCTTTCGCCCGCCGGCCCCCTGACCCCTGCCTCCGGACGCACCGCGGTCTCCCGCGAACCATTCCTGCACCAATCCTTAGGAGGTCAGCAAAAAGGACTTGAACATCCTGCCTCTCATCTTCGGGCCATCTTCGGCTGCGGCTCAATCGCAAAATCCTCGAAGCAGTCCAGCTACGCCTGCGGTCTTGCTCAGTCCCCACAGCCTAATATGACCCAAACCTGAGGCAATGTTGTCCAATGGACTTCTGCCGGCCTCCTCACCGGTACTGCTTCGACTGAATGTCGTACTTCTTGACCTTGTAGCCGAAGATGCGCTCCGTGGTCTTGAGGGTCTGGGCCGCCTTGCGCATGTTGCCCCGGCTGCTCTTGAGGGCGTCGACGAGGAGTTCCCGCTCGAAGCGCTCCACCGCCTCCTTCAGGGAGTGGGGCTGAAACGTCCCCGTGTCCTCGGCGGTCTGCAGGGTCGGGGGCAGGTGATATCCGTGGATCACCCGATCGTCGCACAGGAGCACGGCGCGCTCCATGCAGTTTTCCAGCTCCCGCACGTTGCCGGGCCAGTGGTACTGCATGAGGGCGTCGATGGCTGGCGTGGAGATGCGACGGATGTCCTTGCCGTACTCGCGGCTGTACTTCTCCAGGAAGTGGTCCGAGAGCAGCAGCAGATCCGCCTCCCGCTCCCGCAACGGGGGCAGGTAGATAGGATAGACGTTGAGACGGTAGAACAGGTCCTCGCGAAAGGCGCCCGCCTCCACCGCCTCGGCCAGATGCTTGTTGGTGGCCGCGATGAGGCGCACGTTCACCTTGATGGTCCGGGTCCCCCCCAACCGCTCGAGCTCCCGCTCCTGCAGGACGCGCAGAAGCTTGCCCTGGCTCTCCAGATCCAGCGAGCCGATCTCGTCCAGAAAAATGGAGCCCGTGTTGGCCAGCTCGAACTTGCCCTCTTTCTGCCGGTTGGCTCCGGTGAAGGCCCCCTTCTCGTGACCGAACAGCTCGGCTTCCACAAGGTTCGCCGGAAGGGCGGCACAGTTCACCTTGACGAAGGGCTTGTCCGCCCGAAGGCTGTTGTAGTGAATGGCGTTGGCCACCAGCTCCTTGCCCGTGCCGCTCTCTCCCAGGAGCAGCACGTTGGCGTTGCTCTTGGCCACCTGAGTGATCAGGTGGAACACCTCCTGCATCTTACGG
>CAYYVD010000095.1:0-14940 GCA_964475045.1 uncultured Desulfobacterales bacterium | reverse complement strand
ACGCCGGGCGCATGGGCATGGGCACCCGCGCCGTGGGCGACAAGGTGGTGGAGGCCCTCGCCGCACAACCCTGAGCCCCCCGGAGGCAGGCCCAGGTAAGGGAACGGCTAGGAGGATTCCAGGATTCGCTTCAGCCGCTCGCCTTCCTCCTTCATGTGCTTTTAAACTCCTCGAAGCCCGGCCTCCACCTTGTTCCCGGCCAGGGCCCGGGCCAGCCGACCGATGCGCGTGGATCCCGAGGCCGTGAAGACGCAGGCCTCTCCCTTGGGCTCGATGAGAAAGACGTTGTGCGGGAAGAAGACTCGAAGGAGGCGGGAGGCCGGCGCGTAGACGATCTTTCGATTGGCAACGACCTCGGTGACCTGAAACTTGAGCTTGTGGAGCTTCCCGTGGAGGTACTCCTCGGCGTACGCCACGGACCCTACCTGCCAGGGTTCGCCCCGCAGCCATCGAAACGCCACGTGGTCCTCCGGGTGCCAGGCGCGGTAGCTCTCGTCGTCCCGAATGCCCGTCAAGAAGTCGAAGACCTTGTCCGGGGTCGCCTGAATCTCCACCGAGTCGGTCAGGACCTCCTCGTCGAACAGCACCATGGGATCTCCCCCTTCAAATAGGTTCGTGTCACGTCACCATCGGATACCCGGCGTTTCTCCATGCCTTCATGCCCCCGGCGAGACTGTGGACGTGCTGGAACCCTTGGCCCTGCAGGTAGCTGGCCGCAATGTTGCCGCGGTAGCCGATTCCGCAGGTGACGATGACCTCCTCGTCTTTGGGGACCTCGGGAGGGGCCTTGAGCAGGTCGGTCAACGGCAGAGGCTCGGCCTCCGGGATCGACCCCGCTGCCCGCTCCGCCGGGGTGCGCACATCGAACAACCGGCCGTGGTCGCGCTCTTCCAGCTTGCGCCTCAAGTCCGCCGCCGAAATCTGCCACAGCTGGGCAATGGGAAATCCCATTTCCTGCCAGGCGGAGATGCCCCCGTACAGGAACCCGACGATGTTGTCGTACCCGATTCGGTGAAGCTGCCGGCTGATCTCCTCATAGGCCCCCTCATCGGTGACGATCAACACGAGCTCCGACTCGGGTTCGATCACCATGCCGATCCAGTTGGCCGTCTGGTTGGCGAAACCGATGTTGATGCTCCCCGGGATGTGCACGCCGCCGAAAGCAGCCGTGTCCCTCGTATCCAGAATCGTGACCCCCCTCTCGAGCTCGGCCTTGAGCTGCTCCGGGGACAGATCCCGCACCACCGGGCACCGGTCCAGAAGGGGCGGACCGGCCGCATTCGTTTGAATGATGTGGGAGAAGCTCTTGGGCCGCTCCGGAAAGCTCTGGGTGAACTCGGTCTGGAATGCCTCCCAGGAGAGACGGAGCAGGGGATCGTTTCTCATCTCGAAACCGATGGTGGAGCTGGATTTGGAGCTCATTCCCTTTCCGCAGAGGGAGCCCTCGCCGTGGGCCGGAAAGACCTCGATGCTGGCGGGAAGCTCCCCCAGCTTGTTGTGAAGGGAGTCGTAGAGGTTTCGGACCTGTTCGTCGATTCGTTCGGCGCCCGCCAGGTCCGGCCTTCCCACATCCCCGACAAACATGCAGTCCCCGGTGAGGACGAGCCAGGGATCCTCGCTCCTCGATTGATCGGTCACGAGAATGGACATGGAGAACGGCGTGTGGCCGGGGGTCCTGACAAAGGCCAGCTTGGCGTTCCCCAGCTCGACGGTGTCCCCCTCCTTCACCTCCTGGTGCTCGAATTGAACGGGGTTGCCTTCGAGGTAGTAGATGTCGGCCCCCGTCCTGGACCGAAGCTCCATGTTGCCGCTCACGTGGTCGGCATGGACGTGGGTTTCGAAGATGTGGGTGATCTTCATGCCGTTCTTTCGGGCGACATCCAGGTAGTCCTGGACGTCCCTCTTGGGATCCACAACGCAGGCCACCCCGGCTTGAGGGCAACCGATCAGATAGGACAGACAACCCATGCCTTCGACGATGAACTGTTTGAAAAACATATCCGGCACTCCAATCCGAGGTTTCGGTGAGGTCTCGAGAATCGACATCCCTGTGAATCATTCTCCACACGTTCGAATGGCCTGGGTGAGGGTGCGCATGTGCCCCTTTTCCGCCTGCGCGATGGACCAGAAGGCCTCCCTGGTTTCCTCCTCCCCGGATCGCTCCGCAATGGTCCGGTGGAGGTCGTAGGCCGCGTACTCGACATCCAGCGACATCTCCATCAGATCGAGGCAACGGTCTCCTTCCAGGGCCTCCACCCGGTCCACGGCCTCCTCCAGGCGCTCGCCGCTCTCCATCAGCTCCCCCTCGAGGGCCTCGAAGGCCCGGTCGAAGGCCCCTGTTTCCCGCCCGGTCTTCTCGAGGTGGTGGTGGATCAGCCGGGCGTGGGCCTCCTCCTCCTTGGCCAGGACCTCGAACACATGGGCGTAGGGCTCGGACGCGAACCGCTCCAGGAGGGTTCGATAGAACCGCCAGGCCCCTTTTTCCAGTTCCATGGCCTGCAGGAGAAGCTCCTCGCGGCTTCGGGCCCGGTCAAAGACCTGCACCTTCGGAAGGTCCGGCAGGGTCTGCCCGTTCCAGGCGGTGATCCCCCCGGTGAGGTTGTACAGCGTCCCACCGACGCCGTCACCCTCCGCGGCCAGTGTGGCCCCGGCCTGGGAGCGCCGGCCGCTGCGGCAGTAGAACACCACGTCGCGGTCCCCGGGGAGGTCCCCCAGCCTCTCCTCCAGCTCCGGGAGGGGAATGTGCTTGGCACCGGGAATGTGCGCCTCGGTGTACTCCCCGGGCTGCCGCACGTCCAGAAGCAGGTACTCGGATTCGTGGTGCTGACCCATGAAGGTCCTGAGCTCGTCCGGCGTGATGGGATGAATCGGTTTGGATGCCATGAGATTCCTCTCCACGATGTGGGTTCATCTTGGTTTGAAAGTCATCGGACGGTTGTCTGCCGTTCTCTTCCCTCCCGAATGATATCGATGATTTCTTTTGTCAATGGGGGTTGTCAAGTGCATTCGGGAGGAATGAACCGTTCAGCCGCGTCGGCTGGAGAGGTGGGGAAGAAGCGCTCCCTTTGGAGAATCAGAACCACTCCAGGTCGTCGATCGGTCCGTGTCTTTTTTCCAGTTCTTTCTGGACCTCATGATAGGTCTTCAGCCAGTCTTTTCCGAACTGCTTCTCGAAGAAGGACTTCAGACGCAAAAACCATTTGTTGGGTGTTTCCACTCCTTGCTGGGCGTTGAGCAGATCAGCCACAAAGACATCGATTTCAGAGATTTTCTCCTTGGGAATATAGGCTTTTGCCCCCCCGGAGATGGATCTGTGGAAATCGTCGGGGCTGAGGGCATGGGCTGTCAGCATGAGGGTGGGAATATCCTTCTGGTTGGCGAGCCCCAAAAGATCATGTCCCTGAACGCCCATGATGTCCAGGATAGCGACATCATATTCGTTTTGGTGAATCAGCTCCTTGGCGGTTCGAAAATCCGTAGCCGTATCAATCTCGCACATGTCCAGGACGTCTTTCAACGACTCGATCACATCCCGCTCGTCGTCCACGATCAACAGCCTTTTGCCTTTCAGGATCTCCATGCTTATCTCTTCTTCTTCCGTGTAAACCCGATAATCACGACCACGCTCAGGACCATGAAAACGGTCGATGTCACGCTGCTGAATAGGAACCAGGCATTGCCGCCGGTCGAGGCAAAGGCCTGGCGTGCGGTTTCCTCCAGCTTGCCGGCCAGGATGAACGCAATCACGAAGGGCAGGGGGGAGATCTCGAGTCGCCGGAACAGGTACCCCAAAAGGCCGAAGCCGGTGGTGTAGAGGAGCGCCGCGATGTTCGTTTCTTCCACGTAGATGGCGGTCAGGGTCAGCAGGAGCACGATGGGCATGAGGATGTGCTTGGGCACACGCGCCATGACCCCCATGCTGCGCATCACGACTCCTCCCACGGTCCAGTTCAGCAGGTTGGCGATCACCATGGTGGTGAAAAGGCCGAAGGCGACGACCAGCTCCGGGTTGACGGTGTCCGCCGTGAACTTGAACACCGAGGGGCCCGGGTTGAAGCCGCCGATGCTTTCCGCGGCCAGGATCAGGAAAACCGCAGCGGCATTGCCCGGGATGCCGAGGGAAAGAACCGGGATCAGGTTGGCACCCGATACCGCTGAGTTGGAGGCCTCGGTGGAGGCGACACCCTCAGCAACGCCTTCGCCGAAATCGGGCTCGTGCTCGGCTTTGCGCTTTTCGTATCGCCTTTTCCCGACCGTGTATCCCAAGGTGGCCGCCAGCGTGGACCCGATGCCGGGCAGCATGCCGATGGCCGTACCGACCAGAGCGGAGTTGCGAATGTAGGGGAGGAGCCTGCGAACATCCGCCCAATGCAGCCGGTTGTCGCTGCGGGAGGCGATGGTGGAGGCTCTCCGGCTGCCGCCCTCCATCCACATGTCTTCCATGCTCCGAAAGACCTCGCCCAGGATCAGCACCCCCAGAATCACCGTGCCCATGGAGAAGCCCTCGGCAAAGGCCCCGATGCCGAAGGTCAGACGCGGGTAGAAGTCCTCGCCGGTCCCGATGTACGCCACCAGCATGCCCAGCGCCATGCTCATCAACCCCTTGGCCACCGACTTTCCCACGACTGCAGCGATGAAGGAGAGGGAGAGAATGATCAGAGCGGTTTTCTCCGGCAGATCCAGGTAGGCCTCCACCAGGATGGCGAGGAAGGGGGCGCAGGTGAAGAGGACGAGATCCGAGATGTTGTCTCCACTGACCGAGGCAAAGTGCGCCACGCGGAGCGCCTTCCCCGACAGACCTCTCTGGGTCATGGGATAGCCGTCGAGCGTCGTCAGGTATGCGTCCGGGGTCCCGGGCGTGTTGAAGAGGATCGCCGGTACCGCCCCGCCGAGCGTCGCCCCCTTCATTACGCCGATCAGAAACCCCATGACGGGGAGCAGGGCGCTTTTCTGGTAGCCGAAGACGGAGATCAGGATCGGCAGGGAAACCGCCATGGCCATGGGGCCTGCAAGCCCGGGGGTGGACCCGACGACGATCCCTGTGAGAAGACCGAAGAAGACCATCACCAGCGTGATGGAGATCGGGAGGCCGAAGATGTCGAACAGCGCCGGACCCTGGAAAACGGCAAGCACGCCTGCCCAGATGTACTCCAAAGGACCCATCAGACATCTCCATTGGGGGGAAGCAGCAGGTTCTTGAAGGGCAGATCGTAGAGCAGCATCAGGACAATGACGGCCAGCACGCTGATCAGGACGATCCGCAGGCGCGTACGCCCCTCCATCATGCTGATGAGGCCGAACACCATGGTGGAGCCTCCCAGAAAGTACCCGATGTATTTCCAGGGAACCGTGTCCCGGAGGTTCCGATAGTCCCCCCCGAACAGGGTGGCCGCGATCGGGCCGGACCACCGCATCACGGCGATGGACAGCGCCATGACGGAGAGCATCAGGCCCGCGTATTTCAGGCTTTTCCAGGTGAGGTCGATGTTCCCGGAGGTGTGAAGAGATTGAAGGACCAGCATCAGCCCGCCGAGCATCAAGACGACGGCCGCCAGGGATGGAGCGAGGGAGTCGCCGATCACGACCCGCCCGCGGACCTTTTCCAGGAGTCCGGTTTCCACGTCCAGCGGGATCCAGATCAGCAGGATCAGGCAGCCGGCCGCCAGCCCAGCGAGGCCGAGGATCGTGTCGGAGTTGATGGTTGGCTTGCGCATGGGCTCATCCTTTTCCCCCGGATGACCAGCGGCTGCCCGCATGCCACGGCCTTTGCCTCAAAACAGGACTGCAGGCTGCTGCTGGTGCGGGACTACTCCGAGACCGCCTTCAGCAGCTTCCGGGAAGCTTCGTGCTTTTCCTTCAGAAATCGGTCCAGCTCCGCACCCTTGATCGCGGTCGCCTCGCCGAAGGCCTTCTGGATGAACCCTCCGGCCTTGGAAGCCGGGTCGGTCACGATGTCGGCGATCGTGTTGCTGATGGCCTCACGCACGCCGTCAGGCATACCGGCCGGACCGGCAAACATGAAGTAGCCGTCCGCGTCGAAATCCAGCCCGAACTCCTTCAGCAGCGGGGCCTCCGGGCTCTGCCTCAGGGGCTTGGACAGACCCGAGGCCAGATTGACCATGTCCCCCGAGGCCACGGCCTTTTCCTGGATTCCTGCGACGAAACCCACATCGATGTCTCCTGCATTGAGGCCGTCCATGACCCCCTTGCCGCCTTTGACCATGACGATGTTGAAGTCCACGCCGTTTTCCTTGCCCAGCAGGTAGGCCAGGTCCGCCAGCTTGGGCGACATGGCGCCGAAACGGATCGCCTGCCCCCCCTTGGCCGCCTCGAGGACGTCGTGAAAGGTCTTCCAGCCTTTGTCGGCCTTGGCCACGATGCCCATCTGGAACCCGGCGGTGGTCACCAGCGGGGTGAAGTCGCTCAGCTCCATCTCGGAGCGTTTGGCCGCGGCCAGGTTGTACCCGAAGGTCTCGCTGACGAACATGCCGATCACTGAGCCGTCATTGGGCGCATCTTTGATGGCGTTGGCCAGGTTGAGCCCGCCTTTGCCTGTGACCTGGGAGGGAATGATCTTCCATCCGTGGCGGGCCTGCAGGCCCTCGGCGACGAGCCGGGCCTGCGTATCCGCGCCGCCGCCCGCCTTGAAACCGATCATGAGGCTGATGGGACCCGACGGCTCCCATTCCGCCGTGGCCGGGCCTGCGAGCGAACCCAGGATCAGGACGGCTCCCAGGACTGCGATCAAGGAATAGGATTTCTTCGAAAACATGAGACATCCCCCTTTCATTTCAAAAGATTGACTCGAATGGATGCTTCTCTTCTATCGTTCAACCGGTCGACGGTCCTTTACCGGTCACCGGGGAGAACACAAGCCGTGTTGATCAGGTTGTAGGGGCGCACCCCTTTCATTTCGACAACGCGCTTTTCTCCAGGAGGTGCTGAACCGGGCATCCTGAAGCGGGTGACATCCACCGGCTCCACGGGGGTCTCGTGAGGCGGGTCCAGCTGGGGAACCCACGAGTATGGGACCCGGAACGCGCGATAGACCATGTTCATGTTCGTGCGCCTGCCCCAGTAGGGGCTGATGTACTCCCAGACGATCTCGTGGCCGGGTGTCACCTCCAGGACGCGTCCGTCGGAGCCTTCGGTGACGAGGGTGTTGCCGTTGGGCAGCCGCTGGGCGGAGCTGATGAAGGGGCTGTAGAACCGGCTGTAGTCCAGGGGGTAGACCAGGCCAATCTCGGCCGGGGTGAACTGCCAGACGATTTCGAGGGTCCGAGGGTCGAGCTCCAGCACGCGGGAGTAGTCCCTCAAGGCGTGGTTGAAGCCCTTGGGCGCGCCCGGGTTGGGTGCCCCGTAGCCGGCCCAGCCGCCGTTGTCGAAGACCAGGATGTGGCCCTCACCCGGCAGGCCTTCGGGGATCATGTGCGCGTGGTGGATGCCGATGAGCCACCCCAGCTGTCTTTCCTCGGGGGTTCGATCGTAGTCAGGGCCGATCTTCCAGACCAGCTCGCCGCTTTCCTTGCTGGTGACGGCCACGATGTTGGCCTGCCGGCTGCTCCAGATGATGTTCCCGGGGTGGAACCGCCCGTCCCCCTGCTCGTACCATTGGTTGGGACCCAGGCAGGACATGGCGTTGATGTGCAGCCAGTCGGCCATGCCGCCGCCGGCCTCCCGCATGTTGGGGATCCGGTAGAGGGTGTTGCGGGCCTCCTCGCTGAATCCCAGGCTTTCGAAATACTCGCTGGCGACCCACTCCCAGAGGATGTCGCCGTCCCAGTCGACCTCCACAAAGGTGTCGTCCAGGAGGGTCTTTTCGGTGATCTCGGGGTTGTGCGTGTTCTTGTGGCACAGCACCAGGGTGTTGCCGCCGTCGGTCCTGGGCTCCATGCCGGGAACGTAGTATCCCACCGGGCAGCCTTCCCGCTGGAAGTCGTGGTGGTGCCGGGCCATCCAGCGAGGCTCCTCGCCCGGGTCCTCGATGTACTCGTACCGATCGAACCGCCAAACGATCTCGCCGTCCCAGTCCACCTGGACCAGGTCCCGAAGGTCCTGATACCCGAACCGGGCGGGGCGTTCGCCCGTGGACCCCATCACGAACCCGCCGGGCAGCAGGGTGTTGGGCAGACCGTGGAGCCCCTTCCACAGCTGGACCGCGGCCCCGTTCATGTCGATCAGGCAGGCGCCGGTCTCCTTGGCCTGGAACACCGTGTAGCCGTTGAAGCAGTGTTCCGGGTCGTAGATGGTGGTTCCTGTGGGGTAGATGGTTGGGTGTCCCATGGGTCGCCCTTTCCGATCAGAGTCCCATTTCCTGGTTGAGGGCCTCGCACGAGGCGCCGCTCAGATCCCGCCCCGCCAGCTCCCGGCTGTCCGCGCCATAGGTCCGGGTCTTGAAGATCTGCGTGTTCGGTTGTCCCTTGAACGGGTGCACAAAGGGGTTGATCCACTCCCAGCAGATTTCGCGATCCGGGGTCACCTCGATGAGCCGCCCGCATTCGCCCTCGCAGATCATGGTGTTGCCGTTGGGCAGCCGCTGCGCCCCGCCGATGTGGAGACACCGGAAGGAAAACACGGGGTCGCCTGAAAACTGCCACACGATCCGGTCGGTCTTCGGGTCCACCTCGATCACGCGGGAACGCCCCTGGATCGGGTGGTGGGCCCCGTTGTCGAAGATCAGGATGTTTCTTTCAGGGGTCTCGTTGGGGTCGTGCTGGTGGCTGATCACCGGACGGCCGTAGTTCCACAGAATGTCCCCGGTGGCCCAATCGATCTTCATCACCTTGCTGATCTCCCGAAAGCTGACCAGCACGTTTCCGTCGGCGGTCATCTCCACGCAGTTGGCATGGGTCCACTCGGCCCCCGGGCAGAAGGCGCATGTCGGCTCTTCCTCGGGGCGGACATGGTCGTAGGCGTTCCACTGCTTGACGATGCGGCCGGCGGGATCGATCTCGATGACCGCGTCCCCGTAGTGGCCGTCCAGCTTGGGACGGCCGCCCACCCCCATCCCCTCGAGGATGAAGTCCCAGAAGTGGGGGTCCTTTTCCAGGATCTCGTCCCAGACCTCCCGGGGCATGCCCCCTTGAATCCGCTGAAAAAACCCGTCGGGAAGCGGCGTCCAGATGATGATCAGGGTGTTTCCCCCGGGCATGCGGAAGAACCCGTGGTGGAGATCGGCCTGGTCCCAGCGAAGGATCACCTCGCTCTGCCAGCCCAGCTCCACCAGGATGTCGGCCTTGTCGGGCACGAAGTCCCATCCGTTCGGGGTCTCCTGGAGCTCGCGGCCCCGCGCGAGCAGGGTCCCCTGCGGGGTCAGGTAGGCGTATCCCGGCCGAAACCAGGGAACGTGCCAGGAATGCACGATGGTTCCCTCCGAACCCAGCAGGTAGGTGTGGTCGCCGCCGTTGGGAACGATCACGGTGTACCCGCCAAAGGCCCTTGCATCTGCTTGCAGCAATCCGGTCTTTCGATGCGGCGACCAGCCCATATCGCATCCTCCATGTAGCTACCGATGTGAGAAGGATTCTCAGTCGAGATCCAGTGCCATGAACTCCTCTCCGAAGAGGATCTCCCCCTCGAAGACCCCGGCCATCTCGGCCATCGCCTGTTCGCGGGATTGGGGATCGGCAAGCCCGGCCGTCTGATGGGCGATGACCAGGCGCCCGGCCCCCGCAGCAGCGGCCATGCCGGCGGCATCCAGGGTCCCGCAGAATCCCGAGGTGAAGGCCGGAGACAGGTTCTCCTGACGGTCCCAGACGTTCACCACCAGGGTGTTTGCACCTTGGGCCAGGGTCTCGAGGGACTCATGGCGCCCGGTGTCACCCGTGAAGACCACGGCGCCTCCGTCCCAGTCGACGCGATACGCCAGGCAGTCCATCATGGGTTGCAGGTGAACGGCCGTTCCTGCGGTCACCACCGCCGAGACGGCCTCGATGCGATCGCCGGCCGCAATCTCGCGAACGTCGAAGCGCGGCTCCGGCCGAGGCCCCTTCCCGCCGCGTGCGGCGTAAAGCTCCCGGCTGGCGGGGTGCCCCACCCGCACCCGCCAGTCGTCCGCAAAGGCGCCCTCGGGGCCGATCAGCTTTCGGGTGATTCGGGACAGAGGGGGCGGGCCGTGAATGCTCAGCCTCGGGACGTCTCCCCGTTCGTGATCCCATCTGCAGAGCAGAAAGCAGGGGTAATCCGCGTGATGGTCGTAGTGATAGTGGGTGAAGAAGAGGTGGTGGATGTCCGTGGGGGCCATGCCGGCCTGCCTCAGCTTATAGGTGGCTGCCGGACCGCAGTCGAACATCAAACGCTCGGGGCCGACCCGAAGGACGAAGCAGCTCCCGAAACGGTCCGGCGTGGGGGTGGGGGTGCCGCAGCCGATCAGCCAGAGGCGCACGGCTCCGTTCTGTTCGTCGGAGGATCCGCTCTTGTTGGTTGTCTTCTGCATGGCTCGAAATCCCTCGGTGAGCTCGAGGGAGGCGAATCAGCGATCCAGGCGTTCGAGGTGGGCCACCGCCTCTCGAACCGCATGGTTCCACGCCCCCCGGGCCTGCATGTTGAATTCCTTCCCAGCGCGTTTCATGAACAAACGGCCGTAGACTTCCCATCCTCTAATGTTCTTCGGATCCCCTTCCACCAACCACTCGGCCAGCTGGCAGGCCAGCTCCACCTTGCCCTCGGCAAACAGGGTCTCGGCCTTGTCTATCACCGCGTCCGCACTGCCGGCCAGGGAGAGCACCTGGGCTGCGAGCTCTGCGTAGCGCGGCGGAAAGAGCTCGGCCGGATGGCCGGTGTAATACCCCGCGTACCGTTTGAAGATTCCCCGGGCGATGAAGACCGGATGGCCGTAGAGCGGCGGCAGCCACTTGGAGTTCATGAGCTCGTCGGGCATGGTGAGGCTCTCGATGGTCTCCTCCAGGATCATTCCCTGGTTCAGGCAGGCCACCACGTGGTCTTGAATGTGGTGCAGATACCGGGCGGCCGTGAGGAGGCAGGTTTCGATCTCCTGTTTTCCGTAAATCACCGGCCCGTGCCCCGGGCACAGGACCTCCGCCCTTTGGGCCGCCATCTCCTCCAGCGCTTTTGCGTTCTCGAGCGCAAACCGCTGCATCTTGTAGGGGTTTCCCACATTGGGCGCGGTCCACTGGAACAGGTCGCCGGCACAGAGGACCCTGCGTTCCGGGTTGTAGACCCACAGGGAGTCTTCGGTGTGCCCGTGTCCGAACACGACATGAAAGGTCTGATCCCCGATGGAAAGTGTCAGACGCTCGTCGAACTCCACGTCCGGATAGACGAACAGGTCCCGAAGGTCCATCTCCACCTGGAACTGCTTTCTGTCCGTCCCCATGCGGTGGCCTTCCAGCAGCTTGTTCTTGCGGATCCGGTCCTTCAGGTTTCGGTGGCCGATCACCTTCGGGCGTGGATACCCCCGCTCCAAGTTGTCCTGAATGTAGTGAAAGGCGCCCATGCAGTGGTCCACGTGGCCGTGGGTGATGGCGATGGCCTCCACGGGGAGGTCGGTGATCTTGCGCAGATCGGCGATCACCTCGGGCGCCTTGAACCCGATGTTGGCGTCCACCTGCATGAGACGGTCCCCGCAGGCAAAGGTCACCGAGTGGGCCAGGCTGTAGAAATGCCAGACGCCTGGTGCGACCTCTTCGTGGGGCCCGATGTAAAAATAGGCTGCCTCCTCCCGGCTCAGAGCCGGATGGTGGCCGTATTGAAGCACGATGTTGCCCAGGTGCTCCTGAAGCTCTTCCAAAATGCTCATGGCCATAAACTCCTATGCTTGCGGCCGATACTGATCGGAATCCTCCCCGGAGATTCCCCGGCGGCTGATTTCGGTGAAATAGATCTCGTCCCATTCCACGTTGGCCAGGTTGACCTCGGGCCCGAGCTCCTGGATCATCCAGAAAAGGACCTTCGTCTTGTAGGTCTTGGTCACGTCCGGCAGCACGGTTACGGGCAGCTCGAACATCAGGTGCTCGAGCGGGACCCTCCGGGTCAGATCCTCGAACACGTCGGCCCGGATCTTTCCGTGAAACAGCTCGTGGGCTTCCAGGAGCACCAGCGACGCACCGGCCTCCAGGCAGTTCTCCACGTCGGCGATCAGCGCCTCCTTAGTCATGCTCCCTTCTTTTCGCCCCACCTCCCCCACGACGGTCAGGCCGTATTCCCGAACCGCCTTCTGAATGGCCGACTTCTTCTGCGCCGGTTCGATTGTGAGCAGGTTGTCGGACACCTCGATTCCTGAAAAACCCGTGGCGGAGGCTTCCTCGAGAAACGCTTCGTACCGCCCCTTGGCCATGGCCACCTCGGCAAAGAGGCCCCCTGGGAACGCGAAAATGGACTCCGACTTGTAGGCCTCGATCTTCATTTTCAGCACGTCACCCGGCATGACCCGCGGGATGCTGGCTGCGATCTTCGCCTCGTCCACATAGAGCCCCTGGGACTCGAGGCAGTCCTGTTGAAGCCGGAAGGGCAGGCCCCAGTCGATCATCATGGTCAGGCCCTTGCGGCGCGGCTTGGATTCGCGCTCCGGTATCGGAACTGATTCGAAACAAAAGGAGGGAGTGCCTGACATCGGGGTTCTCCTTCAACTGGGGTTCAAAACAAGCCCATCCCGCGGTTGATCTCGCCGGTGGTCTTCAGGAGCTGATCGGCCAGCCGCGACGCTTTCGGCCCCCTGAATTCCTTGGCGTCTCCGCTGATGGAAAGCGCAGCGGCCGGTCGTCCATTGCTGGAGAACACCGGGGCCGCCAGACTGAAGCGCCCCAAAATAAAACCCTGGTCATTCACGGCATATCCCCGGGACCGGGTGGCTTCCAGCTCTTCCAGAATCTGCTCTAGGGTAGAGATGGTGTGCGCGGTGTATTTGGAAAGCGGGTTGTTTTCGAGATAGGTCGTCCGGTCCTTCTCGGGGAGATGGGCCAGCAGGGCTCGTCCGATGGCCGTTCCGTAGGCGTTGATCCTAGGGCCGATCTGGTTGGCGGTGACCGGCGTGCCGCCGGGCTCCAGGCTGAGGGTGATCAGCACCGCGTCCCCATCCCAGACGCCCACCCTGCAAACCATGCCGGTCTCCTGCACCAGGCGCGTTGCAGGGGTCATGGTGGCGCGGTTGATCTCCAGGGTTCCCACCACTATGGCACCGAGACTGAACAGTTTGGTCCCCAGGATATACTTCCGGGTTTCCGGCTCCTGCCGCAACAGACCCTCCTCAGCGAGCGTCTTAACGATGTTGTGGACCGTTCCCTTGCCCAGCCCCAGGGCCTTGGCCATGTCCATGATCCCGAGACGGGGTGTTTCATAGGAAAACAGGCTCAGGATGGTGATCGCGCGCTGGATGGATTGGATGGCCATCTTAAAGTTCCTCTTTATTGAAATAAGTTCAACATAGATGAACATCATAGAGGGCCCTCGAACCCCCGTCAAGCATTTTTTTCGGCTTCGGGGCGCCGGTAAGACGCCGGCCCGAGGCCGCCCGCGGGAAGGCTCTCGCGGGAGCCTGCGACCTGGAAGCCGCCCGGGGCGAGGAGGCGAATGCGCGGCGAAGTTAGCGCCGCGCATTCCCGGCGACGCAGTCGCCGGGAACCAGGGACTCGAGCGTGGGCGGATGGGAAGGGTCAGGGTCTCCCACAGCCTCCGGTCCCCAAAACGATGGCTCTTGCAATGACCATAGCATGATGGTAGGAGTTTAGGCTGACCTTGTGACGAGGCTTCCATCCCTCGGTCGGGATGTTGCGTTTGGATAGGGGCTGCGGACGGTCCCGCCCGCCGGCCTCGAGAAGCGTCAAGAGCCGGTTCTTGTGCTCGGGCCCCGCCGGCCGTGAACCAAACCTTTCACATCCTGTTTGTCTCGGCCGCCTCGCCTTGGTCCATGTCCCGCGAGAATTGACGGTGGCGCAAGACGCCGGAAGGTCACCTGCCCCTCGTGATTCCAGTGGCTCATGACCTTGTGACCTGCCCGGCGGCGGCTGAGCGGGTTCTTGCGATCGGGTCGGCACTCGCTCGCGGCGCTCAAACACGGATCGGGAGAGAAATGATGCTCGAAGGAACGCTGTCCATTTTCGGCCTGGGTTTTGTCTGTGCAAGCGTTCTCGCTGCTGCATCCAGGCTGTTTTACGTATATGTGGATCCGAGAATCGAACAGGTGGAGAGCTGCTTTGCCGGAGCCAACTGCGGCGGATGCGGGTACACGGGTTGCGGAGCCGCGGCCTCGGCCGTGGTGGCCGGTAAGGCCCCCCCGAGCGTCTGCGTGGCCGGAGGCCCTGAGTCGGCGCAAAAGGCGGCGGAGGTCCTGGGTCTGGAGGTGGGAACGGCGGAGTTCCCCCGCTCGGTGAACCTGTGCGATGGAGGCGTCCGGGCCGCGGACCGGTACCTCTACAGTGGGGTGCAGGGGTGCCGCGCCCAAGCCCTGCTTTACGGCGGGAGCAAGGTGTGCGAGGTGGGTTGCCTGGGACTGGCCGACTGTGTCCGGGCCTGCCCGTTCGACGCGGTGTCCATCGGACCGGATGGGTATGCGGTGGTGGACGAGGCCCGGTGCGTGGGTTGCGGGGCCTGCGAGGTCGTGTGCCCCCGGGGCATCATTCGCGTGAAGACCCCGTCGGAGCGGCTGCTCCAGTTCAACACCCTGGAGGACGCTCTGGCCCCCTGCCGGCAGTCCTGCCCCGCGGAGATCGACATCCCCGGCTACATCTCCAGCGTCCGAGAGGGGGCCTACGACAAGGCCGTGAGCATCATTCGGGAGCGCAACCCTCTGCTCCTGGCCTGCGGCCGGGTCTGCCCCCACCCCTGCGAAGAGAGCTGCCGGAGAGGAATCGAGGACGAACCCGTCTCCATCAACCAGCTGAAGCGGTTCGCGGCGGATCACGAGATGGAGAGCGGCCGGCGGATCCCGGTTCCGGTGGCCCCGGACACGGACAACCGGGTGGCCGTGGTGGGCGGCGGTCCTGC
>CAYYVD010000094.1:0-15078 GCA_964475045.1 uncultured Desulfobacterales bacterium | reverse complement strand
CCCCATCTTCTCGGGTCTGGCCTGGGCCCTCATCTTCGGGCTCTTCGCCTCCACGGCCTTCACCCTGGTGGTGGTGCCGGTGGGGTTCTACGCGCTGAACCGCAAACGGCCGGCCGTGAATGGCGGGCATGGACAGGCCCCCGCGGCCGACGGCTGACCGGGCCCAGGAGGTGATTGAGGAGAAGCCAGAGCCTGCTCATGTGCGTTTGATCAGGCGGATTACCTGGTGTTCGAACAACCTTTTGAGGAAACGGAGGACACGATCATGCAGGAAAGGAGGCATGCGACATGAAAGAGCTCAAGGTCGGCTGTGCGCGGCCCAAGGCGGGAATGGCGGGCGGCGACCAGGCCAAGGCCCCGGAAGCTTCCAGTGAACCTGTAAAAACCGAGGAGGGGATCATGAGCGCAGTGAAGGTGGGCCAGAAGGCCCCGGATTTCGACAGCCCGGCCTATCAGAACGGCCAGTTCGGCCAGGTGTCTCTCTCCGACTACCAGGGGAAGTGGGTGGTCCTCTGCTTCTACCCCGGTGACTTCACCTTTGTCTGAGCCACCGAGATCGCCGCAGTTGCGGCGAAGTACCCCGAGCTTCAAGAGCTGGGCGTGGAGGTGCTCTCCATGAGCGTGGACAGCCACTTCGTGCACAAGATGTGGCAGGACAAGGAGCTGAGCAAGATGGTGGACGGCGGAGCGCCCTTCCCCATGCTCTCGGACGGCGGCGGCAAGGTGGGCAGGGCGTACGGCGTGTACGATGAGGACGCCGGCGTGGAGATGCGCGGACGCTTCATCATCGACCCCGACGGGGTGGTCCAGGCCATGGAGACCCTGCCCCCGCCCGTGGGAAGGAACGTGGACGAGCTCATTCGGCAGGTGCAGGCCTTCCAGCACGTGCGCCAGTCCGGCGGCACCGAGGCCACGCCCTCGGGGTGGCGTCCGGGCAAGACCACACTCAAGCCGGGACCGGATCTGGTGGGGAAGGTCTGGGAGGCATGGAAGGTCGACGAGGCCTTCTGATCGTTTTCGTGGAGGGAAACCCGATGGCACAGGGAGACCGGGGCTGCACAGACGAAAAGGGCGCCGCTTCCAAGGTGAAGCGGGAGCCATGCCCCGATTGCTTTCAATGCCAGGGCTGCAGCGAGGAGCGCTGCCGCGTCTGCCGGAAGCAGGGCCACTCCGCGGCCCCGACCCTGGCCACCGGGTTTACCTACGGTGAGTACCTGGCATGGAGACAAGGGCGACCGAACCTCGAAACCCCGGGCGACGGCCGGTCCTCGACCTGATCCGGTGCTCGGACTGCGAGGCGTGTCTCGAGCTGTGCCCTCAGGTGTTTCGAAGAAACCCGGACACCGGCGCCATTGAGCTCCGGGACCTCCCGGCCTATCCGGAGGCGATCGTGGACGAGGTCATGATTCTCTGCCCCCGGGACTGCATCGGGTGGGAAGATGGTTGATGCGGGCGTGCACAGACCGAAGGGCCGGGAGCTCAAGCGACGGGTTCTCGAGTCGCTCGGAAGCGGAGACGAGGCCGCGGCCTCGAGAGGGCTGTCGGACCTGCCCGCCAGATCCCTGGTGAGCCCGCTCTTCGGCGCCCTTCACCACATGGAGCCCCGCATCCACTGGAACGCGGTTCGGGTCATGGGAGCGGTGGTCGCAGACATGGCCGGGGAGGACATGGAGTCGGCCCGGGTGGTACTCCGGCGCATGATGTGGAACCTGAACGACGAATCCGGCGGCATCGGGTGGGGGGTGCCGGAGGCCATGGGAGAGATCCTGGCGCGGCACCGGGGCCTGGCCGAGGAGTTCACGAGCATCCTGGCCTCCTACAGCCGCGAGGACGCCAACTATTTGGAGCACGAGCCGCTCCAGAAGGGCCTTCTCTGGGGGCTCGCCCGATTGGCCGAGGCGCGGCCCGGGCTCCTGAAAACGGCCCGCCCCGACCTGCTGGCTTTTCTGGAGGCCCGGGATCCGGCGATTCGAGGCATGGCGGCCTTCGCTGCAGGCCGCCTCGGGATGGAGGCGGCGCGGCCGGCCCTGGAACGCCTGCTTCGGGACGCCTCTGAGGTGCCCGACGACCTGGACGGCCTGCTTCCCTCGTCCCGGGTTCGGGAGCTGGCCGCCGAAGCCCTCGAACGCATCGATCCGGAGAGAACGAATCCGACGAAGGACATGCAGGACAACCCGTGAACCCCAAACGGTGGACCGCCCGCGCGGTTCATCCAGGAGAACGCGCATGGAAAGCCAGCCCGAAGTCAAGATGTACGCCCTCAGCACCTGCAGCCACTGCAAGGCCACGAAGAAGTTCCTGAACGACTGCGACGTGCAGTACGACTTCACGGACGTGGACCTTCTGGAAGGGGAAGAACGCCAGGCCATTCTGGAGGACGTCCGCAAGATCAACCCCCGCTGCTCCTTTCCCACGATCATCATCGGTGAACGGGTCATCGTGGGCTACAAGGAGGACGAGATCAAGGAGGCACTGGGACTCTCATGAGCGCGAATGCACAGGAACTCTACGAGATGCTCCGAAAGGTCCAGGAGCCCAAGGGCTACACCTTCAACGAGGACAGGGTGCGGGTCATGGACCTGCTCGAGGCGCTCCTCGAGAACAAGGAGCGCTACGGGTACATGAGCTGCCCCTGCCGGCTCGCATCGGGAGATCGCGACAAGGACAAGGACATCATCTGTCCATGCGTGTACCGCGAGGCCGACGTGAAGGAGTACGGCTCGTGCTACTGCAACCTCTACGTGACCCCGGCCTGGAACGAGGGCGCCTTCGACCGGCCCTACGTGCCCGAGCGGCGGCCGCCGGAGAAGATGTTCTGAGATGTTCGACACGGGTGCGTCCACGGTCCGGCTCATTCTGTTCTGGGGCGGGCTGCTCGTCTTCCTGGCCCTGGAGTCGATCGTCCCCTACCGGAATCCGTCCGTGTCCAAGAAACGGCGGTGGATCGACAACCTGGGTCTCACGGTGTTCAACAGCATCGTGCTCCAGGCGGTCTTCGGGGCCGCCGTGGTGGGGACCGCCCTCTATGCGGAAGAGGAGGGCGTGGGCGCCCTCCGGCTCCTGGACGTTCCCGTGTGGGTCCAGGCCGTGGTGGCCGTGGTCTTCATGGATTTCATCCTCTACATCTGGCACCTGTTGAACCACGAGGTGCCCCTGCTGTGGCGGTTCCATCGGGTCCACCACGCGGACCTGAACATGGACGCGTCCACGGCCACCCGGTTCCACCTCGGCGAGCTGGCGCCGTCCGCGGTGATCAAGATCGGCCTCATCTATCTGCTCGGCGCCACGGTCAGCGCCGTGGTGATTTTCGAGAGCCTGATCGTGCTCTGCGCCCAGTTCCATCACTCGAGCCTCAAGGTGCCGGCGTCATTCGAGCGGATCTACTGGATCCTCTTCGTCCCGCCGTCCATGCACCGCATCCACCATTCGGTGAGAATTCGCGAGCGCAACAGCAATTACGGGGTGATCCTCTCGTTGTGGGACCGCTTCATGGGGACCCTGGTCCGGAACTTGGACCAGAAGAGCATTACCATCGGTCTGGGGTCCTATCGCAGGCCCGAGAGGCTCGGGCTCCATCACCTGCTGCTCATGCCCTTCACCCGGCCCGTGCGTTAGGACCCTACTCAGGAGATCCCGTCACAAACAAACCAGAAGTTTTCACACCGAGGCCGCAGGCGGCGGGCGTCAGCCCGCCTTATCGAAATCGCTATCGGGATCGGTCCTGTGGACCTCTTGCGGTTCTCGGACTCGGTATCCTCGTCCTCCAGGATAGACGTCCAGCCTCCCATGTCTCAGTGTCATGATGCGTCGATCCCGGTCGCGATCCCGATTTCGATAGCGATGGCCTCAACCAGCGGTTGGGCGGGAGGCGTGTTCTTCGGGTGGGGATCAGGCCTTCCGGTAGGGTTTCTTCCAGGGGAAGCGCTTGTTTTCCCGGTAATCGGACAGGGCCAGGTAGAGGGCGCCCACGGCCACTTCGGCGCAGTGCTCGGACTCGGGAGGCAGAGGTCCCACTGCATCCAGGACCGTCTCGGGGGTGATCTCCCAAGCCTCCCGAACTGCTGCGCCCTCGGAGAACCGGGCCACGGCGGCGGCGCAGGCCAGGGTGGTGGCACACCCGTCGACGCGCAAGGAGGCTTTGATGATGCGGTCGTCCCGGACGAACAGGGACATCACCACGGTGTCGCCGCACACCCCGGTGTTGCTTCCGTAGCCGTCCGGCTGGGTCGTTGCCGCCGCGTCCATGGCCTCCGGGCCTTCTCCCTCCCGTGTTCTGGAGCCGCACGGCTCCGTTCCCCTTGTACACTCACCGGCCGGGGATGTCCACGGGTTTCCCTTGCACAGGGATGGGCCCGTCTTGACTTGGCCCGGCAGAAACGTTATCTTGAATGCATTGCGAATCTGACCACTTAACCCCTTCAAGAGGGGTTTCGGGGGGCAGGAGGATCAGGCGGGTTCACTCGCAGGGTGCTTCCCTCCCCGCGGCCCGCTTTCCGGGATGAAGGGCCTATGAAGAACGCCTCCTTTTGCAGGCGCTGCTCTGTGGTTCGTGTGAACACCCTGTGCCGGTTGCACGAGCAGGGGGTGGCCGCGAACGACCCGAAGGCGCGGAAAGACCTCGAGGTCCTGGTGAGGCTGGCCTCTGATCGCGGATACAGCGAGGGGGACCGGGTGTTTCGGCCGGATCTGGATCCCTCGGTGGTCCGGTCCGTCTGCTGGAACATCTCTTCCCTGCTCACGGACGAGGATTTTCAATCCCGGGGGATCGATCTTGGAACCCGATAAACGGCAACAACCGGACATGCTGAGGGACTCGGGCTCCGGCGAGGAGCCGTCCTTCGACGAGATGCCCGAGGGGGACGGCGTGGTGGTGCTGTTTCCGGACGGCCGGGTCATGTCCTCGAACCTGCAGGCTGAGCGTCTCCTGAGGCGCAGGCTGCGCCGGGGCGATCGCTTTCGCATGAGCGAGGTGATCTCGGAAGAGTATCGGGAGGAGGCCCTTCGTGCCTGGGAGGAAGCGCTTCAGGGGCACTCCTGGTCCAACCTCGTGGCCAAGGTCTACCTGGACTCCGGGTTTCCCGTCCCGGTGACCTTTTCCATGGACCCGCTGTACGGCGACGGTGAGGCGGTGGTGGGGGTCCTGATTACGCTGCGGGACCACACACCAACGCAGGACAAGCGTCTTTCGGATGCCCGGAGCCCCGTCTGGGAGTACGACACCCTGTTCGAGAACCTGGCGGAAGGGGTGTTCACCATCAGCAACCGGTGGCGGATCACCAGCTTCAACCGGCGGGCCCAGGAGATCACGGGGTTCCGGCGGGAGGAGGTCCTGGGCCGGAACTGCTGGGACATCTTCCGCAGCGACCTGTGCAAGAGCAACTGCCCCCTCAAGCTCACCATGGAGACCGGCGTGGTGCGCATGGACCAGGACGTGCGGATCGTGGACCGGGGCGGACAGGCCCAGTCCATTCTGGTCAACACCTCGGTGCTGAAGAACCGGCACGGGCTGGTCATCGGGGCCGTGGAGACCTTCCGTCCCATCGCCCGCCTGGAGGCCTCCGAATCCGAGGGGGTCTGCGTCGGCGAGCAGCCCTCCCAGATCGTGGGCCGCGGCCCGGAGCTCAACAAGGTCCTGGCCATGATTCCCGACGTGGCCGTCTCGGAGGCCACCGTGCTGATCGAGGGGGAGTCCGGGACCGGCAAGGAGCTGATCGCCAAGGCCATTCATGCCCAGGGAGAACGGTCCCAGGGGCCTTTCGTGGCGGTCAACTGCTCGGCCCTGGCCGAGACCCTCCTGGAGTCCGAGCTGTTCGGCCACGTCAAGGCGGCCTTCACCGGCGCGGTGAGCAACAAGGTGGGACGCTTCGAGCTGGCCAAGGGCGGCACCCTGTTTCTCGACGAGGTGGGGGAGATCAAGCCCGAGATCCAGATCAAGCTCCTGCGGATCCTCGAGGAGCGCATCTTCGAGCGCGTGGGCGGGACCCGGCCCATCCGCATGGACTCCCGGATCATCGCCGCCTCCAACAAGAGCCTGGTTCAGTTGGTCTCCCAGGGCCGTTTTCGGGAGGACCTCTTCTACCGGCTCCGCACCGTCCCTCTCTACATCCCGCCGCTGAGGGATCGGGCCTCCGACATTCCCATCCTGGTGGATCACTTCCTGGAGCTCTTCAACCGGGTGTACGGAAAGGGCGTCCGGGGGGTGGACCCCAAGGCCCTGCGGGTCATGCAGCGCTATGCCTGGCCCGGGAACGTGCGGGAGCTGAAGCACGCCCTGGAGTACGCCTTCGTGTTCGTCAAGGGCCCCGTCATCACCCTGTCCCACCTGCCGGAACTGGACGTCTCCAAGAGTCCGGACAGCATCAACGTCCCGGCGTCCGCCGGGACCGCCGTCGAGTGGGAGGACGAGCGCATCACCATTCAGCGCGCCCTGGAAAAGGCCGGAGGACGCCGCTCCGCCGCCGCGCACCAGCTGGGCATCAGCCGAAGCACGCTTTGGCGGAAGATGAAGACCCACGGCCTCGTCTGATCCCGGTTTGCTTCACCGGGTCCCCGCCGGTCTTTTTCTCGCGGCAACCCCCATCCGCGTTTCACCCGCCCTGGAATCCGTTTCAAATCCCATGAAACCACCTGCGTGAAACATATCCAGGGCATGCCTGCCGTTTTTCAATAACATTCAAGGCCTTGTGTGTTTCATCATGGGCCGGATGTGTCAACGGTGAAACGCGCAGAGATTCCTTTCCAAGCCGCTGGAATCAAAAGAATGCAATCATTTCGATCGCTTGCATGAATGGCACACGCATTGCTTTTGAGTCCGGGAAACGGGGGCCTCCACGGAGAAGCCCGGGTCGTTTGAAGCGGAAAGACGGGTTGAAACATGTGAAACCCCTTGAATTGCAACCGAACAGAAAGGATCTGGCGTGAAACCCGAAGGCAAAGACATCGACACCATCCTGGAGAGGTATCCGGAGGATCCCCGCAACCTCATCGGCCTGCTCCAGGACGTGCAAGCCGAGTATCACTACATCTCCGAGGAGAACCTGAAGCTCATCTGCGAGCACCTCGGGGTTCCCTTGACCCAGGCCTGGGCCGTGGCCACGTTCTACAAGTCCTTCAGCCTGGAGCCTCGCGGAGAGCACGAGATCAAGGTCTGCCTGGGAACGGCGTGTCACCTCAAAGGCGGCCAGCGCCTGGTGGAGAACCTGGGCCGGGAGCTGGGCATCGGACCCGAGGAGACCACAGCGGATCTCAAGTTCACGCTGGACACGGTCAACTGCCTCGGGGCCTGCGCCCTGGCGCCGGTGGCGGTGGTGGACGAGGAGTACCAGTCCCAGGTGACCTCCCGGAAGCTCAAGAAGACCATTCAGAAGCTCGCCGCGGAATAAGGAGGACGACATGACCCAGATCAGCACGGCGGAAGCATTGAGCCACCGCCTGGAATCGGTGGAAGCGCTCGAGTCCTATCGCGAACAGTTGCTGGCCGAACGGGACCCCGATCGGCCAACCATCATCGTCTGCCACGGCACGGGCTGCCGCGCCAACGGCAGTCCCAAGGTGGCCGAGGCCCTGCGAAAGGCCATTGCCGCGGCAAAGCTGGACGCTGCGGTGATTCCGGAGATCAAGACCACCGGGTGCCACGGGTTCTGCTCCCGGGGGCCCCTCGTGATCATGGAGCCTTCGGGGGTTTTCTACGAGAGGGTCAAGGCGGCGGACGCCGAGGAGATCGTCAAGACCACTCTGGTGGAAGGAAAGCCCGTGGAGCGCCTCCTCTACGAGGATCCCAAGTCGGGCGAGCACGTGGCCCACCACGAGGAAATCCCTTTCTACAAGCACCAGGAACGCATCGTCATGCGTCACATCGGGACCATCGATCCCCGGGACATTCGCGACAGCCTTGCAGCAGGTGGTTACAAGGGGCTGGCCAAGGCCCTCAGCACCATGAAGCCCGAGGAGGTGGTGGAGGAGGTCAGCCGGTCCGGGCTACGAGGCCGCGGGGGCGCCGGCTTTCCCACGGGGCGCAAGTGGATGACCGCCATCAAGGCCGCTCAGCGCAAGCAGGAGCCCCTGTACGTGGTGGTCAACGGGGATGAAGGGGATCCCGGCGCCTTCATGGACCGCACCCTGATGGAAGGGGATCCCCACGCCCTGCTCGAAGGGCTCATCATCGGCGCCTATGCCATGGGATCCCACGAAGGGTTCATCTACGTGCGGGCCGAGTACCCTCTGGCCATCGAGCACTTGACCATCGCCATGGATCAGGCCCGGGAGATCGGCTTGCTGGGGGAGAACATTCTCGGGAGCGGGTTCTCCTTCGATGTCCAGATCAACCGGGGAGCCGGGGCCTTCGTGTGCGGCGAGTCCACGGCCCTGTTCACCTCCATCGAGGGGCGGGCCGGAGAGCCCAGACCCAAGTACGTCCGGTCGGCCGAGGAAGGTCTGTGGGGCAAGCCCACGGTGCTGAACAACGTGGAGACGTGGTGCAATGTGCCGCTCATCATCGAGAACGGCTCGGAGTGGTACGCCGGTCTGGGTGTTCCCAACAGCACGGGAACCAAGGTCTTCTCCCTGGTGGGCAAGGTGAACAACGTGGGCCTGGTGGAGGTCCCCATGGGCATGCCCCTGTCGGACCTCGTGGAGAAGATCGGGGGCGGCGTGCCCGGGCAGGACCGCTTCAAGGCGGTCCAGACGGGCGGCCCGTCCGGGGGATGCATCCCCTGGGGCCTGAAGGACACGCTCGTGGATTTCGACTCCCTCACCAAGGCCGGGTCCATGATGGGCTCGGGCGGCATGATCGTCATGGACGACAAGGACTGCTTGGTGGATGTGGCCCGGTACTTCCTGCGGTTCCTCGAGGACGAGAGCTGCGGAAAATGCCTTCCGTGCCGGCTGGGGCTCAAGTCCATGCTTCAGTTTCTGGACGACTTTGCGTCGGGCAAGGGCAGCGTGGAGGACATCGAGGAGCTGAAGAGCCTCGCCCGCGCGGTCCAGGACGGAGCCCTGTGCGCCCTGGGAGGCAGTGCGCCCAACCCGGTCCTGACCACGATCCGCTACTTCGCCGAGGAGTACGAGGCGCACATTCGGGATCACAAGTGCCCGGCGGGGGTGTGCAAGGACCTGATCACCTACCGGATCGATCCCGAGGCCTGCACGGGATGCGGGACCTGCGCCCGCAGCTGCCCCCAGCAGTGCATCACCGGAGAGAAGAAGCAGCCTCACAGCATCGATCAAACCCAATGTATCCGCTGCGGCATGTGCATGGAGTCCTGCAAGTTCGGCGCGGTCATCGTGGAATAGCGAGGGGAGCTCATGAGTGCAGACAAGGCAAAGAGCGACGGCAAGATTCGTTTCACCATCGACGGACAACCCGTGGAGGCCGAGGAGGGCTGGACCGTCCTGGACACGGCCCGGCACTACCGGATCCCCATCCCGACCCTCTGCCACCACGAAGCGGTCAAACCGAGCGGCGCCTGCCGTCTCTGCGTGGTGGAGGCCCGGCAGGGAGACTGGTCCAAGGTGGTGATCTCGTGCATGTATCCGCCCTGGGAAGGCGTGGAGATCCAAACCCGTTCGGAACGGGTGATGAACGTCCGCCGGTGGATCCTGGAGATGCTCCTGGCGGAGTGCCCGGCGGCCAAGGAGATTCGAGACCTGGCCGCGGAGTACGGGGTGCGGGAGAGCCGGTTCAAGGCGGAGAACCCGGCCGAGCAGTGCCTGCTGTGCGGTCTGTGTGTCCGGGTCTGCGACGAGGTGGTGGGGGTTCGCGCCATCTCCTTCGGTTCGAGAGGCGTGCACAAGCACGTGGCCACTCCGTACATGATCCCCAATCAGGCCTGCATCGCTTGCGGGTCCTGCGTCACCGTCTGCCCCACCGGGGCCATGCAGGACCGCCTGGACAAGGTGAGGGGGGATGTTGCAGAACGAACGGGGCGGGGATTCGCCCACTAAGGAGGTTGTTTCCATGAAGATGAAGAGCAGCGCGAAAGTGCAACCCATCAAAGGGGCGGCCGTGGGAGCCTTCCTTTGCGAGTGCGGCGAGCGGATCGACGGCAAGGTGGACCTGGCCCACCTGAAGGAGATCCTCGAGGGCTCCCCGCTGGTGGATCACGTGCAGATTCTCCCATACTGCTGTGAGCGTCCCGGAATGGCCGGGATTCGGGAGGCGGTGACGCAGAACGGCCTTGACCGGTTGATCGTGGCCGGCTGCGCCCGCCGCATCATGCTTCGAAAGTTCGAGAAGGCGCTGGAGGACCTGGGTCTCGAGGAAGGACAGATCGACATGATCAACCTGCGCGATCACATCGCCTCGGTCAACGACGGGGACCCCAAGGACCTGGCCGTCAAAGGCGCCAAGATCATTCAGGCCTCGGCCGCGGGGCTCAAGGAGCTGGTTCCTTCACCCAAGCAGAAGATCGACATCGACGGTCCGGTCATGATCCTGGGCGGCGGCATCGCCACCTACTCCGCCGCTCAGGAGCTCGCCCATGCCGGAATCGAGGTGATCATGGCCGTTCAGACCGAGGACGTGGAGGACGAGATCCGAATCCTCCACGAGCGGTACCCCGGGGAAAGGCACTATCACGCTCGACTCATGAAGATCATGAACGAGATCGAGGAGACCCCCCTGGTCAAGCGGGTCTCGGTTGGGGAGCTGGAGGAGGTCATGGGCACGGTGGGGAACTACACCGTGACCTTCACCGCCGAGGGGAACCAGCCGCCGAGGGTGTACAAGGCCGGGGCCATCATCGCCGCCCTGGATGGCGAGATGCTCAACCAGGGAAGCGACTTCGGACATGACGGAAAACGGGTGCTCTGCCACACGGAAATGGAGGAGCACATGTGGCTCTTCGGTGTGCCGTCCGAGCCGGTTGTGTTCTGGATCAACGACCTGGAAGCGGACCAGCCCGACTACGCGAATCTCTCCGCGGGGACGGCCTGGAACATGGCGACCTACATTCGAGAGAACAACCGGACATGCCCGATCACCATCCTCCACAACGAGCGGATCAACCCGCCGCTGAACGCAGAGGAGCGGGCCAGGGCCCGCCGGGAGGACATTCGCTGGGTTCCCTACGACGGCAGTGTCCGCCCCACGGTGCAGGACGGCTACATCACCTACAACGAACCCGGAAGCCAGATCGAGTGGGAACTGGCCTGGACGCAGCTGGTGCTCTCTCCGTTGCGCCACCCGGGCCTGGAGCAGCTCAAGGTGGCCCAAATCCTGGGGCTCCACGTCCACGGCGAGGATTTCCTGGAGCGCAACCCCCAGATGGTGCGCCCCGAGCAGGTGGGCATTGATGAGAAGTTCCTGGCCGGCTCGGCCCGACATCCCTGTGACCTGCGGGAAAGCCTGCGCCAGGGTAGGCGCGCCGCCCACCGGACCGCGGAGGTCATCCAGCAGGCCAAGGCCGGTACGCTGTATGCCCCGAGGATGGTCTGCTCGGTGGACCCGGAGAAGTGCATCGGTTGCGGCCTGTGCAAAGAGATCTGCGACTGCGGCGGCATTGCGCCCGTGGAGGGCAAGGGCGGCGGCATTCCCCGGGTGGTGGACCCCATGACCTGTACGGGTGGAGGGACCTGCGCCGCGGCGTGCCCCTACCACGCCCTGGTGCTCCAGAACAACACCACGTCCCAACGGGAGGTCCGGGTGTCCGTTCTGGCCCGGAACCTCGCCGCCGACGAGGTCATGGGCTTCGGCTGCCGCTGGGGCGGCGCCGCCGCCGCCGACAACGCCGGTGTGCGAGGAATCCACTACAACCCGCGGTTTCACATGCTGCAGGTGGACTGCATCGGGCAGCTGGACGCCACGGTCATGGGCCGGGCCTTTCGAGACGGGGCCAACGGGCTCCTGCTCCTGGGGTGCCCGCCGGAGGAGTGTCACCACAGCTACGGGCTGGATCACACCTGGAGCCGCGTGCTGCTGGTCAAGAAGCTCCTGTCCCTGATCGGATTGGAGCGGGACCGGATCGCCCTGGCCCATCTGGACTTGAATCATCCGGAGCAGCTGGCCAGGACCGTGGACCGCTTCGTGTCCATGGTCGACGAGCTGGGCCCCATCCCGAGCGATGCGGAGACCCGGGCCAAGCTGAGGGACCTGTACGACACCCTTCGGACGCCCCGGGTGCGGTGGGTGCTGGGGGCCAGCCTGAGACGGCCGTATGAAACCACCTACCCCACGGACCAGCGAAACGCCCTGGCCTATGACGAGACCCTGTCGGACGTGCTGAAGGAGGAGTTTCTGCGAACCCGTGTGTTCAACTTCCTCGAGCGCGAGTCCAAGGTCCTGCACCTGAACGACATCGTGGGTTCGATTCACGAGGAGAAGCAGCGGGTGCTGAACTGCCTCAAGGACCTGTCCGACGAGGGCATGATCTCGAGGGTCTACAAGGATCGGGTCCCCTACTACACCTTGCAGTAGGCGTTTCACCGTTTCCAACACCCCGCGGGGCTCCTCGGAGCTCCGCGGGGTCATCGGCTTCTCAAGCAAAGATCCCCCAGCGAGCCGGTTCGAGGGCCTCCTCGGCCCGGACCGCAGGGCCGTTCTTCCTCCCGCCGGTACGGGATTTCATTGAAAATCGCCGTCGAAGTCCTTACACTGATCCTGAATCGCTTTTTTACCAAAGGGAGGTCAACCATGAAAGCGAGTCGAACGGTGTGGACATATTTTGCAGCTGCCGTGTTTTTTTTGTGTGTGGCACTTTCCGGTTGCTCTGGGATGGGAAAGGCCGAGCAGGGAGCCCTCATCGGGGGCCTCGGGGGCGCGGCAGTGGGCGGCCAGCTCGGGCCGGATGACAACCGGGGGGAGAACGCCCTCATCGGCGCCGGGATCGGCGCCGTCCTGGGGTACATGATCGGGAACGAGTGGGAAAAGTACGACCAGCAGCGCCTGAACCGGACCCTCGAAACGACCCCGTCGGCGCAGACCACGGAGTGGGTGAACCCGGACACGGGCAACCGCTACATGGCCACGCCCAAGCCCGCCTATCAACAGGACGGGCGTGTTTACCGCGACGTGGAGATCGACGGGTACGTGGACGGCAGGCGGGAGACCGTTCACGCCAAGGCCTACCGGGCCGAGGACGGCACGTGGCAGCTCGTGCAGTGAACTGAACCGTTTTCCATGTTCCCGAGGCCTTTCGCGCTGCGAAAGGCCTTTTTTTTCGACCCCTTGGTCCGCTGCCCCCACCCGAATGCACGGGTCCGGGCTGTGGATGCGAAGGCCGCATTCGGGAAGCTCGGCGTTCACGCGGTGATCACGGGTGCGGACACGCAGCCGGTGAGGTGGTCGAGAACGACCGGGTGCAACGGGCGCGCATCGTGTTGAGCGGTGCGGCCCCGGTTCCCTGGCGCTCCAAGGAGGCGGAGGCGGCCGTGACCGGCCGTCGCATCAACGCGGACACGGCGGCTCGGGCCGGCCGAGCGGCCATGGAAAACGCGCAGCCCCCTCCCATCCCCACCATGACCTGGAGGGGGTCTACGAAGGTCTGGGGTGCCGCAAGACCGCGGAGGGCGGAACCGTGGCCGGTCATCGTCTCATCGTCATGACCGAAGGGGGGAATGCACGCTGAGCGGCCCCCGACCCGACCCGGCTCCTTCCGACAAAAGACGACTTACCCGTCCACGATACGCGCCCGCAGGACCAGTCGAATGCCCCGCTCCAGCGTGCGGGGCCCCGCCACCTCGAGAAGCGAGCCCTCTTCCACCCCCGGGGGAATCTCCACCGTGACCCGAAGGATCTCGTGGGGCAGCAAAATCCGCAGGTCCCGTTCGGTGCCGTCCCGCGCCTCGGTGGCGGTGAGGTAGAAATCGTGGATCGCGGGACCCCGGTCGAACCGCCTCCCAAAGGGTGAGAAGGGCCCGGGCCGCCCAAACGACCGCCCCCGCGGTCCGAAGCTTCGCCTGGAATCGCGACGAGAGAAGGACTCGAAGGGCCACGCGTCGGGGCCGGACGGTGTCCGTTCCCCGGGAGGGGATCGGCGAACCGGAACGTGGTGGGGATCCAGCTCCCGCTCGTGCCGGTTCCGGCTCTCCTCGTCACGGAGCACATCGTAGGCCTCCCGGACCTCCCGAAACCGGTCCGTGGCCTCCTCCCCGGCTTCGGATGTGTCCGGGTGGTAGCGGAACGCCAGCCTCCGGTAGGCCTGCTTTACCTCCGAGGGGCTGGAGTTGGGGTCGATCCCCAGGATGTGGAAGTAGTCCTTCTTGGCCACGATTGGCCTCCCCGCCGAAGCGTTCAGCGCACATCTTACTGCATCCGAAGCTCGGGTTCAACGCTTCCGCTCGGCTTTCGGCGTTCCCGGATCGCTCGGGTCGCGGTTTGCAGCCGCGTGGCCTGAACAGGGCCGGACCTGACGCCTGCAGAAAAAGGAAAAGCCGATCCATGGCATTACAATGTCGATTATATGTATATTAAGCGTTATATACCCTTATGCGTGTCTCATTCGGAGGCCCCGAGCTCGTCGGGGCCGGGCCTTTACATCCGGATAAACGTTCTTATTTTTAAAGAGGTTTCAGTCAATGTTCATGAAACGACAACATTTCGGCGAAATTCAGTCTGTATGTCGGGTTTTGCCAGACCATACCAACAAGGAGGCGTAACCCTCATGGAAGACCAACACAATGATCAGAAAAGCGTCCACTTTCCCAGGGAGCTGCCCATCCTGCCGCTGCGGAACATGGTGGCCTACCCGATGTCGGTCATCCCGTTGCTGGTGGGGATTCCCCGGTCCGTGAAGCTCATCGAGGACGCCAGGAGCGGCGACAAGCTCGTGGGCCTGGTGGGGATGAAGGACTCCTCCGTCGAGAAACCACAGCCCGGACAGATTCATGAGGTTGGAACCGTGGCCAGGGTGGACCGTGTGGTCCGGTCCTCGGACAACACCCTGCAGGTCATGGTGCACGGCCTGGAGCGGTTCAAGATCGACCGCTGGCTCGAGGCCGAGCCCTACCTGAGGGCCGAGGTCGAGTCCATGCCCGACCAGGTGGACGAAGGAGTGGAGCTGGATGCCCTCCAGCGGAGCCTGAGCGATCTGGCCAAGGAGGTGGTCAAGCTTTCTCCGAACCTCCCGGATGAGATCACGGCCT
>CAYYVD010000093.1:0-15094 GCA_964475045.1 uncultured Desulfobacterales bacterium | reverse complement strand
TGAATGAAAGCAAGGCTAGGCAGAAATTATCATGGGTGAAAAACCCGACACACCGCTGTTGGGGTAAGCCAAAAACCTACTTTTCAACACCCTTTTTTTGACATAGTAAAGACGAAATCATGCGAGACGAACAACAAGCCAAGAATCACGCCATTCCCCCTGGAGAGGCTTTGGAAGCGCTCGGGGTGGACCCTGAGCAGGGACTGAGCGAGGAGGCTGTCCGAAGCCGCATGGAGATTTACGGTCCCAACCGGCTCCGGGAGGTCAAGACCCGCAGTGCCTGGAAGATCCTGCTCGATCAGTTCGAGAGCATGGTGATCATCGTGCTCCTGGTTGCCGGGGCAGTGGCCTTTTCCTTTCAGCACTGGGCCGAAGGGATCGCGATCGCAGCCGTGATCCTGGTGAACGCCGGGCTCGGATTCATCACGGAATGGAAGGCCGTCCGCTCCATGGAGGCCTTGCGGGAGATCGGCGGGGACACCATTCGCGTTCGCCGAGCGGGGGAGGAAAGGGAAATTGAAGCGGAAGCGCTGGTGCCCGGCGACATCATCGTGCTGGACAGCGGGGATCTGGCCCCCGCGGATGTGCGGCTCATCGAAGCCAACAACATCCGGGTGAACGAGTCGGCTCTGACCGGCGAATCCGTATCGGTCCTCAAGCAGGTGGACCCGGTATACGAGAATGCCCCCCTCGCGGACCGCACATGCATGCTCTTCAAGGGGACCACGGTCAACGAAGGCTCGGGCGAAGGGGCGGTCACAGCCACCGGAATGGGGACCGAGCTCGGACACATCTCGGAGCTGGCCGAGAGCGCCGAAAAGGAATCCACCCCCCTGCAGAGGCGTCTCAACCAGCTCGGGCGCAGGCTGGCATGGATCACGGTGGGTATTGCGGCCGCCATCGCCGGGATCGGCCTCCTGGCCGGCCAGGATACCGGAAAGATGATCGAAACGGCCATCGCCCTGGGCGTCGCCGCCATTCCCGAAGGCCTCCCCATTGTCGCCACCATCGCCCTGGCCAGGGGCATGTACCTGATGGCCCAGAGGAACGCCCTGATCAACAGGCTGCCCGCCGTGGAGACCTTGGGCGCCACCCGGATCATCTTCACGGACAAGACCGGCACGCTGACCGAGAACCGGATGACCCTCAGCAAGGTGGTCACCCCGGCAGGGGACTTCACCCTGGACGAGGAAAAAGGGGAGGTTCAAGGGGACAACGGCACCGCTCAACCCCTGCTTCGCCGGGTGATTGAAGCGGGTGTTCTCTGCAACAATGCATCCTTGCTCGACACGGACAACGATCAGGAGCCCGATGAAGAGCAGGGAGACCCTACGGAAACGGCCCTGCTGCGGGCCGGTCTCCTCTTTGACATGGCCCGGGGCGGTCTGCTCGAGGAGAAGGAGGAGGTGCGCGAGATCCCCTTCGATGCCAGCGTGATGATGATGGCCACCTTCAACCGGGACGAAGAGGGCGTCCGAACAAATGTCAAGGGCGCTCCGGACCGAGTCCTCGAGGCCTGCACCCGCATGGCCGGAGGTGACGAGGGCAATGACCGCGCCATGGACGACGCGGAACGCCGCGAGTGGGGCAAGCGAAGCGAGTCCCTGGCCGGTGAGGGCCTGCGGGTTCTGGCCATGGCGGACAAGCGGGTCGAGAACACCGAAGAGGAGCCCTACGAAAACCTGCGGTTCCTGGGACTGGTGGGGCTCCTGGATCCGCCCAGGGAAGAGGTGAAGCAGTCCATTGAGGAGTGCCGTGAAGCGGGGATCCGCGTCATCATGGTGACCGGCGACCAGGCCGCGACGGCTGCCGCCATTGCGAAGCAGACCCGGATCGCCGTGGATCAGCAACACCCTCCGGTGATCCACGGAAGCGAGCTCAAGGATCCGGACGAGATGTCGGAAGCATTTCGCAGGCGCATCCTGGAGACATCCATCTTCGCCCGGGTGAGCCCCGAGCAGAAGCTCCATCTCATCAAGCTGATGCAGGGGGAAGGGGAGACGGTGGCCATGACCGGGGACGGCGTCAATGACGCCCCCGCGCTCAAGAAGGCGGACATTGGGGTGGCCATGGGACGGAGAGGGACGGATGCGGCGCGCCAGGCAGCCGATATGATCCTGCGGGACGACGCCTTCTCCTCCATCGTGGCCGCCGTGCGCCAGGGTCGCATCATCTTCGGCAACATCCGGAAATCGGTCATGTTCATGCTGTGCACCAACGTGGCGGAGGTGATCGCGGTCGCTGTCGCCTCCGCCGCCGGGGGGTTCTCCCAGATACCCCTGCCCCTCTTGCCGCTCCAGATCCTGTACCTCAATGTGATCACCGACGTGTTCCCCGCCCTGGCGCTGGGCATGGGGGAAGGTGAGCCCGGCATCATGAAACGAAAACCACGGCCGCGGGACGAATCCGTGCTCACGCGATCCCACTGGGGCGCGATCGGGGGGTGGGCGGCCCTGGGGGCGGCCTGCGTCCTGGGGGCCCTGGTCATCGCCTTCTATCTGCTGGGTTTCGAGCAGCACAGGGCCGTTACGGCATCCTTCCTGACCCTGGCCTTCGGCAAGCTGTGGTTCGTGTTCAATCTGCGGAACCCGGGCTCCAGGATGCTCCGGAACGACATTGTCCGGAACCCCTACATCGCCGGGTCCATCCTCCTCTGTGCGGTCCTGCTGATGGCGGCGGTGTACTTACCCGGGCTTTCGGGCATCCTCCAGACGCGGCCCCCCGGGCTTCAGGGATGGTTGTTGATCCTGGGAATGAGCCTCATCCCGTTCGTGTGGGGGCAGGGACTGCGGGTCGTGCAGTCGATGAAGCCGCGGCCATCCCCCGCCTGACCCGGCATGGAGAGCTCGAGCAGGGGCGCAAAGGCACGGCCTTCCTGTCCGGGAAAGGCTTCATGGCGGGGGTGGAACGCGGCGGGGCAAGGAGTCACATGCCTGCGGTGGGGTCCACGGCAGCCTCCGGGGCGGCGCGCAGGTGCCCCGAGATGCGGTACTCGATTCTGCGGAAGACCCAGATGATGCCGTAGACCAGCACCAGGTAGATGGCGGCCGCCGTGAGGAACAGCTCGTAGAAGGCGAAGGTGCGCGCCGCGATGACGCGGGCCACGCCGGTGATGTCCATGAGGGTGATGATGGAGACCAGCGAGGAGGCCTGGAGCAGGAACACCACCTCGTTGGTGTAGGCGGGCCAGGCCAGGCGAAAGGCCTTGGGCAGGATGATCCTGCGGTAGAGGAGCGATCCGGACATGCCGCAGGCCCGGGCCGCCTCGATCTCCCCCCAGGGGACGCCCTGAATGGCGCCGCGAAGGATCTCGGCCGTGTACGCGGCGGTGTTCAGGGTCAGGGAGAGCACTGCACAGAAGTAGGCCTCCCGAAAGAACGTCCAGAGGCCGATCTGGCTGAGGACGTCCTGGAACTGCCCGCTGCCGTAATAGATCAAGAAAATCTGCACCAGGAGCGGGGTGCCCCGGAAGTAGAAAATGCCCCCGTAGACGGGCACCCAGAGAGCAGGGTTCCTGGACACACGCATGAGGGCCAGGGGGACGGCGAGACACAGACCGATCAGCACGCTGAGCCCTGTGATCTGAATGGTGATCCAGGTGCCTTCGAGGAGGCGGGGGAGGCTCTGCAGGATGATGTCGAACGTCATGCCCTAGGCCCTCCTCACGCCGCGGCTCGCCCACGTCTCGGCCTTCTGCTGAAGGACCATGGAGGCGATGGTGATCACCAGGTAGAGAAGCGAAGCGGCGAAGTAGAAGGTGAAGGGCATGCGTGTGGCCCGGGAGGCGATGTCCGCGTTCCGCATGAGCTCGGGGAGCTGAATCACGGAGATCAGGGCCGTGGCCTTGATCAGGACCATCCACACGTTCCCGAGCCCGGGAAGGGCAAACCGCCACATCTGGGGGAGGGTCACCCGGCGAAAGGTGAGCGCCGGGCTCATGCCCATGGCCCGGGCCGCCTCGATCTGGCCTTTGGGGACGGCCAGGTAAGCGCCGCGAAAGACCTCCGTGGCAAAGGCCCCATAGATGAACCCGATGGTGGCCACACCGGCCGTAAAGGGGTTCAGATCCACGATGATCTCCCGGCCGGCCGCGGCTGTGATGTCTTGGATCAGGGTGGGGACGCCGTAGTAGACGAGAAGGATGAGGACGAGCTCGGGGATGCCCCGAATGACGGTGGTGTACGTGCCCGCGATCATCTGCGCGGCCCGGGACCTGGCCAGCTTTCCCCAGGCCCCGATCAACCCCAGGAGGATGGCGATGGCCATGGAGGCGAACCCGACCAGGACGGTGAGCTTCGCCCCGTCCAGGAGAAGCCAGCCGTAACCCTGTAGATCGATCAAAGGCGTCTCCTTGCGGGGTCGGTGAAACGGTTCTCAGGAAGCGGTCACGCGCGGATGCCGCGCGCGACCGCAGGATCGACCAGCGTCGGGCACGGGATCAGTCGCCGTACACGTCGAAGTCGAAGTACTTGGCGTTGATCTTCTGGTAGATGCCCTTGTCCCGAATCGCCTGAATGGCTTCGTTGAACATCTTTCGTAGATCGTCGTCCTCCTTGCGAAGCGCGATGCCGATGCCCTCTCCGAACCACTGCTCGTCGGTGAAGCCGGGACCGATGAACTCGTATCCCTCACCGGCCTCGGTTTCCAGAAAACCGCCCAGGAGCACCGTGGCGTCCGCGATCACCAGGTCCACGCGCCCGGAGGCCAGATCCATGTTGGCCTCGTCCTGGGTGGCGTAGGACTTGATGTCCACGGCGTCCCCGAACCGGTCCCTCAGAAAGTTCTCATGGATGGTGGCGCGCTGGACCCCCACGGTCTTGCCCTTCAGCCCCTCCTTGGAGATCTCGATGTCCGCGCCCTTTTCGGCCACGAAGCGCGCCGGGGTCTGGTAGTACTTCTTGGTGAAATCCACCTTCTGCTTGCGCTCCTCGGTGATGGACATGGAGGCGATGATGCAGTCGTACTTCTTCGCCAGAAGACCGGGAATGATTCCGTCCCAGTCCTGGATCACGAACTCGTACTCCACACCCATCTCCTCGCACAGGGCCTTGGCGATGTCGATGTCGAAGCCCTTCAAATTGCCGTTCTTGTCCACGAAGTTGAACGGAGGATAGGCGCCCTCCGTTCCGATGCGCACCTTGTCCCAGTCCCCGGCCGCCACCGGCCCGGCAAAGCAGACCGCGACCGCAATCATCGTGATGCATGCCAACGCCTTTCCGAATCCTTTCATCCCTAGACCTCCCTTTTCGTGGTAATGAAATGATAGGTTGCCGAACAAAACCGGCTCACCGCTCCTCCGCCCGGGGCGTTAGAGAAAGGTCGCCAGAAACTGGCGGCATCGCGGTGAGGAAGGATCCTCGAAGACCTTCTCCGGAGGACCCTGCTCCTCGATGAATCCGTCGTGGAGAAAGATGACGTTGGAGGCCACCTCCTTGGCGAACCCCATCTCGTGGGTCGCCACCAGCATGGTCCGCCCCTCCTCGGCCAACTGCTGCATGACGCGGAGCACCTCCCCCACGAGTTCCGGATCCAGCGCAGACGTGGGTTCGTCGAAGAGGAGGACCTCCGGCTCGATGGCCAGAGCCCGGGCGATGGCGGCGCGCTGCTGCTGGCCTCCCGACAGCTGGGCGGGGTAGTGGTGGGCCTTGTCCGCGATCCCCACCTTCTCCAGGAGCTCCATGGCCTTGCGGGTCGCCTCCCGCTTGGGGTTGCGGAGCACGTGGACCGGGGCCTCGATCACGTTCTGGAGGACGGTCATGTGGGTCCAGAGGTTGAAGTGCTGAAACACCATGCCCAGCTTGGTCCGGATCCGGTCCACCTGCTTGGAGTCCTCGGGGACCGCCTCGCCCCGGCGGTTCCTCTTCATGCGCACGAGCTCTCCGTTCAGGAAGACCTTGCCGGAGTCGGGGATCTCGAGGAGGTTGATGCACCGAAGCAGCGTGCTTTTTCCCGATCCGCTGGAGCCGATCAGCGCAATGACGTCCCCTTCCTCCGCGCTCAAGGTGATCCCTTTCAGCACCTCCAGGGAACCGAAGCGCTTGTGGATGTCTTCGGCGACCAAGGCGGAAGATGCGCTCTTCTCCATGGATCCTCCTCTGGAAAGGGATCGGATCCGGCGACCGTGCCGGGCGCGCCATGGGCACCCGGGGCGGGGCCGGTCTTCGAGCGCGGGGCACCGTCGTCCGGAGCAGGATCGAGACGGCCGGTGTCTCTTGATGGCTGAAGTCTTTGAATATCACAGCCAATGATCCGCTGTCAAGAAGGCGACCCGGCTCAGAAGAGATGGCGGACCTTCCTGGCGATGTCCAGTACGATCTCCGCGTGCCCCCGGGTGTAGCCGTTGCCGATGAGCATGCGGACGTCCCTGCCCACGCCTTCGGCCCCGAGGGCCGCGGCGGTGAAGCTGGTGGCCATGCTGAAGAAGTAGACCGTCCCGCCGTCCCGGGTCGCCAGGATCGAGGCCATCTCCGTCCCCGGGACGTCCACGCAGTTGATGGTGACGTCGGCCATCCCCCCGTTCAAGGCGGTGGAGACGTCCCGGTGGAAGTCGAGCGACCGGGTGGCGTCCGCCCGAAGGACCACGTCCGCGAACCCGGCCTCTCGAATCCGGTCGCACCCCCGTTCGCTGTAGGACACACCCACGACCCGGCCTGTGACGCCCGTCCGCCTCCGGGCCTCGTACAGGCACAGGAGACCCGACTTTCCCCCGCCGCCGATCACGAGCACGGTCTGACCCGGCCGGACCAGCTTGGCGGTCTGGGCCGGTGCGCCGGCCACGTCCAGCATGGCGAGGGCGAAGTCCTCGGGAAGGTCGTCGGGCAGCACCGCGTAGATGCCGCTGGCGAAGAGGATCGCCTGTCCTTCCACGTGGACCTGATCCCGCTCCTCGTCCACGCCGAGGATGCGGTCGATCCGCAGGGGGGTCAGGCTCAGGGAGACCAGTGTGGCGATGCGGTCCCCGGGACGAACGGACCCCGGAAACCGCTCCCCGGCCCGGTTCACCGATCCGAGGAGCATGCCCCCGGATCCGGTGACCGGGTTGTGCTGCTTCCCCCGCTCGGCCACGGTCCGAAGAATGATCGCCCGGATCTGCTCCACGTCCCCTCCGGCCTCTTCCCGAATCTGCCGAAAGCTGGCCGCGTCCACGTTCAGCTTGTCCACGTCGATCAGGAGCTCGTTGTCCCGGGGCTCCATGGTGTTGTCCAGCTTCCACGCCGCCTGGGGCAGAAAGCCTTCGGGCTCGATCACCCGATGGGACCCGAACGGGCATGCCTGTCTGGTCTTGCTCACGGTGTGGTTCCTCCTTCTCATCAAATGGTTTGGGGGAATTTCGGAGCACCGGATTGCGGAATTTGGAATCTGCATTTCCCCCCCGGGAATTCCCCCCGAAATTCCGGCGTCCCCGAAAATTCCGATCAAACGGTTCGGTCATGATGCCGGGCCGAGCCCGGACACCACGTCGAACACCGGCACGTCCGGAAGGGCGGTCCGGACGGCGCGAAACAGAACCCCGGCATCGAAGGACCACCCGCCGGGAGCGTGGGGGTTCACGGTGACCGCGACCAGCCGGACGGGGTCCACCACCTCCACGGATCCTCCGGACCGCGCGAGCCGCCGGAGCAGGCCCTGGTCCGCGAACAGGCAGGTGGCGTCGCGCACCACGACCCGGACGCGCTCCCCGATCATCTCCCGCAGGAGAGGCTCGGTCAAGGCGCCGCCCACCAGGATCTCGGCCTCGTGCCCCCGAACGAGACGCTGCACGCCGCAGTCGCCCTGCAGGGCCGCGGGGGTCTCCAGGGTCGTCGTCCGGTCCCCGACCCGCACCACGACCCGGCCCGCTCGCCAGGCGCGACGGAGGGCTTCCGGGGCCCTGGGCAGGGTGAGCTGCCGGACGCGGTCCCGGGTCCGCCGCACCACCTCGTCCCGATCCTCGCTCAGAACGGCGCCCGTGGCCAGGACCGAGGCCTCGGTCACCCGGGGGGACGCCAGGCCCCGGCGGTCGACGGCCCCGTCCACCAGTACCAGGTCCGCCCCCCGGTCGTGGAGGCGACCCACGATCCGCCTCAACCGTTCCGAGCGGCTGGGACCGGCCAGCTCCACCCGCCCGGGACGCCGGGCCCGGGCCACGAGAACGGGTCCGAGGGGCGTTGCGATGTCCGTGGTGTCCAACACCTCGAGGTCCGCGGTCCCCATGCCCAGGCAGGCCTCGGCCGTGGCCACCAGGGTGCCCTCCCGGACCTCGATGGACGGCTTGCGGCGGTGGGTGAGCACATCCCACGGCTCCCCGTCCCGGCCGATGGACGTCATTCCCAGGACCAGGATCTCCCGGCCGGCCTGCCCGCTCAGGTAATTCAGGGCCACGGTCTTGCCCGCGTTCTTGGCCATGCCGAAGACGGCCACGGAGCGGCTGTCGCCCTTTCGTACAACCTCCCAGAGGTCCATCAGCCGAGACCCAGGATGACGCGCGCCTCGGCCGGTCCGGCCGCCTCCCGCCCCAACTCCCGGGCGATCCGGACGACGCGCTCCACCAGCGGGGCGTTCCCTCGAGCGAGCTCCCCCCGGCGGTGGAAGATGTTGTCCTCCAGCCCCACCCGGGCGTGCCCGCCCATGATCACGGCAGCCGCGGCCATGGGAAGCTGGTGCCGGCCGATCCCGGCCACGGACCAGGTGGCCGTCGCCGGGATGGTCTCCTCGAGGTGGAGCAGGTTCTTCATGCCTGCGGGCAACCCGCCGGGAACACCCAGCACGAAGTCGAAGTGAAGCGGCGGGCTCAGGAGCCCCTGCCGCTCCAGCCAGAGGGCGTTGGCCACCATGCCGACGTCGAAGATCTCGAGCTCCGGCTTGACCCCGTGCTTCTGCATGGCCCGGGCGAACCGGACCATCAGGTCCCTGGGGTTGAAGAAGACCTCCTCGCCGAAGTTGACCGTTCCGGCGGTCAGGCTCGCCATCTCCGGGCCGAGCGTCACGGGCTGAAGCCGTTCCTCGGCGCTCATGCCCACCGCACCGCCCGTGGACACCTGGACGATCGCGTCGCAGCGCTCCCGCACCCGGTCGATGATCTCCCGATAGACGGCCCGGTCCTGGGTGGGGGCCCCGTCCGGACCCCGGGCGTGGAGGTGCACCAGGGAGGCACCCGCCTCGCAGGCCCGGCGAGCCTCCTCGGCGATCTCCTGCGGGGTCAGGGGCAGGTGGGGCGTGTCCTCCCGGGTCAGCTCCGCCCCCACCACGGCCGCGGTGATGATCAGCTTTTCCATGGTCTCTGGTTATCCCTGTCCTGTTTCGTGGGTTGGGCCTTGCTCCTTCCGGGCCGCCAGCTCATGGACCAGGAAAGAGGCCACATGCTCCGGGTAGGTGCCCGGGCCGAACCCGGCATCGTACCCGAGCTCCTTGGCGAGCTCCGGGGTCACCTGGGGACCGCCGACCACGAGCACCATCCGCTCGCTCAGACCTTCGGCCTCGAGGATCTCGATGAGGCGGGTGAGGTTCTCGAGGTGGGCGTTCTTCTGGGTGACCACCTGGGAGACCAGCAAGGCGTCGGCCTGCTCCTCGGCGGCCCGGGCGGCCAGGGTCTCGCAGGGGACCTGCGCTCCCAAATTCAGGGCCCGGATCTCCGGGTAGCTCTCCAGGCCCTTGTGCATGTCGTAGCCCTTCATGTTCATGATGGCATCGATCCCCACGGTGTGGGCGTCGCTCCCGATGCACGCACCGATCACCGTGAGCTTTCGGCCGAAGGTCTCTCGAATGAACCGGCTGACCTCATCGGGCTCCATGCTTCGATAGGCCGGCTCGTGGACCTGAATGGTGGTCATGTCCACAGTCTCCCGAGTGCGGCCGTACACGATGAAGTAGGTGAAGGCGGGGTCGATGGGGTCCATCCACACCACCCGGGCGTCCTGAAAGCCCATCCCGGCGACCAGAATCAGGGCCGCCTGCCTGGCCTTTTCCCCCGCGGGCACGGGCAGGGTGAACGAGAGCTGAACCGCACCGTCCCCGAAGGTGTCCCCATAGGCCGTGACCCGTTCCCCTTGTGAAATCATGACGCCGTCCTTTCCTCCTGCAAAAGATCTGCAACGGGGTTGCAGTAATCCCGGGACGTGGCGATGACGCCCTCCAGCCCCTTCCCCCCCCCCCGGGTCCGGGCGATGTCCGCGAACATGGCCCGGGAGACGGCCTCCATCAAGCCCAGGTCCGCCACCTCCTCGAGCATGGCCACCGCGTCGTGCAGCACGGTTCGAGCTCGGGTCTCGACGCGCCCTCCGGGTCGAAACACCATGTCCTCGCCCAGATGCCGCATGGCGCGAAAGACGTAGTCCACGTTCCGGAGGCTCAGGTGGCGATCGTGCACGTGGGGCGTGTGCAGGGCCTCCGTGGGCATGCCCAGGAGGTGCACGCTCTGATCCGTGAGCACGGACACCGCGTTGAACAAGGCGTTCTGGACGTTCCCCTGAAAGATGTTCCCGGTCATGTACTTGGTGGGCGGCATGTACTTGACCGGGCACTCCGGAAAGATCTGCCGGACCATCTGGGCCTGCGCCAGCTCGTACAGGAAGCTGTCCTCGACCTTGGGGGAGATCTCGAAGGCGTGGCCCAGGCCGATCTGAGCGGGCTCGAGCCCGCTCAGCAGGGCGAACTGCTCGTTGATGAACTGGCTGGCCAGGACCGTGTGCGCCTTCTCGTAGGCGTCCGAGGTGGTCAGGTAGTTGTCCTCGCCCGTGTTGATCATCAGGCCGGCGCGGGCCAGCAGGGACCTGGAGAAGTGCTGGTCGATGAAGGTCCGGACCATGTTGATGTCGCGGAAGATCACCCCGTACATGGAGTCGTTGAGCATCACGTCCAGCCGCTCCTGGGCTCCCAGCACGGCCATCTCGGGCATGCACAGACCCGAGCAGTAGTTGGTCAGGAAGACGTACCGCCCCAGTTCCTCGGAGACCACGTCCAGGGCCTCGCGCATGATGCGAAAGTTCTCCCGGTTGGCGATGGTGCCCCCCACCCCCTGAATGCTCCCGTCCTCGGGCACGTAGTCCAGCAGGCTCTGGGCGGTGTGGCGAATCACGGCGATGATGTCCGCCCCGCCGCGCGCCGCGGCCCGGGCCTGGACCACGTCCTCCTGAATGTCCCCCGTGGCCACGATGAGGTAGCGAAGCGGCGTCCGGCCTCGTCCCAGGCGAGCCAGGCGCTCCTCCCGGGCCTGCCGGGACCGATCGATGCGCGCCAGGCCCTCCCGGGCCAGATTGCGCGTGTGCTCTCGAAGCCTTGCGGGATCGACCGCCGAAAGCGAGGCGGAATCCGTGCCGCCCTCCACCATGCGCCCGGCGGTCTCCGTCAGGGTGGCGCCGGAGGCCAGGTGCGCGTCGGCCAGCCACACGGCGGCCCCCCGGTCCAGGAGACCTCGGGCCGACAGGTCGTTCACGATCACATTGGCCCAGGGCACGCCCTCCGGGGTGATGCCCTCGACCCCCAGTAGCCGGAGCACCGCCCGCTCCACGGCCACGGTGGTCTTCCCGTCGATCTCCGTCAGGGTCTCCGTGGCGATTCGGGCCGCGGCCCTGCGCGCCCGGCCCACCTCCGCCTCGTCCAGGTTCAATGCACCCATGGGTTGTGTCCCTTCCGATTCAACCGAATGTTGCGTTTCGTGAGGCTCAGCGTCCCTTGCCTTCCTCCGCGCGGGTCCACCAAGACGCCTCTTCTTCCTGCACGCGGCCCAGCACGCCCCAGAAGATGAACTCCGTGTACCGCGCCACCACCTCCTCTACGGACAGCGGGCCTTCGTCCTTGAACCAGTACGGAATGCCGGTGCACATCTGGAGGACGGCGATGCTCGCAAGCTTGATGCTCCCCATGTTCATGACCCCTTCGCGGGCCCCCTGCTCCAGGATGCCCGTGAAGGTCTGCTCGTACTCCTCGCGCATTTTCACGATCCGCCCGCGGAGGTCCGCCTCGAGGTGGATCAGCTCGTTGTCCGTGACGTGGGTCTCGTCCTGGTTTTCCAGGTGGTATCGAATGTGGAAGGCGATCCCGCGGCCGAGCCTTCGAACCGGGTCCCACTCGTCTCGAAGCTCCTGCTTCAGGCCCAGGAGAAGCCGGCCCATGGTCTCGTCCATGATCCGGTAGAGGATCTCCTGCTTGGAGGTGAAGTGGTAGTAGATGCTTCCCCCCTGAACACCGGACCGCCGGGCCAGTTCACGGAGGGTCGAAGCCCGGTACCCCTTCTCTCGAAACAGGCGGGCCGCTTCCTGCAGGATGATGGCCTTTCTGGAGGCGCGCGTCTCGCCCCGGTCACGCATGCTCAACCTCGCAGGCAGCAAACAAACCTAACGTTTGTTCGTTTTTATCAGAGCTCGATTTTTTCTGTCAAGGGCGCAAAAACTTGGCCGGTTTTTGCCAACTTCCCGATTTTCCCTTGACTCTGGGTAGCGCGTCCATTATACAGGTGTGCGCAGGATGGCGAAAAGGACCCACCGGCCCGCGAGACCGGCTCTGCTGATGGAGGCGGGGTTGCCGAATCTAACAAACGTTAGGTTTTGTTTCCAGGGTCGCTGGCCTTGAGGAAACCCCCTTCCCCATCGGCGATCCCATGGAAAGCAAGCCCTGGAAACCGGCCGCCTTACTCGCTCCCGCGGTAAGTGCCGTTTTTTTTCTCCTGGTCATTCCGGTCTGCTTCATCGTGGTCTACAGCTTCTGGCTGCGCGCACCGAGCGGGGCCGACATCCCGGCCTTTCAGTTCGGCAACTACGCCAAGTTCTTCGAGGACTTCTTCTATCCTTCCCTCCTCATTCGAACGATCCGGGTCTCCCTGGAGACCGTGCTCCTGTGCCTGGTCATGGGGTACATTCCAGCCTACTTCTTTTACCGCACGGAAAGTCGCCTGAAGCCCTTTCTCCTGATCCTGGTGATGCTCCCCTTCTGGATCAGCTTCATCATTCGAACCCTGAGCTGGATCAACATCCTGGGAGACACCGGGCTCATCAACCACATGCTCATGAAGATCGGTCTTCTGAACGAACCGCTGGGCATGCTCTACAACGAAGGTGCGGTGCTCATGGGCCTGATCCAGTACCTGCTCCCCTTCATGATCCTGAACATCTACGTGAGCCTGGAAGGGATCGACAAGAACCTTCTGGAGGCCGCCAGAAGCCTGGGGTGCACCGAGTGGCAGGCCTTTCGGGAGGTCACCCTGCCCTTGAGCCTGCCCGGGGTGAGCGCCGGGTGCCTTCTGGTCTTCGTCCTCACCTCCGGCACCTACCTTCCCCCCATGATCCTGGGAGGGCCGGGCAACGACATGATCGCCAACCTGATCTTCAAACGGGTCGTCGGGACCCTGGACTGGCCTTTCGGGTCGGCCATCAGCACGATCCTCCTCCTGCTGCTCGGGATGATCGTCTACACCTACAACCGCTACCTGGGGATCAACCAGATCTTCAAGAACCTGCAGTGAGCGCGTCGTCATGCCGAGAATCTCGGGCTGGTCGCTGATCCGCTTCTACACGATCCTGGTGTACGTGTGGATGTTCACGCCCATCGTGGCGGTCCTCATCCTCTCGTTCAATCCCCAGCAGTTCGGCTCCTTTCCCATGGAGGGTTTCAGCTTTCGCTGGTACGTGAAGCTCGCCCACAACGACACCATTCTGACCGCCTTCAAGAACAGCCTGGTCCTGGGATCCCTGACGGCCATCGTGACCACGGCCATCGGCATTCCGGCGGCCATGGCCTTTGTACGCTACGAGTTCCCGGGCAAGAACACCTTGAACACCCTGCTCCTGACGCCCATCATGATTCCCGAGGTGGTGCTGGGTGTGGCCCTCCTGCTCTTCATTCGATGGCTCCAGCAGCCCAAGAGCTTCGCCCTGCTGCTCATCGGCCACGTGGTCCTGACCCTGCCCTATGTCTTGCTCGTGGTCCAGGCGCGGCTCGTGGGCATCCAGCGCGTGTACGAGGAAGCGGCCATGAGCCTCGGGGCCAACCCCTTTCAGACCTTCAAGGAGGTGACCCTGCCGCTCCTGGCGCCTGCGATCCTGGCAGGGATGCTGTTCTCGTTCACCATCTCCTTCGACGACGTGACGGCCACGCTCTTCTGGGCCACCGCCCGGAGCCAGACCGTGCCGGTGAAGATCTTCGGCATGCTGCGCAACTCCATCAGCCCGGAGATCAACGCCCTGGGCGCGGTCATGATCTTCTTGACGATCTCCATCCCCTTGCTGGCCGGGTACCTCTCCCGCCGGTTCGCCAGGGGCAGGTAGGACGGGTTCACGCCGTCCCGGAGCAGGCCTCCGGACGGCTCAGCGCCCGAGTGCGACGCGGCAAACCTGACGGGGCGGCCTCGAGTGCCGGAAGGCCGGTGGGCGGACGACCCTGTCGATCGGCAACGTTTCCGGATGAAAGGAGAGATGCGTCATGAAAAGGAATTTGAACGAGCAACTGGACACCGTGGTCAAGCTGTACCAGGAGGGCGCCGTCACCCGCCGTGACTTCATCAAGTACCTGGGTGTGGCGGGCGCGGCCGCCGGTCTGGTGGGCGGACCCTTCGGGTTCCTGGCCCGCGACGCCCGGGCGGCCAAGTCCATCCGCTTGGACTCCTGGGGCGGCACCACCTCGGAGGCCCTTCGCAAGTACGCCTTCGAGCCCTTCACCAAGGCCACCGGCATCGAGGTGGTGGACGCCGCCTTCACGGGCATGGACGCTTATCTGACCCAGGTCAAGGCCTCGTACCCGCCGGGCGGCGAGTTCAACCTCGCCCATCTGAGCGCGGTCTTCGACTACGCCCGGTACATCAACCTGGGCTTCGGCGTGGTGCTCGACGAGGCCGAGATCCCCAACCTCAAGAACGTCATGCAGCCCATGATCACGGCACTCCGCGACATCAGCGGCGGCAAGCTCTCGGCCGTCCCCTACGACCTGGGGCAGACCGGAATCGCCTACAACACCAATCAGATCTCCAAGGACAAGGCCGAGAAGCTGGGCGTGGCGCTCCTGTGGGACAAGGAGCTCAAGGACAAGCTGGGAAGCTGGGGGGCCGATCACCGGACCAACATGTGGTACGCGGCCCTCCACACCGGCCAGAGCCCCAACAACATCACCGACCTGGACGCCGTGTGGG
>CAYYVD010000092.1:0-15105 GCA_964475045.1 uncultured Desulfobacterales bacterium | reverse complement strand
CGCCGGCGGGGGTGCTTTCTCCGCCCGGACGGGGAGCGCCGCGCCACGAATCTGCTCCATCTCGCCGAGGTCCTTCACCGGGCGGAGACCGAGCGGCGCCTCGGCCTGGAAGGCCTGGTCCAGTGGCTCGAGGAGCAGATCGACCCGCGGACCCGGGGAAGCGAGGAGGAGCCCCTTCGGCTGGAAAGCGATCGCAACGCGGTCCGCCTGGTGACCATCCACAAGAGCAAGGGCCTCGAGTACCCCATCGTGTTCTGCCCCTTTGTCTGGGAAGGATCGGCCGTCCGGGACCGAAACGGCCCCGTGGCCTGCCACGACCCGGAGCACGGAGCCCGGCTGATTCTCGATCTCGGGTGCCCGCCCCCCGAACGGGACCGGCACATCGCCCTGGCCGAGGACGAGGCGCTCTCCGAGAACCTGAGGCTCCTCTACGTGGCCTTCACGCGTGCCAGGAATCGCTGCACCACGGTGTGGGGACGCTTCAACCAGGCCGACACCTCGGCACCGGCCTACCTGTTCCACACCCGCCGGCCGGACCCCGGGAAATCCCCGGTCGAGGCCTCCTCTCTGCGCTATGAACGGATCGACGCCCCGGGCATGCGGTCCGACCTGGAGGCCCTGGCCGCCGCATCGAGCGGAACCATTCGGCTGTCTTCGCCTCCCGGCGGCGATCGGGTGACGCCCCCGCCACGGGCCGCCCGCCCCCCGGCTCTCTCCGCCAGGTCCTTTCAGGGCCGCCTGGATCGCTCTTGGGGTATCGCCAGCTTCTCCTCCCTCACCACATCCCGTCCCCACGGCGCGGAGACGGAGGACCACGACTCGGCCCTGGAGCCCGCAGAGCCCTTGGAACGGGAACCCCTGGACCCGGATGCCGGGACCCCGGCGGGGCTGCTCGGGTTTCCCGGCGGGGCGCGCTCCGGCACGTGCCTCCACGCCGTGCTCGAGGCCCTGGACTTCACCGGGCTGGAGAACGGTGCGCTCCCCGACGTGGTGGAGACGGAGCTTCGAGCCCACGGGTTCGATCCGTTTTGGCAACCCGCCGTGTGCGACCGGATTCGCGCCGTGCTCTCCACGCCCCTGGATCCGGACCGGGCGGACCTCCGGCTCGACCGCGTCCCCTGGGAGAACCGCTTGAACGAGCTCCCGTTCTTCTTTCCCATTCGAAAGGTGTCGGCCGGGGCCCTTCGAGGCCTCCTCTCGTCCCACGCGGGCCGAGGACTGCCCGAGCCGGTCCCCGAGCACATCGGCCGGCTGCAGTTCTCCCCGGTCCAGGGGATCCTGCGCGGGTTCATCGACCTGGTCTTCCGTTTCGAGGACCGGTTCTACATCGTGGACTGGAAGTCCAACGACCTGGGCCCGTCCATGGAGGACTACCAGGCGGAGCATCTCGAGACGGCCATGGCGGCCGGGACCTATCACCTGCAGTACCTCCTCTACACCCTGGCCGTGGACCGGTACCTGTCGCTGCGGCTTCCCGGCTACGTCTACGACACCCACTTCGGAGGGGTCTTCTACGTCTTCCTGCGGGGCGTGGACCCCCGAAGACCCGGCTCGGGGGTCTACCGGGCCCTTCCCCCGGAACCGCTCGTCCGCGACCTGCGCGAGGGCCTGCTGCCGTGAAGGAGATGCCCGTGCCCCCAGCCACCCATGCCGTTCTCACCCCCCTCCTCGAGGCCGGCGCCCTCGGCGTCCTGGACGTCCGGTTCGCCGGTCTCATGGCTGAGCTCGGCGGCACCGCCTCCGAGGCGCTGTTGCTGGCCTCGGCCCTGACCAGCCGCTCCACCCGGGCGGGGCACGTCTGCCTGGATCTGGCCCGGGCCGAGGAGGTAACCTTCCCGGAGAAACGGCCGGAGCCTTGCCCGGCCTTTCCTCCCGTGGACGCCTGGGTCGAGGCGCTTCGAAGCGCCCCCGTGGTCGGGGAGCCGGGCTCGTACACGCCCCTGGTGCTCGACCCACGGGCCCGGCTCTACCTGCACCGGTACTGGGCGTACCAGGATGCCCTGGCGCGGTGGATTCGGGAGCGGGCCGCGCCCGTGGAGCCCGCGCCCCCGCCGGGAGCCGTTCGGAGGGCACTGGACCGCCTGTTCCCTTCCTCCAGCGCCGGTGTCGAGCCCGTGGACTGGCAGAAGGTGGCGGCCTGCGCCGCGGCCCTTCGCCGGTTCACCGTGATCTCGGGCGGGCCTGGCACGGGCAAGACCTTCACGGTGGCGGGCCTGCTGGCCCTGCTCCTGGACCTGCACGGGGATGCGGAGCCGCCCCTCCGGATCGCGCTGGCCGCCCCCACGGGCAAGGCCGCGGCCCGCCTGGGAGAGTCGGCGCGCCGGAGCGCCGGCCGTCTGCCCGGCAGGCGTCCGGAGGCCGCCCGGATCCCCACGGAGGCCACCACCCTGCACCGGCTGTTGGGTTCCATTCGAGGGTCCCCCTACTTCCACCACCATGCGGAGCACCGCCTCCCCCTGGACGTGCTCGTGGTGGACGAGGCCTCCATGGTGGACCTGGCTCTCATGGCCAAGCTCGTCCAGGCCCTTCCGGACCACGCCAGGCTCGTTCTGCTCGGAGACCGGGACCAGCTGGCCTCCGTAGAGGCCGGCGCCGTTTTGGGCGACATCTGCGGGCGGGATCGAGCCTCCGGGTTCTCGGGCGCTTTTCGGTCCGTCCTGGAGCGGGAAACCGGTGAGCGGATTCCCGAGGCCGCTCCACCGGGCGGGCAGCCGTCCATACGGGACGGCATCGTCCTGCTCCGGGAGAGCCGCCGCTTTCCAGCCTCCAGCGGGCTCGGCCGGCTGGCCCGCCACGTCAACCGGGGGGACCAGGCCGGGACGGCATCCCTGCTTCGGAAGGAGACCTCGGGGGACATCCGCTGGTCGCAACTCCCGGACCGGGACGGCCTGCCCTCCGCCCTGCGCGCCCGCACCCGGGCGTTTCTCTCGACCCCCCCGGACGCGACCGATCCTCTGGCGGCCCTGAGCCGCTTCCAACGCTTCCGCATCCTGTGTGCAGTGCGCGAAGGGCCTTACGGGGTGCGGAGCGTGAACCGTGTCGTGGAGCAGTCCCTGGCCGCCGACGGCGTCATTCGCCCCGTGGGCCCGTGGTACGCGGGGAGACCGGTTCTGGTCAACCGCAACGACCACACGCTTCAGCTGTACAACGGTGACCTGGGCATGGTCCTTCCTCAGGAGGACGGGTCCGGCTTTCGGGTGTGCTTCCCGGCTGGGGAGGGGGCCTGGCGAAGCGTTCACCCCATGCGGCTTCCGGAGCACGAAACCGCCTTTGCCATGACCGTTCACAAGAGCCAGGGTTCGGAGTTCGACCACGTTCTTCTGATCCTCCCGGACCGGCCGTACCCCGTGCTCACCCGGGAGCTGCTCTACACGGCCGTCACCCGGGCGAGACGATCCGTGGAGATCTGGGCGGCCGAGCCGGTGCTGCGCTTCGCCGTGTCCCGGAGGACCCGGCGTAGCTCCGGCCTGGAGGACGCCGTCTGGGACCCGGCGTAACACGACCGGGGAATCGATTTCCCTTGCCTTGCGCGGCCTAGCCGTTAGACTGAACCCCGTGGCCATACCAACGCCGGGCTCGTCCACCGGCGCGGTGGGCAAGACGGTTCTTACGCGTACTCGACGACGCCGTACCCCTGCGAGCGGAGAAGTCCGAGTACGAGTCCCGCTTCGCCGAGTACGAGCACGACCGCGGAAGAAGCGAAAGCCCAGCAAGCGGATGCACTGGACCCCATTCTTCGCGCCAGTGATCTTTGACGATCAAGCACCGAGCACTCGACCGAACACCATGACCTTTCGCATGGAACCCGTGGGAACCATCCGCAAGACGCCTCCCGGCGCCGTGGTGGAGGTCCATCCCCCTTTCCGCGACGCCCTCGAGGGGCTGGAGGGTTTCTCCCATCTACTGATCCTGTACTGGTTCGACCGGAACGACACGCCGGAAAAGCGGGCCACCCTGCAGGTTCACCCCAAGAGGAACCCCTACCTTCCGCTGACCGGTGTCTTTGCGACGCGCTCCCCGAGAAGGCCCAACCTGGTGGCCATGGACGTGGCGAGGGTCTTGTCGGTCGACCGGGACCGCGTGCTCATCGAGGACATCGACGCCCTGGATGAAACCCCGGTGATCGACCTCAAGCCGTACATCCCCGCCTCGGACGCGTTTCCGGACGCCGTGGTCCCGGACTGGGTGCACAAGCCGTTCGGAGGGGAGGATGGGTGAGCTTCGAGGCCTGATCGAACGGATCACCTACACCAACGAGGAGAACGGGTTCACCATCGCCCGCGTTCGGGTGGCCGGTGAGCGGGACCTGGTCACCGTGGTGGGCAACCTCCTCGCCCCCATGCCCGGAGAGGTCATCCACATGACCGGGGAGTGGTCCAACCACCCCCGATACGGTCGTCAGTTCCGGATCCACCAGTACCGGACCCTGGCCCCGGCGAGCGTCGCCGGCATCGAGAAGTACCTGGGAAGCGGGCTGATCAAGGGCATCGGTCCGGTCATGGCCAGGCGCATCGTCAAGGCGTTCGGGGAGAAGACCCTGGAGGTCATCGACAAGAGTGTCGAGGAGCTGGCGGAGGTGGAGGGCATCGGCCGAAAGCGCATCGACATGATCCGCCGGGCCTGGGAGGACCAGAAGGAGATCCGGGACGTAATGATCTTCCTCCAGGCCCACGGCGTGAGCTCGGCCTATGCCACCCGCATCTTCAAGCAGTACGGCAGGGAGTCCATCGCCGTGGTCAAGGAGAACCCGTACCGGCTGGCCACGGACGTCTTCGGGATCGGTTTCGTCACGGCGGACCGGATCGCTGAGAAGCTGGGATTTTTCAAGGAGTCCCCCGTGCGGGTGGAGGCGGGGATCCTCTACGTGCTGAGCCGCACGGCGGACGAGGGTCACGTGTACTACCCCTACGAGCCTCTGCTCGCCAAGTGCCGGGAGATCCTCGACGTGCCCGACGACCTGGTGGCCCGCGGCGTGGGCGCCGTCTCCCTGGAGGGGCGCATTCGCATCGAGGATCTCAACGACGGGCCCGAGTCGTTTCGGGCCAACCACAAGGCCGTCTACCTGGCGCCCTTTCACGTGGCGGAGACGGCCCTGGCCCTCCGACTCGGGACCCTCCTGCAGGCCCGCTCGGCCATGCGCCGGGTGGACACGGACAAGGCCCTCGCCTGGGTTCAGGAACGGCTCTCCATCACCCTGGCCGAGCGCCAGACCGAGGCGATCCGCTGCGCGCTCGAGAGCAAGGCCATGGTGATCACGGGCGGGCCCGGCACCGGCAAGACCACCATCATCAACGCCCTGCTTCGCATCGTCTCCCGGCTGGAGATCCGCATTCTGCTCGCCGCGCCCACGGGCCGGGCCGCCAAACGCATGGCCGAGGCCACGGGAATGGAAGCCCGGACCATCCACCGCATGCTGGAGTTCAGCATGCACAAGGGCGGGTTTCAGCGGAATGACCGTACCCCGCTCGAGTGCGATCTCCTCGTGGTGGACGAGGCCTCCATGATCGACACCCTGCTCATGCATCACCTGATCAAGGCCCTGCCCCCCACCGCCACCCTTGTCCTGGTGGGCGACGTGCACCAGCTGCCATCGGTCGGCGCGGGCAACGTGCTCCGGGACATCATTCAGTCCGGGATCCTGCCCGTGGTCACCCTGGACCGGATCTTCCGGCAGGCCCGAGAGAGCCGCATCATCGTCAACGCCCACCGGATCCTGCACGGAGTCCTGCCTCCCCTGAGGACCGAGCGGCCGGAGGAGGACTTTCACTTCGTCCAGCAGGAGGACCCCGAGCAGGCGGTCCGCATCATTCAGGAGCTGGTGCGGGAGCGCATCCCGGCGCGCTTTCACCTGGACCCGCTGGACGACATCCAGGTCCTGACGCCCATGCACCGGGGGACGGTGGGTGCGGAGAACCTCAACCGCGTCCTCCAGGAGACCCTGAACCCCGCAGGAGACTCGGTGGTCCGGGGGAACCGGAGCTTCCGCGTCGGAGACAAGGTGATGCAGATCCGAAACGACTACGACCGCGAGGTGTTCAACGGCGACATCGGGCGCATTCGAGGGGTGGACGTGGAAACCCGTGAGGTCACGGTGGTCTTCGACGGGAGACCGGTCTCCTACGACTTCTCCGATCTGGACGAGCTGGTGCCCGCCTATGCGGTCTCGGTGCACAAGTCCCAGGGGTCGGAGTACCCGGCGGTGGTGATCCCGCTGCTGACCCAGCACTATGTCCTGCTCCAGCGCAATTTGATCTACACGGCCGTCACCCGGGGAAAGCGTCTGGTGGTGATCGTGGGAACGGCCCGGGCGCTCGCCATCGCCGTCAAGAACGACCGCACGGATCAACGGTACTCCTTTCTGGACCGCCGCCTGGAGACCGCCCTCGGAGCGCTGGACGCGGGTGGTCGAAGCCATGCGGACCGGCCGGCGTCGTCCGGCCGGTCCGGGTCAACCATCCTATGACAAGAGGAGGACGCCATTCATGAAACGCATTCGAACGTGGCTCTGCCTGGTCGCCGCTGCAATGCTTTTGTCCCCGGCCTGGATCGAGGCCGGCTGCCTGGAGGGGGACTGCGCCAACGGAGAAGGCGTGGTCGAGTACCCGGACGGAAGCGTCTACGAAGGGACCTTCGAGGACGGCCGGGCCTCGGGCCGGGGCACCCTGAAGACCCCGGACGGGTCGACCTACACGGGGGACTTTCAGGACAACGAGGCCCACGGCACCGGGGTCATGGTCCAGCCTGACGGGACCCGGTACGAGGGCGGCTTCCGGAACAACCTCAAGCACGGGCAGGGGACCCTGACGTTCGCCAACGGCGACACCTACACGGGCGAGTTTCGAAACGACGAGATCAACGGGCAAGGCATCTACACGTCGGCCGACGAAAGCTATGTCTACAAAGGCGGGTTCGCGGCCGGCAAGGCCCACGGGCAGGGAGTGGTCGAGATGAGCGACGGATCGCGCTACGAAGGCGGGTTCCAGAACGACCAGGAGCACGGCCAGGGCACCCTCACCTACCCGGACGGATCGGTCTACACCGGGGAGTTTGCCGGCGGGAGACGCCATGGCCGGGGGAAGCTCGTCTTCTCCAACGGTTCGGTGTACGAGGGAGCCTTCCAGGAGGGCGAGATCTCCGGTCAAGGCCGCTTCCAGGGGGCCGACGGGACCCAGTACACCGGCGAGTTCCAGGAAAGCCGCTTTCACGGGCAGGGGACCATCGTCCGGCCGGACGGCAAGAAGTACACCGGGACCTTCGAGGACGGGGTCGAGCACGGGAAAGGGACCATCTGGTTCCCGGACGGCTCCGTGTACAAGGGGGAGGTGGCGGGCGGTCTTCGACACGGCCAGGGGGTGTACACCTTCGAGGACGGAACCGTGTACGAAGGGGCCTTCGTGCAGGACCGCATGGAGGGACAGGGCCGGCTCACGAGGCCGGACGGAACGGAGTACATCGGGGAGTTCAAGAACAACGACTTCCACGGAGAGGGCATGCTCCTCCACCTGGACGGGCGCATCGAGGAGGGACTGTTCAGCAACGGGTCCTACGTGGGCCCGGCGGACTGAGCCCCTTCGAGCTCGATCACCCGCATGTGCTTCCAGCTCCCGTGCAGGTAGCGGAGCCAGAAGGCCACGCCCAGACCGCAGATGTACAGGGTGGCCAGCACCCACACCGTGAGCACGCCGGCCCCCAGGACCTCGACGGCGGTGTATACGGGAAGGATCATGACCCCCAGGGAGAGGATCCCGATGGTCCACATGATGAACCGGGTGTCCCCCGCCCCCTTGAGCGCGCCGGAGAACACCAGGTTCAGGGCGTCGAAGAAGCAGTACAGCGCCACGAACCGCATCAGCGGCACCCCCAGACGCATGGTCCCTGCGAACTCCGCAGCGCTCTGATGCCCCGCCTTGAACAGTCCGAGCAGGGCCTGGGGCGCGCCCACGAACAGGGCCGCCACCAGGCCCATGTACATCAGGGTGATGTGCAGGGCGCTCTTCGTGGCGAACTCCCCGTCCCGGGGCCTTCCCCGCCCGATCGCCTGTCCCACCAGGGTGGCGTTGCCGATGTGAAACCCCACCATGGGCAGAAAGGACAGGGTCTCGATGGACAGCACGATGTTCGAGGCGGCGAGCTCCAGGTCCCCCAGGCGGCCGATCATCTGGACGAAGAACCCGATGGCGAAGATCTCCAGAAAAAACTGCACCCCGCTCGGAGCTCCGTAGCGCATCAAGCGGCCGAACAGGTCGCGGTCGAAGGCCGTTCGGGGCCAGGTCCCGAACGCGTGCCGGTTCGCCTTGGCGAAGATCAGCACGGCCAGGAACAGGACGATGGACGCAGAGGCCGTCACCGTGGCCAGGCCCGCCCCTGCGATCCCCAGCTCGGGAAACGGCCCCTTGCCGTGGATCAAGCAGTAGTCCAGGGGGATGTTGACGGCCGCACCGGCCATGTGCACCACCATGACCACCCGGGTGAGTCCCCGGCCCGTGTAGAAGGAGGCCATGGCGGCGCTCAGGACCACCAGGCCGGCCCCCAGCGTGAGGATGGAGAAGTACTGCACCTCGAGGGCCCGAATGTGGGTTGAGTGGCCGATCAAGTCGAAGAGCGGCCCCGCCGCAAAAACGAGGGAGGCCAGGACCACGGCGGATCCCAGCGCGAAGTAGATGCCCTGCCACAGGGCGGCCCCCACGCGCTCCGGTGCGCCGGCCCCCGTGTATTGGGCCACGAAGGTATTGGTGTAGCCGGCCACCCCCATGAAGAAGGAGATGGTGGTGAACGAAGCGATGCCTCCGGGCAGGGCCGCGGCGATGGCCTCCACCGAGTGGTTGGCCAGGAACATCCGGTCCGTGAACTGCATCAGGGTGATGGAGCCCATGGAGGCCACCAGCGGCAGGCTGATGCGCAAGACGTCCCGGTAGCCGTTCGGCGCGGACCACCGTCCCATGGATGCCCTCCCCCATTCACCGGTCCCTGCTGCGCGAAGCGCTCAGCATGCCCGCTTTCGCCCCCCTGGTAAAGAACAAATGCGAAGGTCTTGCCTAAGAGTTTCGGGGACACCATACGAAATTCAAATATGGGGCTGCGTTTTTTGCGATGGGATGTCTTGAATTTCGTATGGTGTCCCCGAAACTCGGTCTCGAAACGCACTTGCCCCGGCACCGTCCGTGTGATAGATTCCACAGAGGTCTCGACCTTTCCCGTTCCGCCGACCGGACGCGGTGGAGCCGCACTCCGGATTGAACCATCCACCGGGAGGAGACGAATGAAGATCCCAGAGTATGTCACCAAAGAGGAAGTACAGCGGGTGTGCAAGGAGCTGGGGCTTCGGGACTGGAGCGCCTTGGAGGAGCCCGAGGTGAGCGCCGAGGAGGCCGGGATCCTCCTGGATCTGGTTAACACCGAGGGCATGGACATCGACCTGGAGGCGTTCCGCGCCGGGCTCGAGGTAGAGCTCGAGCACGGCACCCAGTTCGCGGACGCCAATGTCACGAACAACCACCCCGTGCTCACCGGGCTCATTGTCCTGGCCCACCTGAAGGAGTCCCTGGACTATTATCACCTCCTGGAGGTGGCGGAGCTCGAAGGGGACCTGCTCAAGGCCCTCGCCCGCGGTGATGCGGACAAGGCGAAATCGTACTACGCCCGTCTCGCCAGGGCGCGCATCGCCCTGCGGGAAGCTGAGCTGTCCCGTCTGGAAGGGTAATGGAGGGGTGAAGCCGGCTCAGGCCATCTCGCGGATCCACTGGGAGGTGCAGAAGGCCGGGCATGACCTGCCCCGGAAGGCCACCTGGTCCTGCTTCCCTTTGCCGGCAATCAGGTCTTTCATCCTCGTCGCCATCGCTCCCCCCTGACTGGTTGAACCGAACAGTCCAACAGGCCGTTGACGAGAGGGGCCCTCCATCGTCATCCTTTGCGACAAGCAGAAATACGAGGACAGGATAGCATAGGCGTCATCGGTCCGCAAAAGGCGCTTTCAGGAATGCATCGAGGAGAACCATGTTCGAGCAGGGCGTCATCCGGCCCCCGAGCGAGGCCTTCAGCCTGCTGGCGAGGGTCACCCGCAACTGCCCCTGGAACCGGTGCCACATCTGTCCCGCCTACAAGGGCACGACCTTCTCCCTAAGAACGGTGGCGGAGGTCAAACGGGACATCGACCACATGGTCGAGGTCTACCAATCCCGCTCCGTGACCTCCGCCTTTCTGCAGGACGCCGACTCTCTCATCCTCCCCGCGGACGAGATCGTGGAGATCCTCACGCACATCAAGCGAAGGTTTCCCCGGGTCAGACGCATCACCACCTATGCCCGCGCCAAGTCCATGAAGAAGAAGGGGCCGGACGCCTACCGGCGGCTGGAGGAGGCCGGCCTGACCCGGATCCACACCGGCATGGAGAGCGGTTCGGCCCCGGTGCTCACACGGATCCGCAAGGGCATCACGCCCGAGGACATTCTTCGGGGGGGACAGCGGGTGGCCGCCTCGGGTATCTCGCTTTCCGAGTACATCATGCCCGGGGTGGGCGGAAGGGACCTCAGCGAGGAGCACGCCCTCGAGACCGCCCATCTCCTGAACGAGATCCGGCCCGACTACATCCGCGTCCGGACCTTTGCCCTCCACCCGCTCTCGCCCCTCCAGCGCATGGCGGACGAGGGGACCTTCGAGCCCCTGAGCGACGAGGAGGTGGTGGAGGAGATCCGCCTCCTCCTCGAGCACCTGGAGCCCATGCCCACGCACTTTCGGTGCGGGGACTTCAGCCTCAACCTGCTCATGCAGGTGGACGGCCGCCTGGACACGCACAAGGCGGCCCTGCTCGAGGAGCTGGACCGATACCTGGCCCTCACCCTGGAGCAGAAGCAGGCCTACTCCCTCATTCAGCGGTCCCACCCGGCCCAGAGGTCCCTGGACGTGGTCCGGGACGAGCGCACCCTGGCCTCCCTGCGGGACGAAATTCGAAAGCTCGAGCGGCAGGAGGAGGACGGGTTCAACCGGCACATTCGCCGTCTCATGTCCTTTCAGCTGCCCCAGCCCCAGACCGGCGACTGGGCCTGATCCAGAAAAGCCACCGCCTCAACCCCGCCCCTGAAGCCCGTGCTTGTCACGAATCGAGGCGGCCAGGTCCTGCTTGTCCTGATACCCGCTCTGCTCGAGCACATTGACCGCCTCATTCAGAAGCCGCTGGGCCTCGGCGGTCTGGGCTGCGTCATCGCTGTACTGGAGCAGGTCGGACACGGTCTTGGCAAAGTACGCCACGCTGTCCAGGCTTTGCTTGTCCCGGTTCCACTCCTCCTCCCGCGCAGCCAGGTTGTTCTCCTGCCGCTCCAGCTGGGCCTTGGCCTCATCAATGGCCGACTGGGTCATGGTGAACTCGCCGATCCCTGCAACGATCTCTCCGATCTCCGCATAGTGCTGCATCATGCCGACCAGGTCTCCCAGCACGGGAATCTGCTTGCCGAGCTCGCCCAGCCCTTCCAGCGTGCCCATGTCCCCTTCCAGGGCTTTGGCGATGGTGTCGGCCTGGCGGGCCGCCTCGCCTCCCTGCTCCACGCCCTCCAGGGCCTTCTTCACGTTGGGCTTGTCGAGAAACGCCTGGACCGCCTTGCGCTTGGCCGGGTCCTTGATGTTGCCGGCCAGGTCCTTCACCTTTTTGGCGTTCTTGAGCAGGCCCAAGGCCAGGTCCTTGGTGCTCGCCTTGAGCAGCTCATTGTTCTTCTCCTTCAGCTCATCGTGCAGGCCCCAGTTGGCCTGCTGCCACCGGTAAAGGGCGATGGCCTGCTTGCCCAGCATCTCCTTCACGTCCTCGATGCCCTCGAGCTGCTTCTTGATCATGGCCACCCTATCCGGATCCAGGAACCCCAGGTGGCTCATCAGCAGGCGAATGCTGGCCTCGAGCATCTTTCGCTCCTTCTCGCCTCCGGCCGGATCGCCCTCCTCCTCGTCGTCGTCCCCGTCGTCATCGCCCCCCTGGTCGTCGTCCTGGCCCCCGGGGTCGTCGGGACCCCAATCGTCGTCCCAGTCGTACCACTCGGTCTCCTCCTCACCGGATTCCTGGCCGCTGCCGTTCGAACCACCGTTTCCATCGTCCCCGCCGTTCCCGGTGTCCCCGCCTCCTCCGTCGTCGTCATAGATGTCGTCGCTGTTGCCCTTGACGTCCCCTTTGACCGTCCCGATGACCTTGCCGTTCGAGTCCATGATCGTGAGATCCCCGGACAGGTTGACCCGAATGCCCACCTTGCTCAGGTCGTACATGCTGAGGTCCTTGCCCGTGAGGAAGCCCAGGAACTCAGCCACGTTGCCGTGTCCGGAGAGGAGCCCGAAGAGAAAGCCCAGGAAGCTGCTGTCGCCCACATCGGCCGTGCCGTAGAGCAGATTGATGTCGAAGTCGCTTCCGTTGAATTCCATGGTCCCCTGGTTGGTGAAGTGGCGCGCGCCCTGAACCGTGAGATCTCCGATCAGGGCGTCCCCGGCAAAGAGGATGTCCCCGAGGGCGATGGGGTTGTCCAGATCCGCGAAGTTGAGCTTGGCCGCGACCAGGTTCAGGCTCTGGCCGTCGCCGCTCACATCTCCGTCAAAGGTGATGTCCCCGCCCTGGGTGTCGATCTTGGTGCCGCGATCCAGCTGCAGATCGCCCTCCACCTTGAAACCGCCGCCTTGGGTCTTCACTTCTGAGGCGTTCTGGTCGAAGAGCACCTTGTCCCCGGCCTTGAGGGTCACGTGCCCCCCGTTGGTCCAGATTTGCTCGTGAACGCGCACCTGGTTCCCGGCGTCCAGGGTCAGACCCACATCGGCCCAGGTGATGTCGATGGGCGCGGACTGATCGATGTCGTTGCTGGCCATGACGGTCACGTCGCTCTTGGCGCTGTTGATGGCGGCCACCCCCAGGTGGGTCTTTTGTGCAGCCCCGTCGAGGTCTGCATCGGCCAGCTCATCGACCTTGGTGAGATCCGTGGTATCCCCTGCACCCGTCACGATCTCCACATTGGTGGGGTCGATCAGAAAATGATCCGCGATCACCTCGCCGCTCCACCCCACGAACCCCGGGCTGGAGAGCTCCACCTGGCCGCCGGGCGCGTCCACGTCGCCGTTGAGCACGGCGGCGCGCTCCCCGTAGAGAAGGACGTCCCCGTCCTTGGAGGCCACGGTGGCTCCTTCGGTCACCAGGACGTCCCGTCCCCGCACCTCCACGGTGCCGCCCTCGGCCTCGATTCGGCCGTCCACCTGGATCTTGGCCCCGGTCAGGTACACAGCCCCGTCCCGCTCCTCGACCCGGTTCGCCCGCACGATGCCCTCCAGGTTGACCACCGCATCCAGGGCGCGGCCGGCCGCGTCCGCGGTGATCCAGGCCGTCCCGCCGTCCGCCTGGACCGTCCCCTGGTTGGCCACGGCCAGCCGGTCGCCCATCTCGGCAGGCACGCCGATCCGGACCAGCTCGTCGCCGTAGAGGTCCAAGGTGAAGGTCTCGGCCCCGCCGGCCAGGGCCACCTTGCCGAGGCGGGCCTGAATGACGCCCTCGTTCCGCACCCAGGGAGCCACCAGGGCCACCATGCCGCCTTCGGCCGCGGTGATGGTGCCCTGATGGACGATCCCGGCATCCGGTTTACCCGCGATGGAGAAGTCGTACCGCCCGGCCATGAAGTCGGCGTCGGGGATGTCGCTGGTGGTGGCCACGAGACCGTTCACGTCCACCCGGGAATGGGGCCCGAACACGATACCGTTGGGGTTGACCAGAAAGATGCGGCCGTTCGCGGACAGCCGTCCCAGAATGCGGCTCACGTCCGGCCCGGTCACCCGGTTGAGGGCCACCGACTCGGCCCGGGGCTGATGGAACCGGGTGTGCTCGTCCACGTCGATCCCGAACCGCCGCCAGTTGAGGACGGCCCGGTCGGTTTGCTGGTGCACGTTCAGCTCCTTGCCGTCGGCGCGTATGGTGGCACGGCCGGCGGCCACCGTACCGCCCTGCGGGTTCGCCCACACGATGGTCGTGAGGAAGACGCCGAGAATCCCGGCAACGATCCAACCAAGCGTACGCATCATGATGCTCATTCCTTTCCGGGTAAACCCTAGAACGTTGCACGCACGATGAAAAACCCCCGCCAGGGACGATCTCCGTCCTCGGTCCCCACCCCGGCGGTCAGCGGTTTGCCCATCTCCAGGCTGCCGGTCCAGCTCCTCGAAAAGCGAAACCGGACCCCGGCCCCGGCGCTGGCCAGGCTGCTCCGGTCCTCGGGCAGGTCGTCCTCATGCCAGACCGCACCCAGATCGTAATAAACAAAGGGCTGCACGGTCTCCATGCACGGCCATGGCGCGTCCAGAAGCGCGTTGACCTCCAGGCCGGCGGCTAGACCGTGGTCGCCGGAGACCTCCGAAGGGTCGTAGGCCCGGCCGAAGGGCACGCCCCCCAGCGCGTACTCCTCGCTGCTCAGCAGGGGGTCGAAGGCCAGCTGGCCCTCGAGACGGAGCACGGCGGTGACGTTCCTCCAAACGGCCTGCTGGCGCGTGGCATAGGCGACCACCTTGGTGAAGTCCGGCACGCCGTCGGCCCGGGACAGGTTGGCGTCCTGCTCGTCGCTGGCTCCCAAAACCTCGATCCCCTGGCTCAGCTCGAGATCCACCAGGTTGACCCCGCGCCAGGGATCCCTCCAGTCGATCGTCCCCCCCACCCGCAGGGCGCGGATGGAGTCCTCGGTGATGAGGGTCCCCAGCTGCTCGGTGCGGCTGTCATAGGTGGAGAACAAAGCCCGGCCGAACACGTTGAGATCGCGGCTGCGGATCCAGGGGTGTGAAGCGCCCAGCTCGAACCGGTGGGTCTCGCTCTCCGTGTCCAGGAGATGAAGCACCTCGCCGGGCTCCTGCTCGCTGTTCCGGTAACGGCCGAAGATCCGCGTCCCCTCCGTGCCGACCCAGACCTCGTGCCCAAACCCGAACAGCCGCAGCTCGCGCACGTCGGTTGTGGCCAGCAGGTCCAGGGAGGTCCGGCTGAACCGGTAGGGCCAGTTGTTGACGTTGAGCCGGGCGCTCAACTGATACGGTCCGTTGTAATCCGTGCCGCGGTTGTCCAGCTGTGCCTGTCCGTCCGCCCCGGTCTCGTTCACCAGGAGGTAGTAGTCGGCCGCC
>CAYYVD010000091.1:0-15294 GCA_964475045.1 uncultured Desulfobacterales bacterium | reverse complement strand
TGGCAGCAGAACCTGAACGACCCCCAGGAGTTTCTGGAAAGCGTGCGCATGGACCTCTTTCCCAACGAGGTCTACGTGTTCACGCCCCAGGGCCATGTGAAGGAGTTCCCCCGGGGAGCCACCCCCGTGGACTTCGCCTACAGCATTCACTCGGACATCGGGGACCATTGCGTGGGCGCCCGGGTGAACGGCAAGATGGTCTCCTTTCGCCACGAGCTGGAGAACGGGGACATCATCGAGATCCTCACCTCCCCGAAGCAGCAGCCCCGAAAGGACTGGCTCGACTTCGTCAAGACCCCCCGCGCCAAGACCAAGATCCGCGGGTGGATCAAACGCCAGGAGCGGGATCAAAGCGTGCAACTCGGCAAGGAGCTGCTCGAAAAGGCCCTGGAGAACGAGCGGGTGAACCTGCCCAACCTTTCCAAGAACGCAGATCTCGCCGAGGTGGCCGAGACCTTCAGCTTTCACAGCGTCCAGGACATCCTGGCGAACATCGGCTACGGGAAGATCTCGGTGAAGCAGGTGACCGGGCGCATCAAGACGCGCCTGGGCATCGAGGACGACCACCCAGGGCTCATGCGCAAGGTGGTCTCCAGGATCAAGCGAAAGAAGAGCACCCACGGCATCAAGGTCAAGGGGCTGGAGAACATGCTCGTGCGGTTCGCCAACTGCTGCAGCCCCCTGCCCGGCGAGGAGGTGAAAGGCTTCATCACCCGGGGGCGGGGGGTCACCATCCACAAACGCGACTGCCGCCACGTGTTGAACGCCGATCAGGAACGCACTGTGGACGTGGAGTGGGAGCCCACGGAGAAGGAGGTCCACCTGGCCCGCCTTCGAATCACGTCCATGGACAAGAAAGGGATTCTCGCGGAGGTCAGCGCCATCATGGCCGCCAAGGACGCCAACATCATTCACGCCGAGGTGCACACGACAGCGGACAAGAAGGGGGTGTCCTACTTCACCATCGAGGTGGAAGCCTACCGGCAGCTGCAGGACATCGTGGCCGCCGTGAAAAAGGTGAAGAACGTCATGATCGTGGAGCGGGTCCAGGCCCTGGGAGACATGGAGGCCCGCTGAGGCGGATCCTTTTCCGGCGCCCGGTCGACGCGCTCCGCGGGATCATGGGCGGGCCGCCCGGCTCACGGCTTGACCACGGTGCCGGAGCGGATGCACGACGTGCACACGATCATTCGCCGGGTGCGGCCGTTCTGAAGGGTCCTCACCTTCTGGAGGTTCGGGTACCACCGCTTCTTGGTCTTGTTGTGGGCGTGGCTGACGTTGTAGCCGACCATGGGGCGTTTTCCGCAGAGCTGGCATACCTTGGACATCACGGTCTCCTTCGTGTTCATCATCGGAATTTTTCTGTATACTCGAATTTGACCCCAATGACAAGTGTTTTTTGAAAAGGATGTCATGACACCGCCTGCAGCACTCGATTCGACCGCCGTGGAACTCCGCCCGGACCTCAACGGGCGTCCCGATTCCGTGCACCACATCCACCTCATGGGGATCTGTGGAACGGGCATGGCCTCCCTGGCCGGACTCTTGAGGCAACGGGGGTACCGGATCACGGGCTCGGATCGCAACGTCTACCCCCCCATGAGCGATCTGCTGGAAAGCCTGGGCATCCCCGTGTTTCCGGACTATCACTCAGAAAACCTTTCGGGCCGCCCGGATCTGGTGATCGTGGGCAACGTGATCACCCGTGACAACCCGGAGGCCGTGGAGCTGGCCCGCCTGGAGCTGCCCTACCTGAGCCTGCCGCAAGCCCTCCGCCTCTATGCCATCGGGACCCGGCGCAGCATCGTGGTGGCCGGGACCCACGGCAAGACCACCACCGCCTCCCTGGCCGCGTGGTTGCTGGAGACCGCCGGCCTGGATCCGGGTTTCATGATCGGAGGCATTCCAGGCAACTTCTCCATGAACTTCAAGGAGGGAGCGGGGGCCTGCTTCGTGATCGAAGGGGACGAGTACGACTCGGCCTTTTTCGACAAGGGGCCGAAGTTCCTCCACTATGCCCCCTGGACGGTGATCCTGACGAGCATCGAGTTCGACCACGCGGACATCTACCGGGACCTGGATCACATCCTGACCGGTTTTCGAACCTTCCTCGCCCTGCTTCCTTCCGAAGGGCTTCTCATCGCCAATGCGGACGATCCTCGGGTGGCCGCCGAGGCCCAAAGGGCCCCCTGCCGGGTGGTCACCTACGGTCTGCGCGCCGAGGCCGATTGGTCGGCCGGCGACATGGCGTTCGACGGCCCCCTCACCCGATTGGCGGTCCGGCGGCCCGCAGGGGGGCCCCTTTCCGTGGAAACGCCCCTCTACGGCCGGCACAACGTGGGCAATCTCCTGGCCGCCTGCGCCCTCTCGGAGTGCCTGGACATCCCCCCGGAGTCGGTCCGGGAAGCGGCGCGCACCTTCCGGGGCGTCCGGCGCCGCCAGGAGGTCCGCGGAGAGCAACGAGGCGTCACGGTGGTCGACGACTTCGCCCACCACCCCACCGCCGTCCTGGAAACCATCGCCGCCCTGCGGGAGAAGCACCCCCGGCGGCGGCTCGTGGCGGTGTTCGAGCCCCGGTCCAACTCGAGCCGCCGCAGCGTCTTTCAGGACCGGTACGCTGAATCCTTCGACCCGGCCGACCTCGTCTTCGTCGCCGAGCCCCCCCTCATGGACAAGATCCCGCCCGCGGAGCGTTTCTCTTCTCGGATCCTGGTCGAGGCCCTCCGGAGGCGGGGTCTGGACGCCGCCTACGCCGGGGACACCGAGGCCCTGCTCGCGGGCCTCCTGGCCCGGCTTCGCCGGGGGGACGTGGTCCTGATCATGTCCAACGGGGCCTTTGACGGGATCCACGAGAAGCTGCTGCGCGCCCTGGAAAGCGGCTGAACCGGATCCACCTCCCTACCTGAAGCGCACCTTGAGCAGGGAGAAGTCGTCCTCGGCGCTCTCGCCGCCGTGCAGGGAGAGGACGTGCTCGTACAGCGCGTCCATCTCGCCGCCTGATTCCTTGCTCCGGGAGAGCAGAAACGACTTGAACTCGGCGAAGGACCACATGGAGCCGTCCTTCAGGGTGACCTCGTAGACCCCGTCGGAGTAGAGATAGAGATCCGCCGGCCGGGGAACGGCCACCGAGTCGATCTTGAAATCGAGGTCGGGCATGCCGCCGATCATCAGGTTCGGGGTCCGCAGCTCCAGGGCCTCACCGCCGTCCGGCACCAGGAGGCAGGGGGGGTGGCCGCCGGAACCGTAGAACAGGGTGCGGTCGGACTTGCGGTACACGCCGTACCAGATGGTAAAGTACAGATCGTTGTGCTTCTCCATCTGAAACGAGTCGTTGAGGCCGGTCAGCACCTGTTTGGGTTCCCGGAAGTCCACCCCGGGCAGGGCCTCGGAACGGAGGGCGTTCAATGCCTGGACCGAGAGCAGGGCCGGGCCCACGCCGTGATCGCACACGTCCAGCAGGTAGACCGCAAAGTGGTCCTCGTCCACCCAGTGATACCCCAGGGAGTCGCCGCCGAGCTGGGCCGAAGGCACGAAACGCCAGTCCGTGGCCACGTCCTTCTGATCCACGGGCCCGGGCAGCAGGGAGATCACGTACTCGCTGGCCCGGGCGAGCTGCTCCTCCAGGGCGCGCTGGTTCCGGACTATCGCCTCGAAGGCCTCGTTCCTCTGCAGGAGGGCGATGTAGGCCTGGGAGTGATAGCGAATCCGGGCGATCAGCTCGACCTTGTCCGGCAGCTTGACCAGGTAGTCATTGGCGCCCAGGGTGAAGGCCTCGGCTTTGGTGGTCGCCTCCTCACGGGTCGAAAGCACGATGAGGGGCGTCTCGCGGGTGGCCGGATTGGCGCGAAAGAACTTCACCAGGGTCAGTCCGTGCACCTCCCCCATGATCAGGTCCTGAAGAATGACCGTGGGTCGGATCTCGTTGGCGACCTGGACGGCCCGGGTGGGATCCTGGCAGTAGTGGAAGACGATGTCCTTCTCGTCGGCCAGCATGCGTCGCACCGCCTCTGCAACCATGGCCTGGTCGTCGATGAGGAGCACGGTGATCTCATGATGGGTCAGCGCTGAGGCGACCTCGACCTTGTCCGACATGGACGTCTCCTCTCGTGTCCGTTCCTGTCATGGCCCTCACCAGCGCCGGACCGATCGCCGGAAGGGCCAGCACCTCCTGCGCGGCCTTCAGCTCCACAGCCGCCTTGGGCATCCCCCAGACCGTGCTGGTCTCCTTGTCCTGGACGAGGGTGCGCCAGCCCAGGGCCTTGAGCGCGGCCAAGCCCTTGGCCCCGTCCCGGCCCATGCCGGTCAGGATCAAGGCCGTCCCGGATCCCGGCCAGTGCTGCTCCAAGCTGAAAAAGAACGCGTCCACCGAGGGCCGGTAGGGGTAATCCACGGGCTCGGGGTCGTAGTGGAGCCTCAAGTCCCGGCCCATCTTGAGGTGATCGTTGGTGGCGGCCAGAAGCACCCGTCCCGGCTCGGGGGCGTCGTTCTCCCTCGCAGACCGCACCGGAAGGGGCGAGAGATCATTCAGCCAGCTGGCCAGGTTGTCCGCAAACTGCACATCCACGTGCTGCACGACGACGACGGCGGCCGGAAAGCCGGGAGAAAGGTCCCCGAGCACCCGTGCCAGGGCCTTGGGGCCGCCCGTGGAGGCCCCCACCGCCAAGAGAGGCACCGCCCCGCCCGCCGCCCGATGCCGCTTCGAAACGGGCGGGGAATCCACCCGGCCCCTGGTGATCAGGCGCGAGATGCTGGCGATCTTCTTCAGCAGATCGGCACCGCCTTCCACGGCTCCGCTCCTCCCAAGAAGCGGGGTACAGACAGCGTCCAGGGCGCCGCAGCCCATGGCCTCGAAAACCTTGGGAGCGTTGCCCTCCACCGTGGCCGTGACCACCAGGATGGCGCAGGGCGATCGGTCCATGATGGCGCAGGTGGCCTTGGCCCCGTCCATGACCGGCATGATCAAATCCATGAGCACCAGGTCCGGAGTGTCCTCGGCGCACCTGTCCACGGCTTCCGCGCCGTCCCGGGCCACCCAGGCCACCTGGTAGGAAGGCACTGTGTCGAGCACGCGACGCAATGCATGAACAGCCATAGAGAGATCATTGACGATGGCGATGCGCATGCTCAAGACTCCCCGACGAGATCCGCGACCGCCGCGACGAGTCTCTCGTCGTGGAAGCTCGATTTGTTCAGGTAGTAATCCGCTCCCGCCTCCAGTCCCCGCAGGCGGTCCTCCTCACGGTCCTTGTATGAGACGATCATCACCGGTGTGCTCGAAAGGGCTTCGTCGGCCTTGATCCGTTCGGTGAGGCCGATGCCGTCGAGCCGCGGCATGTCCACGTCCGTGATCACCAGATCGAAGTGCGAGGCGCGCAGTGTGTTCCACCCGTCCATGCCGTCCACCGCCACGACCACCTCGAACCCGCGGCTCTCGAGCAGCCGTCTCTCCACCTCGCGAACCGTCAGGGAATCGTCCACCACCAGGACCCGCTTGGCCGTTCCGGTCTCGCTCCTTGCAGACGGCACCCTCTCCAGTCCTCCTCGCTCGACGAGGCGCTCCATCACCCGCAACAGATCATCCAGGTCCGCTATGAGCACGGGGGAGCCGTCCTCCAGCACCGCACCGGCGCTCACCCCCGCCACCTTGCCGAGACGCGGATCCAGGACCTTGACCACCAGGTCCCGTTCCCCCAGAAACCGGTCCACGACCAATCCGTAGCGCCTCCCGGTGTCGCTGATCAGAACCACGCTCAGCAAGTCTCCCCCGGGCGGGGTCGCTTCCAAACCCAGCACCTGGCGGGCGTGCACCAGACCCACGTTGGCCCCGTCGATGACCGCGTAGGAATGGTCCTGGGAGAGGTGCAGATCGCCGACCGCCACCCTGGCGATGCGTTCCACCCGGTTCAGGGGAATGCCCAGGGGCTCTCCCCCCACGCCAACCAGCAGCGTGCGAACGACCGATCGAGTCAGAGGGAGCTGGAGGTGAAACACGGTTCCCCGGCCCGGGTTGGAGTCCGCCCGCACCTGCCCGCCTACCTCCTGGACCATGGCGTGGACCACGTCCAGACCCACGCCCCGTCCGGAGATCTCGGTGACAGCCTTGGCCGTGGAGAACCCGGGGAGAAAAAGGAATCCCATGAGCTCGGAGACGGACATGGTGCGGGCCATGTCCCCGGACGCCATGCCGCGTTCGACGATCTTGCTGCGAATGGCCTCGGAGTCCACGCCTCGACCGTCGTCGCGGACGTCGATGGTCAGCAGCCCGGAGCGATGCCTGGCCTCCAGAATCAAGGTGGCGGTCGGCGCCTTGCCCGCGGCCTCGCGCTCTTCCGGAGGCTCCAGCCCGTGATCCACCGCGTTTCGAAGCAGATGGGTGAGCGGGGCCTCCAGCTTCTCCAGGATGTCACGGTCCACGGGGGTCGACGCCCCCACGACGCGGAGATCCACCTTCTTGCCGAGCCTTCTGGACACATCCCGAATCATGCGCGGAAAACCGTGCAGCCCGTCGGAGAAGGGCCGCATGTGCGAGGCGATGACCTCGTTGTAGAGCCGGTCCGTGATTTGCTCCAATCGCCGGGAAAAGGCATCGACCCCCTCCATGTGGGACAGGGTCCTGGACGCGGCCTTGCGCAGGCTGTCCCCGGCCTCGCTCAGGGTCCCGCGAACCCGATCGTCTGTCCCCCGGCCCACCAGGAGACGTCGGGCCGCATCCAGCTTGGCGGCGGTCTCGGCCTGCGCGGTCTTGATGGACAGCAGCTCGTTCACAAAGGCCTCCAGGGAGCGGGCCTCCACCAGGCACTCGCCGGCCAACCCCATGAGCCGGTTCAAGCTCTCGGTGGACACGCGGATGAAGCCGTCCGAAGTTCGTTCCTGGGGCGTCTCTCGGGGCTCGCCGCCGGGGACGCGCCCTGGACAAGCGACCTCCGGCTCCTCGTCGGACTCCCCGTCCAGGGCCGCCCGCATCCGCCGGGCCAGGGACTCGATCCCCCCGGCCTGTCTGCGGAGTGCGTCCGGAATGTCCCCGGTATGGGCGGCGGCCAGCCCCTGAAAGACATCGTTTCCAGAGAGCAGGCGGTCAATGGCTGCAGAAGAGAGTGTCTGCTCGCCCGTGCGCGCCTGCTCCAACACATCCTCCATGGCATGGGCCAGCGTCACAGCCGGATCCAGGCCCACGATTCGGGCCGCGCCCTTGACGGAGTGCGCGGCGCGCATGAGCACCTCCAGCTTCTCGGGCGAGGCGTCCCGCTCGAGCTCGACGAGTCCCGACTCCAGAATCCGGGCCTGGGTCTCGGCCTCCATACGAAACAGGTCGAGCATGGAGGCATCGGCCAGATCGGCCGGCGGCGACGAGGTCACACTCGCATGCCTGGTTTCCTCGGGGACCGGCGCTTCCGCTTCCGGGTCCGCTTCTTTCACGCGGGTCGAGATGTGCCCGGTGATGCGCGCGAAGACCGAAGCGCCTGCTTCCACCTGCCCGCGCATCTCCTCGACCTCCAAGTCCGAGAGATCCACCAGGAGCCCGGCGGCTTCGGACAGGGTCCCGTGTGCCGTTTCCTCCAGCCCTCGCCCCTCTGCGGCCGCCGACAACGCCTCTTCCACGGCAGCGCACATGTCGGCCACCGGGGAGAAGCCGACCAGGGCGGCGGCGCTGCGCACCGACTGGGCCGCGTGCAGCAACGCGTGCCAGTCGCACACCCCATCGGCGGACCCCAGCCCCTCGACCAGGACCCTTCCGTGCTGCTTCGCCTCCTGGCGGAACAGGTCGAACATGAGGTGGTCTCCGCCCGTGCCGCCATTCATGCCGCAATGCTCCTGTCAAAGGAGTGAAAAAGCGCCTCCGCGTCCAGAAGGGTCACGCTCCGCTCCTCGGTTTCCAGGATGGCGGAGGCGAAAGACCGGCGGTCGCCGGCCAGGGTGGCGGGCGGGCCCGAGACCTCGCTCCGGTCATAGCGGACCAGACCGAGCATCTCGTCCACAGCAAAGGCGTACCTTCCCGAGGGCGCCCTGACCACGGCAAGACAGGGCTCCACAACCCCGCGTGGTTCCCCGATCCCGGACCCGGGAACTCGAAGCACCTCCCGGGCGTTGACAAAGGGCAGAAGCTCACCGCCCACATTGACCAGCCCGGCGAACACAGGGTTCGAGCGTCCGGGGACCGTGCGGTGGGGCCTGAGCTCCAGAACCCGGTCGAAAGCCCGGGCGGGAAGGGCGAGGCATTCTTCCCCCAGCCTGAACACCATGACCGAAGACATCCCCGAGGAACGACCCTCCTTCTCCTCGGCCAGGAGCCGGGTCCAGTGCTCCCGCTCGCTCGCCTCCATCTCGCGGTCGAAGAGCCTCCGGCCGGCCTCGGCATACGCCGGGCAGTGGAAGCAGAAGCCCGCCTCGATCAGGCGCGGGCAAGAGCCGTCTCCTTCCGTGCCTTGAACACACCAGCAGGGTGCACTCATTGGACCGCTCCTTGTTTCAGGGCGCACCTGCTCGCTCGGCCCGGCGGCGATAGATCCCGGCCCGTTCAGACTCGCCCCTCCCCTCGCAGAGGAGGGACAGGCTGATCAGGGCGGTGTAGTGCGCCGGATCGAGATACAGGGTCTTCTTGTACAGCCGCTCGGCCAGGTCCAGCCTTCCCCGGGCCTGGGCCACGAGCCCCATGAGGAAGTAGGCTTCGGGCTCGGCGGGGTGCTCCTTCAAATGAGCCCGACAGAGCGCATCCGCATGCTCGAGACGACCCCGGTCCGCTGCCCGGCGGGCGGCCCTCAGCCCATTCGTGCCCACGGCCCCCGGCTCGGGCCGGCGAGGCATGGGAGGAGCGGGCGGGGAAGCCGGGTCGGGACGCGTCGTCGCGAGGGGCCGGTTGGGTGGATTCACCGCAGCGTCGAGCCGGGGGATGGGACCGGATCGAGGGACCGGGTCTGAGGCCGCCCGGCAGGCAAAGGCCCGCTGGAAGCGGACGGGCGTAAACCCTGCCCGCTGAAACAGCATGGTCTCGGTATGACCGGTGAACACAATGCCTTCCCGGGCCAGAAGCCTGCGCACGTTGGCAATGAGCCGCCGCCTGGCGGACTCGTTCAGGTAGATGGCCAGGTTCTTGCAGAAGATGACGTCAAAGGGACCGGTCTCCCGCAGAAACCCGCCCCCCATCATGTTGGCGCGCACGAACGCCACGCTCCGGCGCACCGGGCTCGAGACCGCCCAGGCGTCCCCGCGGGGCTCGAGTGCAGCCCTTGGATCATCGACCCCGACGGTGCGGAACGAGGACGACGGGTAGACACCGCGCCTGGCCGTGTCCAGGACCTTAGCGCTGATGTCCGCCGCCGTGATGTGAAAATCATCCGGGGAACACCCCGCGTGCAGCAGGGTCATGGCCGCGGAGTAGGGCTCCTCACCGGTGGAGCAGGGGGCGGAGAGCACGCGCAGGGGCCGAGCGGGAGAAGGCCTGCGCTCCCTGGCCAGGTCGGCAAGGAGGTCGAAGGGCCCGACATCCCGAAAGAACCAGGTCTCCGGCACGACAACGGTCTCCACCAGCTCGGTGGTCTCCCGTGCATCCGTCGAGACCAGATCGAGGTACTCGAGCTCATTCTCCAATCCGCATTGACGCATGCGTTCTTTCACCGCCACGGCCACGGTCCTCTCCCCCACGGAGTCCGGGTCCAGGCCCATTTCCCTGCTGAGGAGATCGCAAACCACTGCGAGCACCGCCCTCTCCATCAGCCCGCACCCTCGACCAGGGCGTCTCGAACCTCTTCGGGCAGGATACGCTCCAAGAGCAGGAGCTGGATCATGCCTTGGGCGTCCCTGGCCACCCCGCCGAGATACGGCGCACGGTCGTTGGAGAGCTCGGGGACCTCAAAGTCGGATGCCTCCAGGCACACGGTTTCCGTGGCCCGTTCCGCCACCAGCCCCAGAAACCGCTCCGGGACTTTGCCCAGCCCGACCACCAGGATGCGGGTGGAGAGCAGAGGGCTCGACGGACGGCCGCAGAGCAAAACCGAAAGGTCCACTGCGGGGATCACCCCGCCCCGGTAGTTGAAGAGGCCGGCGATGTGGTCCGGTGCGTGGGGGACCTTCTTGAAGCGCACGAGCCCGGCCACCTCGGCCACCTTGGACGATTCCAGCGCAAAGCGCTCTCCGCCCGCCTGAAAGAGCACATAGAGCATGGTATCAACCCACCGTGAAACGGGACACCTCGTTGTGCAACCCCTGCACGGCCTCGTTGAGCTGATCGGCCGCGTCCTTGAACTCGGCCAGGGTCTGGCGGGTCTGCTCCGCGGTCTCGGAGAGGTGGGACATGGCCTCGGAGATCTGGCCGGCCCCCTCGGACTGAGACTGCACCGATTCGTTGAGGCGCTCGAATCGAGGACCCAGCTCCATGATGCGCTCGATGACCTCGGCCAGATTGGCGCTGATGTCCGCGACCCTGCCCGCGCCGCCCGCCACCTGTCCGGTGAAACGTTCCATGGTCTCCACCCCGCTGGACACGGCGCGCTGCATCTGCCCCACCATCTCCTCGATGTCCAGCGTGGCCACCGCGGTCTGGTCGGCCAGGCGGCGGATCTCCCGCGCCACCACCGAGAAGCCCAACCCGTACTCGCCCGCCTTCTCGGCCTCGATGGCGGCGTTCAGGGAAAGCATGTTGGTCTGGTTGGCCACCTTGGTGATGGTCATGACGATCTCGCCGATGTTGCCCGCCTTGTCCGAGATGTCCGCCAGCTTGTCCGAGAAGAAGGAGGTGGCCCCGTGGAGCTCCCCCATGACGGCCTTGATCTGATCGATGCCGTCTTGACCGGAGGCGGCCAGACGGGCCGTCTCGGCCGTGGAGGCGTTCATCTCGGTCATGGACTGCGCCAGCTCCGAAGAGGTGGAGGAGATCTCACGGGTCGACGCCCCCACCTGGGAGGTGGAGGCGGCCTGTTGCGAAAACGTTCCCTCGATCTGCGATGCGCTGGCCGCAATCTGGGTGGCGCTGGTCTTGACCTGAATGCCCGATTTGCGCACCTGGGCCAGGAGGGCGTTGAGGCTGCGGGTCATGCCACGGAACGAGTCCAGCAGCACCACGGCCTCGTCCCTGGAAACCGCGGCCTTGTCCTCGTCGGGCAGATCGTCTCGTTCCTGAATGGCCGCCTGTGCCCCCTGCACGTCCCCGGACGCGACCTTGCGGGCCAGGGAGGTCACGAAACCGAGCGGCGCGGTCATCCGCGATCCGGCATACACGGCCAGGCCGAACATGGCCGCCAGAATGAGAAGCCCGGCCGCCGAAACGGCGGCGATGAGCGTGTGCAGGGAGTCGGTCGCCGCCTCCTTGGCCGCGTAGTAGTCGTCCTCGTACATCCCTACGCCGATGACCCAGTCCCAGTCAGGAAAATAGGTGAAGGCGGAGATCTTCATGCGTAGTCTCTTCTCGCCCGGATTGCGCCAGGGGTAACGCTTGAAGGAGATCTTGCCCGGCGGCTCCTCCAGGGCGGTCTCGGCGATGTGTCGAATGAACGGCTGGCCCTCGGCGTCCACGGCGTCCAGGATGCTCTCGCCGTCGCGCTCGCCCCCCTTGGAGATGATGTAGCGCCCCCGGGAGGATCCCTTGGCTCCCATCACCCAGACATACCCGGTGTCCCCCACATTGGTGGAAACCAACGTCTGCCTGAGCGACTCCATCTCCTCGACCACGAGTCCCACGCCGAGCATCCCCACGATCTCACCCTCTTGGTCGGTGAACGGTGCGTACTCCACCACCCAGTCCCTGCCCTGGGCGTGATTGACCCCCCGGTATGCCCGCCCTTCGAGGATCCTCTCCAGCACCCTGTGCCGCGATGAGCCCTCCCCCATGACCCGGGTGTAGAGTCCGACGCCCCCCCGGGCCGCACCGTCGGGGCTGACCACGGAGCTGGCCACACGCAGCATGTCTCCCTGCTCGTTCATGCGCTGATAGATGGCGCATGGAACGCCGGTCAGTTGATGAACCCGATCCACGACGGGCGAGGGGACGGCCAGATCCTTGTTGGGCCGGACAACGCTCCCGTTCACCATGAGAGCGGGAAGGATCACGGCCTTCTCCTCCCCGCCATCCTCGTCCCGAACCCGCCATTGGATCGTGGCGGACGCCAGTCGCACACCCGCACCTTCCGCGAGAAGCGTCTGTGCAGCCACCATGGCCTGGGCCACCTCATCCTGAAGAAACCGGTTCGTGGTGCGGCAGAGACGGTAGACGTCTCCGCACACATGGGCGATGGTTTCGCGGGTCAGCTTGTCCATCTCCGCATCGATGCGCTTCTCCGCCGACGTCTTCATCACCAGGGTCGCCAGAATGGCCGCCAGGACCGGCAGCAGAGCGGAGAGAGAGGCCAGGGCGATGATCTTGTGCCTGAAGGAAAGGTTCATGTGCATGGCGGCTCCTTAGCTGCTGACCTTGAACTTGGAAACCTCATCGCGGAGGTCCTGCACGGCCTCGTTGAGCTGCTCGGCGGCCCCCTTGAACTCGGCCAGTGTCAGGCGGGTCTGCTCGGCGCTCTGGGAAAGCCGGTCGATGGTCTCGGAGATCCGTCCGGCCTCGGCGCTCTGCGCCAGCACCCCTTCTCTGGCCTGCTCGAAACGGGGTCCCAGGGATTGAACGTGCCCGATGATGGAGGACATGTGCGAGCCGATGCCGCCGACCTCATCGGTGCGGCGCCGGACCTCGTCCGCAAAGGACTCCATCTCCATGACACCGCCTGAAACCGCGGACTGCATCTCACGCACCATCCCTTCGATGTCCTCGGCCGCCAGCCCGGTCCGGTCGGCCAGACGCCGAATCTCCCGGGCCACCACCGAGAAGCCCCGGCCGAGCTCTCCGGCCTTCTCGGCCTCGATGGAAGCGTTCAGAGAGAGCAGATTGGTCTGCTCGGCGACCTGGGCGATGGTGGTCACGATGGAGGAGACGGCCCCGGCCTTCTCGTTGATGGATGCGAAGCGGGAGGAAAAGGCCGAGGTGGCTTCGGAGAGGGATTGCATGGCTGATTCCATGCTGTTCAGCTCCGAGATGCCCTTTCGGGCGAGAACCGCGGCTTTTTCCGTGTCCTCGGCCACGGCGGCCATGGTCCCGGAAAGGCCCTCCGAGGTGTGATGGATCTCGGTCGAAGCGGCGTTGACATCGAAAAGCGAGGCGGCCTGCTCGGTGGCGGTGGCCTCGATCTCCCGGGCGCTTGCCGCAATCTCCGCCGAAGAGATGGACACCTGCACACCCGAGGCCCGGACCCGCCCCACCAGGGAATCCAGCTTCTCCGCCATGGTCCTGAAGGAGAGCAACAACGCTCCGACTTCGTCACAGGGCCGCCCGCGGGTTTCCGCCTTTTCAATGCGCCGTTTGAACTCCCCGCATTCGCGGATGCCCCTGGAGGCCCGCTCCAGATCCCCCGACGCGATCTGCTCGGCCAGATCCGAAGCATGGCTCATGGGTCGAAAGACGGCGTTCAATCCCCGGTGGAGGCCGATCAGGGCCACGGCCAGCAGCACCAGGGCTGCGGCCGCGATGGACAGCCGCATGCGGTCGACGCTCGCCTGGAAGTCCTCCACGGGTATGGCCGCCATTTCGGCCGACTCCACCCTGCCCTCCAGGTGCCCGTAACCCTGGTCTGACTCGGGCGGGTAAAGCCGCTTCAACGCCTCGGGAGCGCGCTCGGGCGTGGAATGGCAACGCATGCAGCCGGCTCGGTTCACCTCGCCCACGGCGAGGATGAAATGGGCCCCGCCCTCGACCTCCCGCACACCTTCCCAGAACGGCACGAGCCCCTGCTGCTCCAGTCGATCCAGCTCGGCGATGATCTCCGCCTCCACGGGCCCGGCCCGGTTGGCGGGGTTGCGCGGCTTCACCGAGGCGGTCTTGAACCGCATGCCGTGGCGTTCCTTTTCCGGAATACGCGCAAAGACGCTGTTGGCGGCGTAAGACGTGGACTGAAGCTCGGTGACGAAATCGTCGGGATCGAGCATCGAATCCGCCCTGGGCCGCACCACCTTGCCGACATGGGATCTGACCGCCTTCATGGCATAGAGCATCATCTCGGCCTTTTCCCGATGCTCCCGAAACAGGAGCTCATGGGCGAAGTGCGAGGCCACAAGCGCCGCGGCCGCGGCCACGGCCAGGCAGAAGGCGGTGCCGGCAAGCATGAAGCGCTTCTTGATGCTCATGGTCCTCTCCCTCTGCCTGGCAGGAACCCGTTGACGAAAACAGGTCTCGAACATTCGAGCGGTTGGAGGGGCAACGATCCCGGCGCCTCGGATCGTCGGGGTTTCCGGGAACGGCGGGTTGGGATCGCTGTTTCCGGGGAAAAACGCCGGAAGGTAAAAGCCAAACCTTCCGTCTGGACAGGGCGGAAAGCGGCCGATGCCCGCCCGCATGAAGGATCAGGGCTGCTCGTGCTCGTGCCGGGGATGATACCTGTGCGGCAGACGGCCTGTCAACAGGATTGGGACATCCAGCGGCGCGCTGGATCATCAAGGATCCCCGGGGCTTGCGAATCAGGGCTCGAACACCGCAGGGAGGGCGTCTTCCTGAATGCGCTCCCAGAGGGCCTCCCCTTCGAAGCTCTCGATGTACAACTTCATCTTGGGCTCGGTTCCCGACGGGCGCACGGCGAACCACGATCCGCCCTCCAGCAGGACCTTGACGCCTCCCACGGGGGCGTCGTTGCCCGGCGCTCTGGTCAGAACGGCCTCCACGCGCTTTCCCGCAATGCGGGCTCGCCGGAACGTCTCCGGGGTCGTGGCCGAGAGCACGGACTTCTGCTCCTCGGTGACGGGACCGTCCGAGCGCTTGTAGAAGGGCTCTCCGTGCTGCGGAACCAGCACCTCCCGGTAGATCTCGGACGGTGTCCGATTCGTCCGGGCCAGGATCTCCGCGGCCAGGAAGGACATGCAGAACCCGTCCTTGTCCGTGCACCAGACCGACCCGTCCCTTCGCAGGAAGGAGGCCCCCGCGCTCTCCTCGCCCCCGAAGGCGAGCCGGCCGTGAAGGAGGCCGTCCACGAACCACTTGAAGCCCACCGGGACCTCGTAGAGCCCCCGCCCCAGGGACGCGGTGACCCGATCGATCATGGAGCTGCTCACCAGGGTCTTGCCCACCTGAAGCGAAGGCTCCCAGGAGGGCCGGTGCCGAAGCAGGTACCAGACCGCCACCGACAGGTAGTGATTGGGGTTCATCAGCCCCTCCGCGGTGACGATTCCGTGCCGGTCCACGTCCGGGTCATTGCCCCAGGCGATGTCGAACCGGTCCGACAGCCCGATGAGGCCGGCCATGGCGTACGGCGAGGAGCAGTCCATTCGAATCTC
>CAYYVD010000090.1:0-15404 GCA_964475045.1 uncultured Desulfobacterales bacterium | reverse complement strand
CCTTTACTACGGCGAGAAGAGCAGGACCGAGGGGCAGACACCGGGCCACAAGGCCGGGGACCGCGTGGTCCTGGAGCTCGAGGGCGTCACCATGGCATTCGGCGGGCTCACCGCGGTCCAGGACCTGGACCTCCAGCTTCGGGAGCGGGAGATCCTGAGCGTCATCGGCCCGAACGGCGCGGGCAAGTCCACGGTCTTCAACATGATCTCGGGCATCTACCCGCCCACCAAAGGAACCATCCGCTACGAGGGCCGGGAGATCAGCGGGCTCAAGCCCCACCAGGTGGCCCGGGCGGGCATTGCGCGCACCTTTCAGAACCTCCGCCTTTTCACCAAGATGACCGTCCTGGACAATGCCAAGGTGGGCCAGTTCTGCCGCACCCGGGCCGGGGTGATCTCCATCCTGTTCCATCTTGCCCGATTCAAGCGGGAGGAGGCCGAAACCGACCACCGGGTCCGGGAGATCCTGGGGCTCTTCGGAGCCAGGCTCACCGGCTATCGGTTCGAGCAGGAGGCTCAGTTCCTTTCCTACGCCAACCGCAGGCGCCTGGAGATCGCCCGGGCCCTGGCCACCGACGCGAAGGTCCTCATGCTGGACGAGCCTTCGGCGGGCATGAACCCCCAGGAGACCCTGGAGATCACCGGCTTCATTCGGGAGCTGCGGGACACCCACGGCTACACCATCCTCCTGATCGAGCACAAGCTCAACCTGGTCAAGACCATCTCGGACCGGGTGATCGCCCTGGACTACGGCCGAAAGATCGCTGAGGGCACCTACGACGAGGTGGCCGGCAACCCGCGGGTCATCGAGGCCTATCTGGGCCGCAAGAAGACGAAAAACGCCGGTCTGGAGGCTGGCGGCGAAGAACCCGAGCAGGCTTAGTCTCATGGATACCGACACAACAGGATCCGCACCCCTGAAGCCCCGGCCTATCCTCGAGCTTGCGGGGGTGGACACGTTCTACGGCAACATCCAGGCCCTGTACGACATTCACCTGGATGTCGGGAAGGGGGAACTCGTCTGCCTGCTCGGCGGGAACGCCTCGGGCAAGTCCACCACCCTCAAGACCATCCTGGGCGTATGCCGGATCAAGCGCGGCGAGGTGCGCCTGGAGAGCGAGCGCATCGACGGTCTGGCCACCAAGCACATCGTCGGCCGGGGCGTGGCCATCGTGCCGGAGAACCGCCGGATCTTTCCGCGGCTCTCGGTCCTGGAGAACCTGGAGATGGGGGCGTTTCTCCGCAAGGACACCGACGGCGTCCAGCGGGACATCGACCGCATGCTGGAGCTCTTTCCCGCACTCAAGGCCCGGCTCCACAACCCGGGCATCACCCTGAGCGGCGGCGAGCAGCAGATGCTCGCCATGGCCAGGGCGCTCCTGAGCAACCCTCGCGTCCTCCTCATGGACGAGCCCTCCATGGGCCTGGCGCCCCTGCTCGTGGACCAGCAGTTCGACCTCATCCAGGACGTGAACCGCCGGGGCACGGCCGTGCTCGTGGTGGAGCAGAACGCCAGCATGGCGCTCTCCATCGCCGACCGGGGCTACGTCCTCCAGACCGGGTCCATCGTCCTGTCGGACACGGCCGCGAACCTTCTCGGCAACGAGATGATGCAGAAGGCGTACCTGGGCGGTGAGGTGGCCTGAGGCGCAGAAACGTCAAAATTCAAGACCTGACCCCATTTGCGAGGTAGCGGGACGTAAAGGTGCGCAGACGGTAGCCTTCGGCGAAGAACTCCACCAGGCTCGCCATGTCGTAGACCGGCACGCCCAGGTGCTGCTGGACGTCCCGCCGGAAGGTCACCAGGTTGGTGCACTCCAGGACCACCGCACCCAGCGGTTCGCCGGCCAACCCCCGGGCTGCGTCCACCACGCCCCGGCGCATGGCCTCCACGTCCAGGGCCTCCCCCCGCTCGATCACCACCCGCTGAAACTCGCGGTTCCCCTCCATCCCCCGGACGGCCAGGCGGGACCGGTCCGCGCCGGCGGCCTGCAGGTGCTCGTCCCGAAGAATGCGCGTGTCCCCGGTGATGAGGCCGACCTTCCGGGACGGCGGCAGGAAGGAAGCGATCAGGGGCACGAGGGAGAGGGGTGAGCCCAGGAAGGGCACCTCCAGCCGCGCCGCCACGTGGGCCTGGAACAGGGAGAAGAGACCACAGTCCCCCGCCACGAACCGGACGCCCTCGTCCTGGAGCGCGCGGGCCGCCTCGACCACCAGGCCCACATGATCCTTTCGGCAGGCCACCAGGTCGTCGAAAGGAAACCCCCGGACGACTCCGTACCGGACCGGGAACGGAAAGGTCTCCCCGTGCCCCGGGTCCCCCGGCACCCGCGGGATGGTGGACTCGGTCATGAGGATGCCTGCGACCTGTCCGTAGGAAGCGTAGCCGCCCCGGACCTGTTCACCCATGGTGTGCCTCCCGTTTGCATTGGGGGCTTTCGGGCTGAATTTCATGGTGTCCCCGAAATTCAGAGCTTTGCGAGAACCCCGTCCGGGACCCGGAGCATGGAGCACCCGTCCGCCCGGTTGACCCCATTCTGCCTCAAGGCGGCGCGAAACGCACGCTCCTTTTTCGCCCGGCCGGCCGCCGAGAGGTGTGCGGCGTTCTCCTCGGGCATGGGCTCGAGCTCCAGGTAGCCCGCCGCCTCGACCGCTCGAACCAACTCCTCGCCCCGATCCGACCGAACGAGCAGGGTGTTCCAGCCGGGCCGCCCCTCGAACATGCCCACGGAGAGGTCCGCCCACTCCGAGGTAAGATCCGGGCAGAGGGAGCAGGTCTCGGGGATGAGGGGGCGGATCTCCTCGAGGGGGATCTCCGCGGTCTCCTCCTCGAGCCGCACGACCAGCAGGTCCGCAGGCGGCGGCGGAATGTCCATGCCCGTCACCCGGTCGAGATCCACCCGTTCGGCGAGAAACCCGATGAGCGCACGGGGGTCCAGAGCCCAGTTGCAGAAGAGCCCCACGGTCAAGGCCACCGGGTCGACGAACGCCTCCCGTGAGGTGGGGTTTCCCTTCATCTGGGCCACGGCGGTCAGCTGGCAGGGCGTTCCCACCACCCCCAGCCGTTCATAACCGAGGCGCTGGGCCCGGTTGAGGGCCTGGAGCGTGGGGGCGGCCGTGAACTTGCTGGAGGCGCAGGCCAGGACGCCCTGCTCGTCCGTGACGATCCGGGGGACCGGCCAGGCCCCTTCCCGGCCCGTGAGAACGGCCGCGTCGATGAGGCCGGAGCCGACGGCAAAGGCCATGAGTGCGCTCACCGTACCCCCGCCCTGAAATGACGCCGCCGGCAGGGAGGCCCCCGCCCTGGCTGCGTGAATGGACCGGACCACGCCCAGGTCCAGGCCTTCGTAGCCGGTTCCCCGGAGCCTCCGGGAGAGCTCGTCCAGGTCCACTTCGACCTTGGGGCAGTGGGCGAAGCAGCGCCCGCTCTCCAGGTCGCAGGGAAACACCTGGAAGGTACGGCCCTTGTAGTGCTTGAAGTAGGGACAGAGATCCACGCAGGCGCCGCACCCGATGCACAGGCCTGCCTGCTGCACATCCCGAACCAGTTCCCGGGGTCCTTGAATCGTCATGGTGAACAAGCTCCTGGTGCACTCCGACTGGTTTCAGGTCTAAGTCATCCGTCACCGCCTCACGGCGTCATCACGGTGGGCAGCCAGGTCGAGATCCCCGGGAACATGATCATCAGCGCGATGGCTACGGCATCGCAGACGAGGAACGGCACGGCCGCTTTGTAGATGTCCACCATGCGCGTGTCCGGCGGTGCCGATCCCTTCATGACGAACAGGATCATGCCGAAGGGGGGCGTGGTCAGGGACATCTCGAAGTTCACCAGCAGAAGGATGGCGAACCAGATGGGGTCGAACCCCAGCGCCTCCACGATGGGCATGTAGATCGGCAGCAGCATCATCATGAGGGCGATCTCGTCCATGAAGCAGCCCAGGAAGAACACGGTGAGGAGCATGCCGATGAGGACCGCCACGGGCGGCAGGGGCAGCCCCGTGGTGAACTCGATCAGCCCCTTGACGCAGCCCGTGTAGGCCAGGATCTGGCTGAAGGCCATGGCGCCCAGGAGAATGGTGAGCAGCATGACCGTGATCCTGGTGGCGTTCAGGATCGAGACCCGGACCACCTCCCAGGTGAGGCTGCGGTAGCAGGCCGCCAGGACGAACGCGCCCAGCGCGCCCAGGGCCGCGGCCTCCGAGGGCGTGGCGATGCCCACCAGAATGACCCCGATCACCAGGAAGATGATGATCGCGATGGGGACCACGTTCTTGAGGGTCATGACGATCTTGGTCCGCAGCGGGATGTGGGGCACCTGGTAGGGCGGCGCGATCGAGGGCTGGATCGCGCAGCGGATCACGATGTACCCGGCGTACAGGATCCCCAGGAGGATGCCCGGGAGGACGCCCGCCATCAGGAGCTGCCCCACGGAGAGGGACGCCAGGCTGGCCAGGAGCACGATGTCCGCGCTCGGAGGAATGATCATGGCGATGCCGCCGCTCCCGATGATGGGACCCAGACTCATGGCCTTCTTGTAGCCCCGGGCCTCCATGTCCGGGACCAGGGTCGCCGAGAGCATGGCCGTGCTGGCCACACCCGAGCCGCTCAGGGTGGAGGAGACCACCCCGGCGCCCACGCCCAGGAGTCCCAGCCTTCCGGGCACGCCGCCCAGCCAGGTGTCCACCACGTCGATGGCCCGGCCGGCCATCCCGGACCGGAACAGCACCTCCCCCAGCAGGATGAACAAGGGGAACGGGAGAAGCACGAAGCTCTTCACCGAGTTCTTCATGCTCAGGAACAGCTGTCCGAGGCCGGCCTCGCCGCCCCAGAACACGAACACGCCCACCACGTTGATGGCCATGAAGGAGATGGTCACGGGCAGACCCGTCAGCATGAGAATGATCAGCCCCACGAAGATCAGGGCCAGGACAATGGGCCACTCCACGGGTTCAGCTCCTTCCGCAATTCAACCGGGTCGCTCGCATCTCACTCCTCCCGCCCCAGGGCCCGAAACCGCCGGATGTACGTCACCGCCTGGCGAACGAACTGGATCAGGAACAGGAACAGCCCGACCGCGATGGGGATCAGCAGGCTCACCTTGGGAATCCGCAGCACGCCGGTTTCCACGGCGTATCGCCGCTGCCAGAGGTCGGCGATCTCCGCCACGCCGTACCGGAGGATGACGGCCAGGGTCACGGCGCCGATCACCGCGTTCACCGCGGACATGAAGGCCTGCTTGCGCGGCGGGAGGCGCTCGACCAGGAAGTCCATGCGCACGTGCGACTCGTTCTTGAGGAGCCAGGCCATGCCCAGGCTCACGATGCCCACGAGGATGAACTCGCAGACGTCCATGGCCCACAGGATGGGGGTGTTGAACAGGTAGCGCATGAAGACGTCCAGGCAGACGAGCAGCATGGCCGCCGCCAGCAGGATGCAGGAGAGGAACATCAGCCCTCCCAGAAGCCGGTCGTACGCCTTACCGAGCCGTTGCAGCCAGGTCAAAACAGGCCTCCCCGCGCGCCCCTGCGGGCGCGCACCGATGCACGGAGTCCCCCTGCAGCGCCCCATCGGAACTGCAGGGAACCGGACTCCGCGTGACAAGACGGCAAATTACTCCGCGCGGCCCACCAGGTCCGAGAACCGCTGGAAGTCCTTGGGGTCCATGTTCTTCTCCACGTATCCCCACAGGGCGTCCCGCCAGGTGTTCCGGAACCAGTCGTCGTCCTCCTCGGACTACTGGATCCGCTGGACGCCCTCGTCGAGCATGGCGCCCGTCCCGTACTTCTCCCCCCGGTAGAGCCAGAAGTGGTAGCCGTACATCTCCTCCAGGTGGTCGACGATGGGCTGGGTCAGCCACTCCTGCTCCTGCTTGGACAGGGACTTCCAGACGTCCATGTTGATCAGGGGGCAGGACGGGGTCGAGCCCTCCAGGAGCCTGGGGCCGACCCAGTACTTGCTCACCTCGTGCCAGCCGAACTGGGTGTATCCCACCGGGACCATGACGAAGCCGTCGATGGTGCCCCGCTCCATGGCGGTGTAGATCTCCATCATGGGCGTGCTCACCGGGACCGCGCCCACGGCCTTGACCGAGTCGAAGAAGGAGCTGCCGGCCCGGATCTTCTTCCCCTTGAGGTCCTCCGCCCCCTCGGCCTTCACGTTGGTGGTCAGGGTGAAGAACTGGGCCGAGTAGAGGGGACCGAGCCAGTAGGCGTTTCGGTTCGAGGCGGCGTTCCGCCGCACGTTGTCCACCATTGTCCGCCCCTGGGGGCGGCCCTGCTTCCCATCACTTCAGGCGCCGCCGGCGGCGTCCCGGCCCAGCGCCAGGCCCCGCTCGAAGGCCTCCAGGTTCAGGTCCACGAAACGCTCGGGCAGCTCGCGCCGGATCGTCCCGGTAAACAGGTCGGCCTCGAAGGCCGTCAGGCCGGCGCCGCAGAGGGCGCCCAGCATGACCGTGTTCAGGGCCTGGATGTTCCCCAGGGAGCGGGCCGTCCCGGATCCCTCGACCCTGAGACAGCGCCCGGTCATCCGCTCCAGGAGCGACCACAGCTCGCCGGCGTCCGGGTAGGAAAACCGGCCGGCCTGCACGCCGATCGGCATGACCGGGGAGGCGTTCACCAGGGCGGCGGTTCGGGCGTGGCCGAACCGGCTCTGGATGCGCAGGGCCTCCAGGGGCTCGAACGCCACGAGGATGTCCAGGGCGCCCCGGGGCACCAGCGGAGGCAGGGGACGCCCCTCGGTCCAACGGACGTGGCTGGCCACGGATCCGCCGCGCTGGGTCAGCCCGTAGACGTCCCCCACGGTGACCTCCAGTCCCTGCTCCAGGGCGGCGGTGGCCAGCAGCCGGGCCGCCAGAACGTTTCCCTGTCCGCCTACGCCTGTGATCACCACGTTGGTCGTCGATGCCTTCATGGCTTGGCCTCCCGGGGCTCGAGCCGGATCGCCCCCTGGGGACAGACCTGCACGCAGAGCCCGCAGCCCGTGCAGACCTGCTCGTCGATGCGGGCCACGCCGCTCTCCGGATCGAACAGGATGGCCGGGCAGCTCAGGATGCGGCTGCAGAAGCGGTTGCACCCGCACTGATCCCCGAGGCAGTTCTCCGTGTCCACCCAGACCCGGGGGCGAGTGCGGCGATCGATCCGCTTCTGAAAAAAGGTAGCGCACCCGTGACGGAAGACCAGCACGTGCACCCCACCGGCCTCGATGGCCCCGAGGAGCGCGTCCACGGCGGCGTTCACGTCCGCCACCGGGTCGAGGACCACGGCCTCGGCCCCCAGACCGCGGGCCGCGTCCTCGATGCGAAGCTCCTGCTTGCCCTCGGCCACGGCCGCCGGGGTGGCCGGGTTGACCTGGAAGCCGGTCATGGCGGTCACGGCGTTGTCCAGGATCACGAAGACCGCGTCGGCCTTGTGGTGCACGGCGTCGGCCAGGGCGGGCAGACCCGCGTGAAAGAAGGTGGAGTCCCCGGCCACGGCCACCACGGGCTGCTCGAACCCGAACCCCTCGAGCCGGCTGAACCCGCAGGCGTTCCCCATACCCGAGCCCATGCAGTGCAGGGCCTTGATCTGCTGGAACCCGGTGGTCCCGGCCGCCATGCCGTAGCACCCGATGTCCCCCACCAGGAAACCGTCCCGGCCGTCCAGCTCGAGGGCGGTCTTGACGGCGAAGAAGGAGGCGCGGTGCGCGCAGCCCTGGCAGAACGAGAGCTCCCGGGGGACCAGCAGGTCTTGAGCCCGGGCCTGAAGCTCCTCGGGGATCGGCTCCTCCCGGACCGGCTCCAGGTCGAAGAGCCGGGCCAGGGCCGCAAGGGCCGTGTCGGTGTTCATCTCGCCCACGCCGGGGCCGTCCGGTCCGGCCACAAAACCGTCGTTCTTGCCCAGGAAGCGCACCCGGCCCGTCCGGTCGCCGTTCTCGGCGCAGATCACCTTGACCCCGTCCTCCACGAAGGGGTCCACCTCCTCGAGGAACACCACGGTCCGAGCCGGCCCCACCCGCTCCAGAATGCGCTCCGAGGGAAGCGGCCAGGTGGTCCCCAGCTTCAGGAGCCCCACCCGGTCCTCGAGCTCGAGAAACTGAATCGCTTCATGACCATAGGTCGCGCTGAGGCCGGAGGCCACCACCACGGTGGAAGCCCCTTCGGGCCCCGTATAGCCGTTCCAGGGAGAGGCCTCGAGCTCGGCCCGAATCTCCTCTCGCAGTCGGAGCAGCCGGGCGTGGTTCCGGGTGACGAGGAAGGGGAGCCCCACCTTGGGCCGATCCTTGTCGAAGCGGGGCAAGGGCCCCTGGGAGGCCACCGGTCCGGGCGAGACCGGGCCGCGCCCGTGGGAGAGCCGGGAGACCGCCCGGAGCAGGCAGGGCACGCCGAACCGCTGGCTGAGCTCGAGCCCGTAAACGGCCATCTCCTTGGCCTCCTGGGAGGTGGCGGGCTCCAGCAGCGGGATCTGGGCGATCTTGGCGAAGTGCCTCGAGTCCTGCTCGTTGCTGCTGGTCAGCGGGCCCGGATCGTCGCACACCACCACCAGCAGGCCCCCGGGCAGCTCGTCGAGAGAGACCGTGGTGAGGAAGTCGGCCGCCACGTTCAGGCCGTTCTGCTTCATGGTGACCACGGCCCGCCTCCCGGAGAAGGCGAAGGCCGCGGCGGCCTCCAGGGCCACGATCTCGTTCACCGACCACTCCACGGCCACGCCGTGCGGGTCGCCCCACTTGAACAGGGTCTCGAGGATCTCCGAGGAGGGGTTGCCCGGGTACCCCGTGGCATAGGAGATCCCGCCCTCGAGGGCCCCCCGGGCGATGGCCTCGTTGCCCAGCATCAGCACGCGTTTCGATGGGTTCGCCGTCATGCGTTCTCCAGCGCGCCGGCGCTATCTCTTCGGCGCCTGAGGGGTCAGGACCGCCTCCGCGCGGTCCAGGGCCCGCTCGATCAGGTCCGGGTCGGTGGCGAACATGAGGCGGGCGTGGCCCGCACCCTGAGACCCGAAGAACCCTCCGGGCACCACCGCCACGCCCCCGTCCAGGATGCGCCGGAACAGGGCCTCGTCCGAGGGCTCGATCCCGGAGAAGTCGGCAAAGGCGTAGAAGCCGCCCCGGGGCCTGGGGCAGCGGACACCTGGAATCCGGTTCAACCGTTCCACCACCCGCTCCATGTTGCCGCGGCAGAGCTCCCGCACCCGGTCCAGGTAGGCCCGGCTGTCCGGGAGGAACTCGGCGAGGGCCCACTGGCCGATGGAAAAGGAGCAGAGGGAGATGGTCTCCTTGAACACGCTCATCTGCCGGATCACCCAGGGGTGGGCCACGGCGTAGCCCAGCCGCCAGCCGGTGACCGCGAAGGTCTTGGAAAAGCTGTTGACCATGATCACGTGGTCCAGGTGGTCGAACTGGAGCGCGCTCACGTGCCCGCCCTCGTAGACGTAGTTGTGGTACACCTCGTCCGAGAGCACGAACACACCGTGCTCCCGGGCCTTTTCCAGTACGGCCGCGTAGCCCTCGCGCGAGAGCATGGCGCCGGTGGGGTTGGACGGCGTGTTGATCACGAGCAGCTTGGTGGTGTCGCGGATGTTGTCCAGAAGGGCCTGCGGATCGATGGTCCAGGTGTCGGCCTTCTTCAGGGGGTAGAACCGCAGGGTGCCGCCCAGCCGGTCTGTGATGGGCCTCAAGATGCCCCAGCCCGGGTCCGGGAGCAGGACCTCGTCGCCGGAACCCACGAGGAGGCGGAAGGCCAGGAAGATGGCCTCCATACCCCCCACGGTCATGAGCACGTTCTCGTCCGGGTCCACGTCCACGTCCATCTCCGTCTTCAGGAACCCGGCCACGGCCCTTCGAATCCCGGGCGTCCCGTTGGTGGACGTGTAGCGGTTGCGGCCTTCCCGCATGGCCGCGACCGCCGCCTCGACGAGCGCCTCGGGCGCGTCGAACGCGGCCTCGCCGGCGGAGAGGTTCAACAGGTCCGAGCGCTCCTCCATCATCTTCATCATGCGGCGGATCGGAGAGCTCTCCGATTCCTGCACCATGGGCGTCACCCGCCCCAGGGCCTTGCGCTTCTCCTCCATCATGCCTCCACCTCGTTCTCCAGGCGTCCCACGCCCGGAATGTCCACGGTCACGGTGTCGCCCGGCCTCAGAAAGACGCCCCCTCCCTGGAGCATGCGCTCCATGGCCTTGGGGAGATCCCCGGGCCCCAGGGTCATCCCTTTGGTCCAGCCCACGCCGGCCCCGCTTCCCAGCCCGATCACGTCGCCCGGCTGCAGGGTGAACACCCGGGAGAGGGCCGAGATGCATCGGGCCGGTCCCCAGATCATCCGGTCGGTCCCGGTGTGCTGCATCACCTCCCCGTTCACCAGGCAGCGGATGCGCAGGCCGTCCGCGTTCGAGACCTGGTCCGCGGGAACCAGGGCCGGCCCCAGCGGGCCGAAGGTGTCCCGGGACTTGCCCGCCAGGAAGTCCAGCCGTCCGGCCTCGGGCATCATCAGCCGCCGGTCGGTCACGTCGTTGTGACAGGTGTACCCGGCCACAAAGCCCGGGGCCTCCTCAGGGCTCACGTCCCTGGCCGGCCTTCCGATCACCACGGCGAGCTCGGCCTCCCAGTCTACATAGTCCGAGGAGAGCCGGATCTTTTGGCTGGGGCCGATGATGCAGTTCCGATCGCCTTTCCAGAAGAAGTTGGGCCGGTAACCCTCCCCGACCTCCATGCCCATCTCCTCGGCGTGATCGTAGAAGTTCAGCCCCACGTTCATCATCTTGCCGGGTGCGGGCACGGGCGCGAGCAGCGCCACCCGGTCGAGGTCGAGAAGCTCTCCGGGCGGCGCACTCTCCATCAGCCCCGCGGCCGCCCGGAGGCGGGGAAGCAACCGGTCCCAGTGGTTCAAGAGATCCAGCATGGTGCGGAACGGCATCTCCCCGGACGGGCGGGATGCGGCCTCCGCCTCCAGGGCCCGGTTGACCTCCCGGACCCGGCGGTCCCGGACCAGCCCCACCCGCGTCTCCCCCTCGAATCGATACGTCACCAGTGAAAATTCCGTGTCCTGCATGCCTCGGTTCTCCTTTACCAGCTGGGGGGCGTGTTCACCACGAGCACCACGCTCTCCCATTTGCCAGGGTTGGTCCAGCTGTGGAGCGCCTCACTCCGGTAGTGAATGAGATCGCCCTCGTACAGGTGGTACTCCTCGTCGTTCAGGTGAAAGAGCACCTCCCCCCGAATCACGTAGAGCAGCTCCTCCCCCACATGACCGAAGGGGACCTTCCGTCCCTCGCCCGGGGGATTGACGTAGAAGGTGGCCTGGAGGTCCGCTCCGCCCTTCTGAATGAGGGCCTCGCAGTAGGCGGTGGAGCCCTCCAGGGCAAAGGGCAGGCCCTCCCCCCTTCTCGTGACCTTTCCCAGGGCCAGGCTCTCGTCCTCGCCGAAGAGGGGGGCGATGCGAATGTCGAGAAACCGGGTGATCTTCTTCAGGTTCTCCACGGAGACGTTCGCCTTGCCGCACTCCAGCTGGCTCAAGAAGCTCACGCTGAGATCGGTGCCGGCGGCCAGCTGCTCCAGCGATACCCGCTTGCTCTTGCGGGCCCGCCGCAAGATCTCGCCCAGCGGGGGGGACTCCTGGGTCTTCATGACGTCCTCACCCGTCATCGGGCTCGGCAGCGATCTCCGCGGCCAGGGCGGCCGCCTCCGCCGTGACCTTCAGGCAGACGGTCATGGCGAGCTCCTCCATCTCGAACCGGGCCCGGCCCTCCGGGGTGGACAGGTCGCAGCCCAGGATCTCCTTGCACTGCAGGCTGCCGAAACGCACCTCGAAGGCCCGGGCGAACCGGGCGGTCCTCTTGTACGCCGGCCGGATCCGTTCACCGGCGCGGTCCCGGCCGTGGGCCAGGCCCAGGGCCATGACCCCGCCGGTGAAGGCCCCGCAGAGCCCCGAGGTCCTGGCCATGCCGCCGCAGAATCCCGTGGCGATACGGGGAATCAGGGGGGACGAGATCCCCAGGTGCTCGGCCACGGCCTGGAGCACGCCCTCGGCACAGAAGAGCCCTGATTCGAACAGCTCGGAGACCCGTTCCCCCACATCCTCCATGACCCTGCCCCCTGGTGCGCCGGGCTCCGCCCTCGAGCGACTCGAACGAGGCGTTCACCCGGCCCGGTCGTCACGATTCCGTTCCGGTCTCCCGCACAGTCACCTGCGTCATGCGGTCGCCCGCTCGAATGGCGTCCACCACGTCCTGACCTTCCACCACCTTGCCGAACACGGTATGCATGCCGTCCAGGTGGGGCTGGGGAGAGTGGGTGATGAAGAACTGGCTGCCGTTGGTGTTGGGTCCGGCGTTGGCCATGGAGATGACCCCGGTCTCGTGCTTGAGGGGATTGCCCCGGGTCTCGTCCTCGAACCGGTACCCCGGTCCGCCCGATCCCGTGCCCGTGGGATCGCCCCCTTGAATCACGAAGTCCGGGATCACACGGTGAAAGGCCACGCCGTCGTAGAATCCCTCCTGGGCCAGGAACACGAAGTTGTTCACGGTCTTGGGGGCGTGCTCCGGGTAGAGGTCCAACTCGATGTCCCCCCGGTTGGTCTCCATGGAGACCCGGTAGGTGGTGGATGGGTCGATGCGCATGGCCGGCGGTTCCCGCCACTGCTTGGATTTCATGTGTTTTCGCTCCTTTGCAGAGTTTGCCCTCTGGGTCGTTTCGAATTCCGGGACGCCTCACTCACGCGAGTCCGCGAATCTCCACCGGGCGGGATCGTCCCTTGACCTTCGGGGGAAAGAGGTTCATGGAAAAGGCTTCCTTCCATCGTTCGGCGGTCTCCCGGCTCAGTACGATGTCCGTCCCCACCTCCCGGGTGAGGCCCTGGAGCCTGGAGGCCACGTTCAGGCGCTTCAGCCGCCCGCACGGCGTCCGTGGGGTGGTCTACCCTGGAGACCGGCGCGCCAAAGACCGCCCCGATCTCGTCGTTCGTGGTCACACGCGCCCGCGCTTCCACGCACGTTCTTCAGGCGGAAGAGATGGTCTGAGGGGCCGATGCCCCTCTCCGAACTCAAAAATCAAACCTGAAGGAAGGGCTGGAAGGCGTCAAAAGGCCGGCTACGGTCTCGGCCTTGCAGAACCGCTCCAGCAAGTGGGCCACGCGGTCCCGGACCTCGAGCGCCCGCCGCTCGCTGTCCGCGCCCAGCCCGTCGATGTTCATGACCAGGGCGCGGGTCCCCTCGGTGATGCGGGTCCCGAAGCCGTTCCGCCAGTTCCACCGCCGGCACATGACCTCCTTCGTCTCCTCCACCACGTAGATGACCTCCCCGGGCTCGGGGTGCTCGGTCTTGTCGGGGTCGCTCAGGGGTGTGAAGCGCTCGTCGCCTTCGGCCGGGCGAAGCTCCAGGGTCGTCCCGGCCCGCTCCAAGTCGTCCCCGCCCACGGGCAGAACCCCGCGAATGGAGCAGTCGTTCATGACGGCCACCGCCTTGTTGATGAACGGGATGCGCGCCCCGGGCCTCTGCACCCGTTTGAGCAGGGCCAGATGGGCCGGGGGGAACTTGTTGGGGTTACACCCCAGCTCCCGGTAGGCCTCGTTCCAGGCCGCGGTCCGAGGGTCGGCCTTGAGATCCACCGGGTTGGCCGCCGCCTGGTCCAGGGCCTCCTGGAGCTGGTGCTCCAGGTCCGGCGCCGGACCGTGATTGTCCATGTCCCTGACCACCACGATGCCCCGCCGAAACCCGGGGAAACGCTTGAACACGTCCTCGTGAATCCTGGTTTCCACCATCTCAGACTTCCCTGTCGGTGATCGTTGTCGGTGATCGTTCGCAGCCGCCCATTCCACGCCAGGCCGCGACTCGTTGAACATCCCCGTCCTCCGGGTGTCTATCCGTCCATACGGTCTGGCTGGCCGCGGCAATGGCCGGCGGGTCGTTCGACCGGACCATGACGGTCTGGGCCACGATGTAGCGGCTCTGCATGGGGCCGTTGCGGTACGGGTCGGCCAGGCGGTCCGTGACCTCCAGCTTTTGCACCTCGGCCCGGGACGGGTCGATGCCGTGGCGTTTCAGAAACGCCAGCACCTGCTCGTGGCTCTCCCTGATGCGGTGCTGGGCCGCGTTCAGATCGTCGTCCGTGGAGACGAACCGAAGGGGCCAGAGGGCCACGTCCGCCATGGCCCCCCGCTCGGACACGCCCTTCACGGTCACGTACCGGTCCGCTGCGCGTCCCCGGTAGAACCCGTTCCCGATGAACCAGCCGGCCAGGACCAGGCCCAGTCCGGCCACCAGGGCCGCCGCCACGGCAGTCGCGTTCTTCATGCTATCCCTCCTCCCAATCGGCCCGGCAGGGGAACCCACCCAGGCTCTGGGCCGAGGTCACGGCCCGCACCACGGCCTCGGCCAGCACATCGGCCGCGGCGGTTCCCGCGACCGTGACGTCGAGCCCGCCCCCCCCGTCCTCCGTGGGCAGGGACACGGCGAACACCGTGTCCCCGTCGTACATGGTGTGGGCCGGGCGGATGGCCCGCGCCATTCCATCCTGGGCCATCTGGGGGATCTTGGTGAGCTGGCTCTTGTCGAAGGGAACGTTCAGGCCGACCACGGCCAGGGAGGTGTTCGCACCGGCGAAGAGCGTCAGCCGGGTCTGCTCCATGAGCATGCGTTCGGCGCCGAGGAACGAACCCTTCTCGTCCCCGCGCGCCCCGGCCAGAATGGCCCCGTTTCGAGGATCGACCACGTCACCCACCGCGTTCACCGCGGCGAGCGCAGCCACCACGGCCCCGCCGGCCAGAATCCTGGTCGAGGAGCCGAGTCCCCCTTTCATGGCGCGCTCCATGCCCGCAACCTTGCCCACGGTGGCCCCGGTGCCCGCGCCCACGTTCCCCTGGGCCACCGGCCCGGTGCCTGCGTCCTTGCAGGCCGCGTACCCTTCATCCCGGCCGGGACGGACCGAGGGGCTCCCGGCGGTGAGGTCGTACAGGACCGCGGCCGGCACAATGGGCACCAGAATGCCGCCGCCCGTGTCGAGCCCGATTCCCTCCTCCTCCAGGCACTGGACCACGCCTCCGGCCGCATCCAGGCCGAAGGCGCTGCCGCCGGTGAGAAGCAGGGCGTGAATGCGATCCACCACGCCCACGGGATCGAGGGCGTCCGTCTCCCGGGTGCCGGGGGCGGATCCCCGCACGTCCACCCCGGCCACGGCGCCCTCCGGGGGAAACCGGATCACCGTACAGCCCGTGAGGTGCCCGGGATCGCTGAAGTGTCCAACGGCCACACCGCGAACGGCCGTCAGGGTGTCCTGCTGAATCGTCATTCCGTCGCTCCTTCCTTTGGAGACCTTGCAGGGTACGGGTCCCGATCCTTCTTGTACCTTGAACCGGCCACAGGATCAAGCCGTGCGCACGCCGACCGGGCGCATCTCGATCCAATGGCCCAGGAGCATGACGTCGATGAGGGTGGCCA